>JAMJQL010000013.1 GCA_023554245.1 Gemmatimonadota bacterium
GGCCGCTCCACCGATACTGCCCTGACATACGCGCCGTTGATGTTCGAGCATGGCTGGGCCGCGGATGACTGGGATCGAATCGCCGCCGGGGTGGTCGCCGGCCACATCAACGAGTGCGGGGCGCAGGCGACAGGCGGAAACACGCTATTCGACTGGCAAGGCGTGGATCTCGAGACGCCGGGATACCCGATCATCGAAATGGAGCCGGACGGCGAGTTCGTGGTTACGAAACATTCAGAGCTGGGGGGGCGGGTGACCTGGGCCACGGTCTCCGAGCAGCTCGTGTACGAGATGGGAGACCCGGTCGAGTACATCACCCCGGATTGTGTCGCGGATTTCTCTTCGATCCGCCTCGAGGATCTCGGGAATGACCGTGTCAGAATCAGCGGAGTACGCGGCTCGCCGCGTACCGATATGCTCAAGGTGTCGATCGCCTATCGGGACGGCTGGAAGGCGACCGGGACCCTGGTCTACGCCGCGCCCGATGCGCTGGCCAAGGCGCGGCGAGCGGACGAAGTGCTGCGCGGCCGCCTTCGACATCTGGACCTGCATTTCGACGAGATCCGGACGGAATTCGTGGGAGCGGGAGCCTGCGCGGGGCTGAGCCCGGAGGAGTTGCCGGAGGTGGTTCGAGATGCGATTCCCGAGGTCGAATTGCGGGTCGGTGTCCGCGGCCGTGACCGGGATGCGGTCGAGCGGTTCACGCGGGAGCTGGCTCCGCTGATTCTCGCGGGCCCTCCGACCGTGACCGGCTTCGCCGCGGGTCGCCCCAGAGTGCAGGAAGTGATGGCGTACTGGCCGGCTCTCATCGACCGGACGGCGGTCGAAGACGAGCTCCGGGTGGAAGTGAGGCACGCATGAAGGTCCGACTCGAGCGCGTGGCGATCGCCCGTTCCGGCGACAAGGGCGATGCGGCCAACGTCGGCGTAATCGCTCTGTCGCCGAAGGCCTGGAGCGTGATTCGTGAGGAAGTCACGGCGGAGCGGGTCAAGGCGCATTTCTCGCGCGTATGCAGGGGCCGAGTGGATCGGTTCGAGCTGCCGAACCTGTTCGCGCTCAATTTCCTGCTCCATGAGTCGCTCGGCGGTGGCGGAACGGTCTCGCTGATGCTGGACGCTCAGGGTAAGACCTTCGCCGCTTCGCTGCTGCAGCTGGAGATCGACGTGCCCGCTGAGGTCGTGGAGACGTGCGATCGCGTCCGTACGGGAGAGACCAGCGGGAGGCCGTCGTGAACGGCAGGATTCGGAACGAGGTCGATGGCGACGCCGGCATCGCACGGATCATCCTCGATCGACCGGAGCGCAGGAACGCCCTGAGCCGTGCTCTCGTCGAGGAGCTGAAGGACTCGCTAGCCCTCGCCGACGCCGATGAGCGCATCCGGGTGGCGGCGATCTCGGGAGCCGGTCCGGACTTCTGCGCCGGAGCCGATCTCGAGGAGGTCCGCGATGCAGTGGAATCGGGCGTGCTCTCGAGTCTCGAGGATGCGGAGTCGCTCGGAGAGCTGTTCCTGCTCATCCGCCGCATGGACACTCCGGTCGTCGCCCTGGTGCATGGACGGGCGCTCGCGGGAGGATGCGGCCTGGCGACTGCCTGTGACCTGGTACTCGCCTCGTCGAACGCGAGCTTCGGATACCCGGAGGTGAGGCTCGGATTCGTGCCTGCGATGGTCATGGCGATTCTCCGCCGTTCAGTGGGCGAGAAACAGGCTTTCGAGATGATCTCGTTGGGCGAGTCGATCGATGCCGAACGCGCCTCCGCCATCGGCCTCGTGAACCGGGTCATTCCGGCGGACGAATTCGACGAAGGCGCTGACGAATTCCTCGCCGATCTCTCGAGTCGCAGTGCATCGGCGGTGAGCCTGGGCAAGCGCTTGCTGTACCAGATCGACGGTGCCAGCTTCGAAGCGGCGATACGAGCCGGGGCCCATGTGAACGCCCTGGCCCGGCTCACCGATGACTGCAGGGAAGGGGTCGGGCGCTTTCTGGATCGAAGGGGCTCCTGAGCCGGATTCGAGCTCCTCAGCAAATGAATCGAAGGTCTCGCTCGAACGGAGCCGGGGCCGCCCCGAAGAGGACGTACGACATGCAGGGCGAAACCAAGGCCGCTGATCCCAGGCCGAATTCTCGGACGACGGGATTCGATGGGACCCGTGCGACTCTGCTCGTGGTCACGATCGTGCTGGCGCTGGCGGGGGCACGTCTGCTGGCGATGGATGGACGAAGTGCGATCACGGGCGGGGTCCTGATTCTGATCGCGGCTCTGGCGGCCGAAGCCGTAGCCCTCGGTAGCGGAGCCTGGGGTCCGGGCGTCGAGGGTGACCTCGACTTGAGCTCTCGCCTCGGCCTCGGCGTACTGGGTGGGATTCTCGCGGCCCTGGTTCACGGTCTCCTCACGCTCCTGGCGGGCTGGACCGGAATCGCGGCCTTGCTGGCTCCCGGATTGGAGATGCAGCTGTCGGCTGCCGACTGGGGCGTCAGAGTGTTGCACGGCGTCGCTTGGGGCTTTCTGCTCGGATTCACCTGGCGCTGGTTGCCCGGGTCGGACTTCGTGACCAAGGGGCTCCTGGCGAGCGTGATTCTGAGTCTATACGTGTTGCTCGTCCGCTATCCGTTCTTCGAATCGGCCGGCTTTCTGGGAATCGAGTTCGGAGCTCTGACTCCACTGCTCGTGGTGTTCGGTAACGCACTCGTAGCCGTGGTGGCAGCCGGAGTGATCGCGTGGGGAGCGAGAAGTCCGGACCGGCCGGTAAGTCAGCCCCTGGTGACGGGAACGGCCGCGACGCGGTGACGCCCGACGATTCCGAATCGGAGTTCTCACGCTGGCTGCGGATCCAGATCTGGCTGGCCGTGGGCGGAATGGTCATCTGGCTGGCCGGCGCTGCGATCGAGAATTCCTTCGTAGCCGGGGTCGGCACGGGAGTCATGGCCTCGGCTCTCGTCCTGCGGTTCGTGCGGGGTAAGCAACCGGACAGGAAATCAGGCGGCGACGGCGCCTGATCTCCCGCCCGTATCTCTCTTCTTCCGATCCTTTTCAGTCGGCTTCGCACCCATCCCTGCAGCCGCGGTAGAGGTGCAGGCATGGCTCGGCATCGCCTGCCGGTACCGCACCGGCCTGGCAGATGGCATTGATCAGTTCGCAGTAGGCCTTGCAGATCCATCCGGCCTGAGCTGCAGGCGCCTGTCGGGGTGCGGCGGGCACGGAGACCATCAGCAGTGCCAGCGCGACGAGCAATCGCAGTTTCATTCCGTCTTCCTTTCGTTCAGCCGATCTTGTTGACATTGCAGCCGGCGAGGCAGCCCCAGATGTAGACATCGCACCTCCAGTTCTCGAGGTCTTCGCAGTAACGCGCCGCCCTCTCGGCGCAATGATCGGTGCAGTCCGTCTTCTCCTTCTCCGCGAGCGCGTCTGACGGATTCGTCGCCAGCGCGAACAGAGTCGTTGTCATGGCGGCCATGAGAAGCCGAAGGCCTTTCCGCATTCCTTTCTCCTTCCGTGGGTGGGTCCCGACCGGCCCGTCGCGCCGGCCGAACTCATTCTGCCGTGCCTCGCGCACCGGCAGTGTTATCGAGCAGCAGTGCCGTTGCCTCTCCAGGTGGGATTGCGCCTTCGAGACGTCGGGTCAGGCGGCCGTCATCCCCGATCGTCAGAACGGTGGGCACGACCTCGATCCGCAGCAGGTCCAGGAACCGATCTGCTTCGACCGGTCGGAACGCACGAATCCCCGGTAGCTGGCGCTGCAACCAGACCCGGGTGCCGGGTTCCTCCCGGATCGCGATCGCGATGAACCGGATTCCATCGATGCCGGCAGCCTCCAGTGCTTCGCGCCACACGGGTGCGCTTCGCTCGCAGGACGGGCAGGAGGCGAGAACGGCGAGAGAAGTGACGGGAGCGAGGTCAACAAGCTCGACCGTGTCGCCGGTTGTCAGATCCTCAAGACGAAGGCCGCTCGGGACGGCCTCGCCCGGGTCTACGACGGAGTATTCCCGCAGTGCAGGCAGTATCCGTTCGCGGAAGGTGAGACCTGCGGCCAGCAAGAGTGCAAGAACGGTTACCAGGTTCAGCAGCGCTTCTTTGCTGCGGATCGGCTTCTTCATATATCGACCCCCGGATTTCGCTTTCGCCGTCACCGATCCGATCCTCCCTGACCCGGCTCAACGAGCGATCAACCGTCCGCGGCAACGCAGACCGCGGCTCGGCCGATGACGGACGCATGACGAGCGGGGTACATCTCGTCGCATGCGAGATCAGGGAGCGGCCGGAGAGGTCCTGAAGTCCGTATTCGGCCACCGGGATTTCCGCCCCGGTCAGGCTGCCGTCGTCCGCGCGATCCTGGCCGGTCGAGACGTACTGGCCGTTCGCGCCACCGGCTTCGGGAAATCACTCTGCTTTCAGATTCCAGCCCTGCTGCTGAGTCGTCCGACGGTCGTCGTATCGCCCCTGATCGCGCTCATGCAGGACCAGGTTGAAGGGCTCAGGGCACGGCAGGTGGATGCGGCGGCCTACTCATCGGCTCTCGCCCGGTCCGAGCGCGCCGCCCTCGCCGATCGGCTGCGAAACTCACCTCCGCGGATCCTCTACCTGTCCCCGGAGGCGCTCGCGACTGAGCGGGTCCGATCTCTCGCGGCAGATCTTCACCCGGCACGCGTGATCGTGGACGAAGCACACTGCATCAGCGACTGGGGACACGACTTCCGCCCCGAGTACCGCAACATCCTGCAGTTTCTCGATATAGCTGGTCGCCCACCTGTAGCGGCATTCACGGCGACCGCGACACCGCACACACGGACGGACATCGAATCCAGTCTCGGCCTCCGGGATCCCGCGCGCTTCGTCAGCAGCGTCGATCGACCGAACCTGCACTGGTCGGTGAGTCGCGCGGGATCAGGTCCCGACAGATTCGAGCAGCTCGTTGCGGCGGTCAGGCGGGCACTCGCCCCGGCCGGGCGATCTTCCGCTCTCGTCTACCTCCTGTCCCGCGCAGGAACGGTGCGTCTCGCGCACATGCTTCGAGCCCGAGGCTTGAGGAGTACGGTCTATCATGCCGGCCTCGACGGTGCGACGAGAAAAGCCCTCCAGGTCGGATTCACCTCAGGACGTAATCGCGTGATGTGCGCAACGAGTGCCTTCGGAATGGGTGTGGATCACCCTGAGATTCGCCTGGTGGCGCACCTCGGCATGCCTGCGGCGCTGGAGGCATACGTGCAGGAGGCCGGCCGGGCAGGCCGCGACGGAGATCCCGCATGTTGCCTGCTGATGCCCATGACCGGCGACCTTCGTCTTCACCGCAGACGGATCCGGAAACGGTTCGGGAACTCTCGCATCAGCGATCGATCAACGACCGATGCGGGTCCGGACGAATCGCCTGCACGATTGGCGGCCCGCGCTCGCTTCCGGCTCGAGGCCATGCAGAGATACGCGGCGGCGAGGGGATGCAGGCGAGCGGTCATTGCCCGATATTTCGGTGAATCACGACCTGATTGCGGTGGTTGCGACCGATGCCGGTAGTCCACTGCGGGCAACCCCTGGTCGAGGTCGTGAATCAGAAATGGCGAGTACCGGCGCCGCCGGGCCAACCCGGGACGTCTCACTGCAATCACGGATCGAGCGATGACAGGAAACGGCAGGTCGACCAGGAGCCAGTATCTCATTTTGCGATCGGCTCGAGGCCGCGGAGGATTTGTGCAGATCGGGGCCCTCGTTTCGCTCCTGCTTCTGCTTCCTTCTTCGATGGCTGTGTCCCAGGAACCGGTGCGTTTCGGCGAACCTGACGCGACTTCTGCTGAGCCTCGCGGCTCGATTGACGGGATCCGGGTCCTTCGGGGCGGTGCCCTACTCGTGGCCGATGGCGCGGAGAGCCGACTGATCCGGTATTCGAACGACCTGGCGACGGCCGCGGTGCTGGGCCGCGAGGGCCAGGGTCCAGACGAGTACCGGCAGCCGGATGGACTCTTCGCACTTCCGGGCGACTCGAC
>JAMJQL010000119.1 GCA_023554245.1 Gemmatimonadota bacterium
TTCGCGAATCGCCTCCACATCCCGGGTCGCCCAGCGATGACGACCGAGCAGGTACAAGTCGTAGGCTTCGAGGTCCTCGGTCCGGCGGGCCGAGATTGCCGTGGCCGCTCCGGGCCTCAGCTCGCGTGTCAGCGCACGGGCGATATCTGTCGTGATCTCGTCCTGGATCGCGAACACGTTCGCCGCGGTCAATTCACGTTCCCAGCTGTTGGACCAGAGGCGAAATCCATCCGAGGTGCGACTGAGCTGGGCGGAGACCCTCACCGTGCCGCCCGATCGACGTACCGATCCCTCGACGACCGAGCCCACCCCGAGTTCCCTGCCGATTGCTCGCACGCCGACGTCCTGGTCCTTGAACGCGAAGGCGGAACTGCGAGCGGCGACCTGCAGTCCCTCGATCTGGGCCAGAGCGTTTCCGAGCTCTTCAGTGAGTCCGTCGCTGAACGGCTCGTCGGACGGGTCCCCCCCGATGTTCACGAACGGGAGCACGGCGATCGATTCGACCGACTCCGCCGATTGAACTTCGCCGGCAGCCGCCCCCGGATCGGCTGCTTCGTCGCTCCCGGAGGATCGGACTCCGACCCACCAGCTTCCGAGCATCAGCAGCCCGATCCCCACCAGCGCGAGAATGCCGGCCGGCCAGCGCTGCGAGCGTGGTTGCATGGCGATCGCTTCGAGCTCGGCGGTTTCCGCCATCTCCGTGCGGCGCATGCCCTCGACCGTGAGGTCGAAGGTCCAGGCGAGAACCACGGCGACGGGCAGGCCCAGCACGCTGAGCACGACCAGCCAGGTGATGGCGCTATCCGGCAGGCCGACGGCGGGAAAGACGATGTCTGCCACCTGCAGGACGGCGAACGCGCCGGCCCCGTAGAGGGCCGCGGAGCGGAACACCTTTCGCCGTTTCAGCTCGGCGAAGAATCGCTGGTGGGCAGGGGGTTCAGTCATTCGCAGCAATCTAACGGAGCAGGCGGTGACGCCGCACCGGTCGCGTTGCTTCTGCGCGGCTATCGGCGCACGTTTCCGCATGAACGCACCTTCGACCCCGATCCTCAGCCCGTTTCAGCGAGTCCAGCCGCTGGCGATGGCCCTGGTCTTTCTCGCGGCCTGCGGAGGTGACCGGGACGCCCAGCGACACTCCGATCCCGCGCCGAAGGGGGAAGCCGCCATGAGGGGACCTCCTACGCTTACTTCCGAACCCTGGGGCGTCACCGCCGAAGGAGACACCGTAACCCTCTACACGCTCCGCAATCGAGACGGCATGACGGTCCAGCTCTCCGACTGGGGAGGGATCGTGACGCGTGTCTCGGTCCCGGATCGTGACGGGAACCTGGACGACGTCGTGCTCGGCTACGATTCGCTCGCCGACTACCTGGCCGACACCGCCTACGTGGGAGCGATCGTCGGCCGGTACGCGAACCGGATCGGCCACGGCAGGCTGGAGCTGGACGGGGCAGTCATGGAGCTGCCCCTGAACCAGGGGCCCCATCACCTGCACGGGGGCGTACGCGGCTTCGACAGGCGCCTCTGGGATACGTTCACCACGGTCTCGGGCCCCATCCCGGGCAGTCCGTTCGATGTTCCGGGCGCCGGGCGAGCGAGCGTGGTTCTCTCTCGAGTCAGCGAAGCGGGAGAGGAGGGGTATCCGGGCCGGCTGGAGACCACCGTCACGATCTCGCTCACGAACGCGAACGAACTCAAGTTCGGGTACGAGGCGACCACGGACGCGACCACGGTCGTCAATCTCACGCACCACGACTACTGGAATCTCGCGGGTCACGATTCCGGCTCGGTCCTGGGGCATGAATTGATGTTGCGCGCCAGCCGCTTCGCCCCGGTCGACCGGGAGATGATCCCCACCGGGGAGATTCGTCACGTGGAGAACACGCCCTTCGACTTCCGGACGCCGGAAACGATCGGCGCGAGAATCGATGACGAGGACGAGCAGCTGCGCATCGCGGGGGGATACGATCACAACTTCGTTCTCGACGACTGGACGGGGGACGGAGCGCTGAAGGTCGCGGCCCGCGTCCGCGACCCCGAGAGTGGCCGCGTGATGGAGGTTCTGACGAGCGCGCCGGGCATCCAGCTCTACTCCGCCAACTTCTTCGCCGGCTCGATCCCCGGAAAGGACGGAGCCACGTATCGAGCGAGGTCCGGCCTCTGTCTCGAGACCCAGCACTTTCCCGATTCGCCGAACCAGGAGGACTTCCCCTCGACCCTGCTTCGTCCAGGCGAGCAGTACAGGTCGTCGACCGTGTTCCGATTCCGAACCGACTGATGCGGATTCTCCTGCCGTCGACGACGGTGCCCGGTTTTGCTCGACCCCTCGAAGGCGAGGAGATCGAGTACCACGCCCCGGTCCCCGGCGTGGAGCGATGCCTGGTGGTCCGTTCGGAGGACGAGACCCGATCGATCACCTGGGAGACAGCGGCTGTGCCCGAGGATCTCGCCGCGGCCGAGACGGTCACCTTCGTGATGCTCGCCGGGATCGATGCGAACGATGATCGCCGCCGATTCGAGCTTTCCATCGATGATCGACCGGTGCTCCGGTTCGAGAATCCTGCCGAAGCCGTTGAAGAGAGCCGCATATGGGAGGGAAGCGAAGGCGTGTCCGGCGAGTTCCGCGTAACCCTGGTGGACCGATACGCCGACGCCATGGGCTTCCTGTTCCTTCACGTGCCCCGTGCGCTCGTAGTCCCGGGGGGCCCGCTGCGGCTCGGAGTGCGGGGAGAAAGCGCCGGTACGCGTACCTGGTTTCTGGTCTTCGATCACGAGGTCCGACCCGGCATCGACATTCACCCCGTCCCCGCCGTCGTGAGGTCCGCCGAGGGTCCGCGGCAGGAGATCCGGGTGGACCTGCTGCGACTCGATGGCGGCGGTCCGGTCGAGCTGCACAGCGACGCGGGCACCCGGCAGGTCGAGACTCGTTTCGGATCCACGCGGACATATCTCGAAGTGCCGGCGGTCGAGCACCGCTCCGAGATTCCGGTCGCCTTCGAGGTCGGAGGCGACCGGTACGAGGCGCAGATCCGTGTCGAGCCCGTGCAGCCACTCACGATTCACCTGATCCACCATACGCACCTCGACATCGGATATACGCACCTTCAGGACGAGGTCGAACGGCTGCAGTGGAATCACCTGGAGGAGGCGCTGCGTCTGGGTGAGGAGAGTGCCTCCCTGCCCCCCGAAGCCCGGTTCATCTGGCACCCCGAGGCCGTCTGGGCGGTCGAGACCTACCTTGAGCACCACACCGAGAGCGAGAACGACCGGCTGATCGAAGGGATCCGCCGCGGCTGTATTCACCTGGACGCGCTGCACACCAATCTGCTCACCGGGATCGCGACCGCTGAAGGCCTGATCCGCGAGCTGGAGCCGTCCTCGAAGCTGGCGGAGCGCACCGGCGTGCCGATTCGCTCGGCGATGTTCACGGACATTCCCGGCTTCGCGTGGGGGCTCGCAACCGTCCTCGCCCGAGCCGGAGTCAGGTATCTCTCGGTCGGCCCGAACCGATGGCACCGCATAGGTCGATTCCTCGAGACCTGGGCCGATCGGCCGTTCTGGTGGGAAGCTCCGAACGGAGAACACCGGGTCCTGGTCTGGGTGCACGGCGAGGGGTACTCGCTGTTCCACACGGGCCTCGGTTACGAGCACCTGGAGACGCGACTCGATGCCGACCGCGTCCTCTCGTCAGTCGAGTCCCTCCGCGCCCGAGGCTGGAAGCACCCGGTCACGGCGCTTCGCTACAACATCGGCTCCGACAACGGCCCGCCGGACCCGACCCTGTCGGAGACGGTGCGAGCGTGGAATGAGCGATACGAGTCACCAAGGCTCGCGATCAGCAGCTCGGAGGCGGCGCTCGCGGAGCTCGAAGCGTGCGCCGGACCAGAGCTCGAGGTGGTTCGAGCCGACCTCAACGGGATCTGGGAAGATGGCGTCGCCTCGACCGCGCGCGAGACCCAGTCGATCCGCCGGGCCGCCGAGTGGCTGACCGCTGCCGAGACGCTGGCTGCGATGTGCGGCACCCGCCTCGATCCCGGTCGTGTCTATGCGGCATGGCGCAGCGTTCTGCTGTCGTACGAGCACACCTGGGGTGCGTGGAACAGCATCAGCGAACCCGATGCCGAGCTGGTGCGCGGCCAGTGGGATCGGAAGCAGGCCTTCGTCCGGGAGGCGGTCGAGCGGACCAATGCCCTCGTGGCGGCCTCTCTGGGTGATCGGATTGATGCGGAGACGCCGGCCGCGGCTCGTCCAGGATGGATCGAGGTCGTCAATCCGCTCGGCTGGACCAGGTCGGAGGTCGTGATCCTCGACCGCAGCACGAGCGCCGACTT
>JAMJQL010000120.1 GCA_023554245.1 Gemmatimonadota bacterium
CGAGGCTCCGTACCGGCGGGCTGCCACCCAGCCGGCTCCATACGCCATCTCGCCATGCGTCAGTGTCGGACCATCCTCGACGACGAGCGCCCGCTTGCCCCGTATCGACTCACCGTCCTCCACGAACAGCGGACTGGCACCTTCGATCACCAGGGCACCGGGGTTCAGCTCGGCCGCGATCCGCCTTGCCAGCTCGACGCCTTCCAGCGAGGCGGTGTCCACTTTGTTGATCAGGATCGCATCAGCCATGCGGACGTTGGTTTCGCCGGGGTGATAGCGGATTGCGTGATCCGGCCGGTGGGGATCCACGACCGTGATCAGGACATCGGGCACGTAGAAGGGCAGGTCGTTGTTTCCCCCATCCCAGATCACCACGTCCGCTTCCTTCTCGGCTTCGCGGAGGATCGCCTCGTAGTCGACACCGGCGTATACGATCCGATCGGCGTCGATGTGCGGCTCGTACTCCTCGCGCTCCTCGATCGTCACTTCGTGTGTCGCCAGGTCGTCATAGGTCTCGAAGCGCTGCACCGCCTGCTTCGCGAGGTCCCCATACGGCATCGGGTGTCTGATGACCACGACCTTCTTACCGGCCGCCGTGAGCAGTTCGGCTACCCGCCTGCTGGTCTGGCTCTTTCCGGATCCCGTGCGTGCGGCGCACACGGCAACGACGGGCTTCGTGGACTCGACCATCGTCTGTCTGGCGCCGAGCAGCATGTAGGAGGCTCCGGCGGCCATCGCACGGGAGCCGAGATGCATCACGTGCTGGTGGGTGACATCGCTGTAGGCGAACACGACCACGTCCACGCCATGCTCCGCGATCAGCGCCTCCATCTCGTTCTCGGCGTGGATCGGGATGCCGTTCGGGTAGCCCTCTCCCGCGAGAACGGCGGGATAACGACGCCCCTCGATATCGGGGATCTGTGTTGCCGTGAAGGCTACGACCTCGTAGTCCCGGTTGCCGCGAAAGAAGGTGTTGAAGTTGTGAAAATCACGTCCGGCCGCGCCAAGAATGAGAACGCGCTGGGTCATCAGACCTCCGTGCAGTCAGGATCCGCTGGTCGACGGATCCCTTCGCCGGGCTGCGCGTCAGGCGAGATCCGTCTTCTCGAAGTTCTTCAAATCCGCCCGTCGGAGCTTTCCTCCGAGGCCGCGAGCGAGGTTGCGATACAGTACCACTCCAATGCCGGGCCGCAAGCGTACGAGAGACTCGAGGTCCTGCCGGGTCAGCACACCCGCCTCGACATCGCCGACCGCGATCGCGGAGGCCGAATGGTCTCCCCCCATCAGCACCGCCACTTCGCCGAGACATTCGCCCGCCTCGACCATCCCGATCGGCATGTCGCGGCCCGCGATCCGGACCTCGACTTCGCCCGTGAGCAGCAAGTACATCTCCTCGCATCGGTCTCCCTGAGCGAAGACCTCGGTTCCCTCGGTGAACGTGACGTAGCGGAACGCGCCGGCGAGGCGTTCCAGCTGTTCCTCTTCCAGCCCCTGAAAGAGCCCGGCGCGATCGACCAGCTCTCCCAGTCGCGGCATGACTTCGCGGCGCTTGAAGGCGGCGAGCACCATGCTCGCCATGTCGCTGGTGGGAGGGATCAACATGACCGGACCCACGTCCACCGGGACGAAGAGCCGGGCGAACTTGACGAGATCGTGCCGCTCGACATCGTGAAACGCGAGGGCGGGAGCATAGGCTACGGGGACCCAACCCTGCTGGAGCACCGTCCGCTGCATTCGCGGCGCATGCGCGCTGACGTCGATCTCCATGTAGGCGATTTCCCACTCGTCCCGGCAGCGCCGCTCCAGTTCGGTGAGCAGAAGCCGGATCACGTCGTCGCGCAGCGAGATCAGCTCGAATATCCGTACGACCCGGTCGATGCGTTCCAGGGTGAACCCGATGGCCCCGACGATGTGCCCTTCCTCTCTCGCGACCAGGTACTTCGAGTGGTGGGTGATGAGCTTGAAGTAGCCGTACTGCAGTCGCATCGGGCCGAATACTTCCCGATTTCGAACTCGCCCCCGCTCGATTCGCATCAGTCGCGAGTAACCCTCGGTGGTCAGCTCGCTGACCGAGAATCCGTGGCCGTGCGGATAGGCACTCGACTCGTCGTCCACGATCACGTCCGGATCGAGGCCGCAATTCTCCAGTGCGGTGCAGGCGAGCTGATAGACTTCGGGCACGATGCGCGGGTTGTTACGACGAAGTTCCAGCGCACGGCCGAACAGCCGCACGAGGAATCCCATGCTCTCCCGGGTGGTGCCGAACACGAACTTCTGGGGGAGGAATCCGACGGGAGCGAATCCCTGCTTCTGCGCGATCGCCTGGGTGAACGGGTGCGTCACCCGCGCTTCGATCACTCCTACGTGCAGCCGGTCACTGACCGACTCGAGCCGCCGGCTCAGCAGCCGGGTGCCGATACCGCGCCTGCGGTAGTCGGGATGCACGGCCAGACGACCGAATTCACCGACCAGGTCGGTGTACGCCCCGACCTCCAGGATCACCGATGCGGTGCCCACGACCCGGCCGGTGTCGGTGTCCTCGGCGACCAGCATCAGCGTCTCGTCGCTGTACACAAGCTTCTTGATCTCGTACTCGTCGTAATACTGAGGGTAGGCGTATTCCTCGCCGTAGGTGGCCCGGTAGATCTCTACGAGCCCGGGAGTGTCGGCGTCTTTCGCCTCGCGGATCGCGATCATCGGCTTCTCCTCGCTGCACCTCGGATCCCGGTGCTGACGGCGACCCGGGATGCCTTCTGCACCGGGGGAAGATGCAGCAGACGGAGAGCAATATAGGGAATCCGGCCTGGGGGCGAGTCAGTCCAGCGGTGCGAACCGTTCCAGAAAGGCCCGCTCTCGATCGCTCAGCGCCCCGGTTCCGCCGGTGCTGAGCTTGTGCATGATCTCGTCGTAGGTTTCACGATTCACCGGGTGAAGCGACTCACGGTCGATTCGTGCCCAGCGTTGAACGGCTTCACGATCGTAAAGCCAGCCCTTTTTCTCGGCGGGCTCGGCCTGCTTCCTGAACTTCGCGGCCCCGGTGTTCTTTTCCTGCCAGCGCATGAACAGCCAGCCGCCGACGAAGCCTCCCAGATGCGCATGGTGCGCGATGTTGTCGGTCGGCACGTGCAGACCCTCGAATCCGAAGACGGATGCGATCAGCGGTAGCGTACCGATGATTGCCCAGGCGGCGAGGAAAATCATCATCCATCGTGCCTGAACCGGCAGCACGCCCCAGATGTAGATCCTGTCCGTGGGCCAGATCCCGGCGTAGGCGATCATCAACCCGTAGATCGCGCCCGATGCCCCTACGACCAGCGCGTGCGGCGTCAGTCCGGAGAACAGGGCGGCGGTGAGCCCGCTGGCGAAATAGAGTCCGAGGAACTTCCTGCTGCCAAGGGTCGCTTCCAGGCGCGGGCCGAAGAAGAACAGGACGATCATATTGAACAGGATGTGCCAGAAGTCGCCGTGCAGGAACATGTACGTGACGGGCGTCCAGGGACGCGAGAGCACATCGGCCGGGATGAGCAGGAGGTTCGCGAACAGAGCGCTCGTGCGCGGAATGAGCAGGTAAGCCGCGAAGTTCGCGAACAGGAGTCTCAGTACCCAGGGTGTCATGGCAGGAACAGGGTAGAGGCGCGGCGCACTGGCCGCCAGTACGGGACAGCCCTCCCGCGAATCTCGAGACCGATCGCGCTCGATCTGAGGGAGAGGCCCGCCCCGCAGAGGCTCAGATGGGAAGCCAGTAGGTGAGCTTCAGCGCGAAGAACGAGTCGCCCGGCGAGGTGATCGCGTCACCCCAGTCTGAAAGTCCCGCACCGCCGGGGTCGGTGACCGACTCGAAGTCGCCCTGATTCTGCTGCCAGATGAGGAAGAGGGTACTGCCCGGCCGCCACTCCCAGCGCAGTACCAGGTTGGTTCGGAAGGAAAGAGACGAGAAGTCACCCCGCTCGAAGCTGAAGACGTCGTCGCCATCGGTGACGGTGATTTCCCGCGGAGCCTCCCCCTCGCTCTCGGTGATCGTCGTGCCGTCGGTCCCGTAATAGCGTAGATCGAGGCTTCGCGGCTCGGGAAGTTCTCCGTACTCAGAGTAGGTTCCGGTCGCGGCGAAAGGCTCCGCATACCCTTCGAGACTGAGGTCGGGTGTGAAGCCGTAGGACAGCCTCAGCTGGGCGGAGAGTGTCGAGCGGTCGATCCGACCGAACACGTAGCGCTTCCCGAACGTCGCCTCGGGACCATCATCGATCGTGTCGACGTACTGGCGAGCGTCCGAGGAACGCTCATACCTCGGGAAAAGGCCGATCTGCCAGTTTCCCGCCGGCTTCGATTCGATCCCGCCGCCCAGATTCCAGAACCAGCCATCCTGCTCGTCGAGGCGGAAAAAGCCGAATACGTGATAGCCGGTTCGACGGCTGAAGTCGCTGTTGACGTTCGCGCTCATGCCCCAC
>JAMJQL010000014.1 GCA_023554245.1 Gemmatimonadota bacterium
CCAGCTCATCGGTGAGGCTGCCCTGGTAGTCGAACACGAGGGGCGCTCCGGTCACGGCTCGCACGAATCGCCCGATCAAGGCGCCTTCGTGCAGATGACCGTGAATCACATCCGGTCGTTCCCGGCGTGCCTCGCCGAGGCAGCGAAGGAGCAGGAGCGGATCAGCCAGGTACTTCGCGTTCGACGGCCCCGCCGACAGCTTCCGGTAACCGGGAACCCTCGGAATTCGAACGGTGTCGATCCCTTCCACGTCCCGACCGTGATGATAGGTGCAGACGGTGACCCGATGTCCGGCTGTCTGCAGCGCCCGCACCTCGCCGAGAATCCGCACGTGGCAGCCGCGGTCCGCGAAGAAGGGCGTGGGCGCGATCATCAGGATACGATACATGATGGCTAGACCGTGAGTCCGGCTTCCTCCAGCTCGCGCCGCGCGACATCCACCCGGTCCACGGCCTCCTGTCCCTCGGCCCAGGCGGCCAGGTCATCGATCCCGTCCTCGAACCGGACCCGGGCTTCGAAGCCCAGGAGGTCGCGCGCCTTCTCGGGGTCCCCATAGCAATGGCGGATGTCTCCCTTGCGGAATCGGTCCGCGTACTCGGGTTCCGGGCCTCCGAGCCTGTCTCTGAGAGCGTTGGTCAGCTCCCGGAGACCGAGCGAGCGCCCGGTGCAGACGTTGACCGCCTCCCCGGCGGCCCGATTCGGTTCCAGCGCCAGCAGATTGGCCTCCACGATGTCGGAGACGTGGACGAAGTCGCGGCTCTGTACGCCGTCCTCGAATACCACCGGCGCCCGGCGGTTGAGGAGCCGACAGGTGAAGATCGCCGCCACGCCCGTATACGGGTTGTTGAGCGATTGTCTCGGGCCGTAGACGTTGAAGTAGCGGAGCGCGACGGTCGGTATCCCGTAGGCGCCACCCACGCTGAGACAGAGTTCTTCCTGGTCCCTCTTGCTGACCGCGTAGACCGAGGTCGGGTGGAGTGGCTTCTCCTCCGGGGTGGGAGCCGGCGCCAGAACCGCGTCGCACGCGGGACAGCGCATCTCCCAATCGCCTCGCTCCAGCTGCGCCACAGGGCGCAGGGGCGGATAGAGAGTTCCATGCGCTTCGCACCGATACTGCCCTTCCCCGTAGATCGACATCGAGCTCGCCACGACGAGCCGCTCAATCGGTCGTTCGCGATCTATGATCGCCTGGAGAAGAATGCCGGTCCCCTCGCAGTTCGCCTGTACGTAGTCGGAGATTCGGTACATCGACTGTCCCACCCCGACGGCAGCCGCCTGGTGGCTGACCAGGTCGATGTCGCGTAATGCGGCCGCCACGGCCTCTGGGTCGCGTACGTCGCCATGCAGAAACTCCACGGCACCAGACTTCAGGTGCCCGCCAATCGACACGGGTTCGGCCGCCTCCCCGTGCACCTGCGGATCGAGATTGTCGAGCACGCGCACCCGGTGGCCTCGCTCAACGAGCGCGTCCACGAGATGCGACCCGATGAACCCGGCGCCGCCGGTGACGAGAATCCGCTTCGGATCCATGTACATGCACTCCTTCGCTTTGATTCAACCGGATGCGTGCGCCAACTTCGAGAGCAAGCCTCGTGCCCCGGGCCTTTCCCCCGACACCGGGTATCGCCACCGTGCGGGCGTGGCCCGGTTTCGCACCCCAACGGTGCCCCGGTGCAATTTCACATCTTCCGGTGAATCCGGTCGAGGGCCTGAGATGGTCGAAAGGAAGCGCCGAAAGCGATCGACGGTCCGGGTCGCCTTGCCGGGTCCCGGACGAAGACGAGCGCATCGAAGACACGGCTGGAGCCGCCTGCGATCCCGGCGGGCCCGGGCGGCGATCGTCGCGGCCACCCTTCTTCTGGCCGTCCTCGTTCTCACGCTCGCGCCAGTCGAATCGACGGAGACGGCAATCCCGGGCACCTGCATCTGGTGCGGGCACTTCGCTCTCGCCGACGCCATACTCAACGTGATCCTCTTCGTGCCGCTGGGTCTCGCACTCGGGTTGCGAGGGCGCCGAGCTCCTTGGCGTGCCTGGCTCGGATTGACGCTGCTCGCAGGCGCGATTGAAGTCGTTCAGATCTTTCTGCCCGGGCGATTCCCGACACTCTCGGACGTGATCGCCAACTCTACGGGCGCGGCGATCGGTCTGGTAATCGCGGGCTTGTGGAGGCGGGGCATTCCGGTTCACGCGAGGCAGGCCCGACCGCTACCTCTACTCGCCGGCTTCCTCGCGGCGGTCGTATGCGTGGTCGGCACTCTGCTGCTCAGACCCGATCTGCCGGAGTCCACCTGGTTCGGCCAATGGACGCCGGACCTCGGGCACTACGAGCACTACCCGGGCCAGGTTCTCAACGTGCGGATCGGGAGTACCGAGGTTCCGGGCCATGAGCTCGAGAACACTCCAGCGGTCCGGTCCTATCTGCGCGCCGGGGAATCGGTCCGCGCCCAGTTCATCGCCGGAGACGGACCTCCGGCGCTGGCTCCGATTTTCTCCATCTACGACGGGATGGAACGGGAGATCTTCGTGCTCGGAGCGAGAGACGAGGATCTCGTCGTGCGCGTGCGCCGCCGCGCGCCGGACCTGCGGCTCCGTGCTCCGCAGTCCCAGTTCGAAGACTCCGCTCCCGTGGCAGGCGACACGGCGCTCGTCACAGCTTCGGTCGGACGGCGGGAAATCTGCCTGGATCCGAGCCCTGAATCCTGTCGCTCGATCTCACCGCCCGGAAGAGGCTGGAGCCTTCTGCTGGGAGCCGCTCCCACGAATCGACTCGAGCGGCTGGCCGACGGGGCCTGGCTGGCACTGTTGTTCATTCCCCTCGGGTACGGATTCAGGCCGCGGGCCGGCTGGTGGTCCGGGCTCGCGATCGGCTTGCTCGGACTGGCAACTGCAGGTGTGCTTGGAGGAGGCGTGGCCGGGGGCGATCTGCTCACGACGATTGCGGGCGCCGGCGCCGGACTTCTGGCGGGAGATGCGGCGGGACGTTGGGTGCCCCGTCGATTCAGGTTGCGGGCGGACCCGCCGACTCGGCGATGACGCGAATGCACCGGTCGATCCGGTCGTAAACCTCTTCGAATACCGCCTCCGGCTGTTCCACCGGATCACGGATCGTCCGCTTGCGGATCGGCTCGGGATCGAGATCGCCGAGAATCCAGATCCTGGCCGTGTCCGCACCGAATCGCTGCAGAATGGCTCGCTCCTGCGCCGCGCTCATCACGTAGATCAGGTCGGCCTCGTTCACGGCGGAGTCGGTCAGAAGGCGGGATCGGTGCGATTCGAGATTCACGCCGCGGCGAGAAGCCACGGCGCGGGCCTCATCCGGCGAAGGTCGATCCGGCTTGACGAAACCCGCGGAGGAAATGCGCCACGCAGCACCGTCATCCAATTCCCGCATCAGCGCATGTTCGGCATACGGGCTGCGGCAGATGTTGCCGTGGCAGACGAAGAGGACATCCGCTTCCCGGCGACCGGTGACAGCCTCGCACGCGGTTTCGTGACGGCTCGAATGCCTAAGGCGGTCAGGCGCGTGGCGCAGAGTCCGGGCGATAGCTCGAATCAACTGATCTCTGCGATCCGGATCCCGCCTCCACCCTCCCGCGCCTGGCGCAAAGCGGTACGAGCCGCAGCGAATCGCGTGAGGCTGGCGATCCGGTTCGCTACCGGGTTGCGGGCCTTGGCGTCTTCAGCGCCCAGGTCCGTGGATGGGAACTCCACGATCCCCGCACTGAACGGACCGGTTCCCGGCCGCCAGTCACCGATTGGCTCGATTTGACGATTGAGACGCCGAACCATCGTCGTCACGCCTGCGGCAGAGGTGTTGTAGGCGACCACACCGAGCTCGGTCTCGCCCAGCCAACCCATCGCGTCGGATGTCCTCAGCGTGCGCTTCGCCACTTCGGCCGTCGCCTGGCGCTGGATCTCCAGCCGGTCGCCGGTAGCGGGCTCGGCCGGTCCGAGCACCACGCAGCTCATCGGGACCGCGGTGCGTGATGCGTTGGCCTCCAGGAGGCGCACGACCCGCATCAGGCCGGCCAGGTTGTAGAGCCCGGTGGCCGTATCGGTCAGCGAGCCCTCTTCCGTCAACTCGATCAGACGCTTGATTTCAAGAAGTCGGCGCAGTTTCGCCACGATCAGCTGAGAGCGGACGGGTTCCTTGATGATGTCCCATGCTCCGGCAGCCATTGCTGCCGCCTCGTCCGATTCCGCCCAGAAGTTCGGAGAGTAGACCAGGATCGGCACGCTGTCCCGCAGCCCTGCGGATCGAAGGGCCCGGGAGAGCTCCGGAACCTTCATGTCGGGAAGGTTCTCGCCGATGATCACGATCTCGGGATTCACCAGCCGGGAATCCCGGACGGCGAGTCGTGCCGAGCGCACGCGCGCGAACGCGAACCCTTCGGGCTCGAGCACCGCCTGGAGGGCGGAAGCGAACCAGTCGTGCGCAGTGACCAGCAGAACGCTGGTCGACCTGGACTGCGTGTCCGGACGAAGCGACTCAGACATAGGCTTTCCTCGCTGCGGTCAGGGGCCGTTTCCGTAGCGTCATGAGAGAACGATCACAACTTCGGCTTGCTCGGGTGATCACGCTCGAACATGACCGGAAGCGTCTTGAGCATGATCCAGATATCGAACCAGAGAGACCTTCTCTGCAAGTACTCGAGGTCGTAGTCGACCTTGATGCGCACATCATCCACCGTCTGGTCGGCACGTCGATTCACCTGGGCCCACCCCGTGATTCCGGGCGGAACCTGGTGACGCAGCGGGTAATGTCCGATCTCCTCCCGCAACTGCCGTACGAATTGCGGCCGCTCCGGTCGGGGACCCACGATCGACATGTCCCCCTTCAGAACATTCCAGAACTGCGGCAGCTCGTCCAGTCGGGTACGGCGCAGGATTCGACCCACCCGTGTTACGCGAGGGTCGTTGTCCTGGGCCCAGACAGGTCCGCTCTCCTTCTCGGCGTCGACCCGCATCGATCGGAACTTCGTGATCAGGAACGGCTGACCTCCGAGGTCGGAGACCCGTCTTCCGCCACGAGGCCCGCGCTCACCGGGAGACCGCCGGTCCATGCCGACCCGCTGTTGCCGGTAGAATACCGGCCCGGGACTGTCGAGCCGCACCAGCAGCGCGAGGATGAGGATCAATGGGGCCAGAACGATCAGAGCTCCTGCAGCCAGTGTGAAGTTGAGCCCGCGAAGGACTGATGCCTCGATCCGGTTCGGCCTGCGAATCGCCGCCTCCGGTGCGATCCCTCGTACCGAGTCCGCCGCGTGACCATCTTCCAGGGTGACGAAACGGGGTCGACCGCGCCGGCGGAACACCGGCTCGCGTACGACCGTGAGTGTCGTCTGAATCTCGTTCATGGACGCCTGCTTGCTTACGCTGCCTTCCGGCACGAATGACGAATGTCGAGCGTCATTCGAAGCATCCCCCGTGCCACCCAACGGCGTAGTAGCCAAGTGCTGTCTATTCAACGAGATACGCGATTCCCAGGACGGCTGGCCGTCCGGACCTGGTGCACAGCCTCCACATAGAAGAGCCGAAACGGTTGCGAGCCTGCAAGATAGAGCCCGACGGCGGTTTCGTACCAGTATCCGCCGTCGGGGAGAAAGGAGATCGGCGGATCAGAACACGAGGGCCACGATCGCGATCGAGCTCGCCACGATCCCGAGCCCGATCCCGATGTTCCGGAGAAGCAGGTATCGCCCCTCGGTAGAAGGCATCTCGATCGCATCTCCGGGCCTGATGTCGAGGTCATCCAAAGTCAGGCCGGGCGCCGTGATTTGCGGACCCTGCAGGATCGTCTCGCCGAAGCGGCGGACGCGCACCTTCTCCGTCGCCGCACGCGTGGTGGGACCTCCGGCGAGCATCAGAACATCGGAAACCAGCATGGAGCCGGACACATCGTAGTAGCCGGGCTCCGTCACCTCTCCCACTACACCGACCCGCATCTGCGTGTCGATCTCGATCTGTGGATCTCTCAGAACCGTGCCGAGACCCGTCTGGATGACGTCGTGAGCCTCCGCGTAGAGCACGCCGTCCATGTCGATCGGCGGCACGCCCGGCAGCACCAGCGTCTGGTCGGGCTGGACCGTGAAACTCCCGGTCCACTGCGGCTGCCCTCGTACCTCGAGCCCCACGACCTCCCCGGGTCGAAAATCACCGCGTTCGAGTCGCTGCTCGATCCCGGCAATCTGCCTCTCCATCGCTCGCGCCTCTTCGCCATCAGAGTCCGAGACCTGG
>JAMJQL010000121.1 GCA_023554245.1 Gemmatimonadota bacterium
AGGACTTCTCCGTACTTCGCATCCGCCACGATCTTCACGAAGCCCTCGTTGTGGGCGGCGGTGAGCGCTCGCCCGTGCGCGGTCAGCGGGTACTTGCCGACCTTGACCTCATAGCCGGCCTCGGCCGCTTCTTCCTCGGTCATCCCGATCGTCGCGACCTCGGGGTGGCAGTATCCGACGCTCGGAATGTTGTCGTATCGCATCGGATGCTCGGCCACGCCGGCGATCTTCTCGGCGGCCACGATTCCCTCGTGCGACCCCTTGTGGGCCAGCATCGGCTCGCCTGCGACGTCGCCGATCGCGTAGATGCCGGGCACGCTGGACGCGCACCACTCGTCGATCTTCACCCATGGCCCGTTCATCTCGACCCCGACAGCGTCGAGTCCGAGACCTTCGGTCATGGGCGATCGCCCGACTGCCATCAGCACGACATCGGTCTCGATCGTTTCCTCGCCCTTGTCGGTCTCGACCGTCAGGATCATCGGGCTCGAATCGCGATCCAGCGACTTGACCTTGGTGCCGGTTCGGATCGTCATTCCCCGCTTCTTGAAGCTCCGGGCGAGGGTCTTGCCGATTTCGGCATCCGCGAGCGGTACGACCGAATCGAGGGCTTCGACCAGGGTCACCTCGACACCGAAAGCGTTGAAGACGTCGGCGAATTCGACCCCCACGTAGCCCGCGCCGACCACGACCATCCGCTCGGGCGGCGAGCGGAGGGCGAGCGCTTCACGGCTCCCGATGACCTTCTCTCCGTCGATCTCGAAGCCGGGAAAGGACTTCATCACCGCGCCTGTGGCGATAACGATGTTCTTCGCCTCGAGCGTCTGCGGATCGCCCTCGTCCGGCGTGACCTCCACCTTGCCCGGCGCTGTGATCCGGCCGGTCCCGACGACGTGTTCGACCTCGTTCTTCTTGAACAGGAAGCCGATGCCCTTGGTGAGCTTCTCGCTGATGAACCGGCTGCGGTCCACCGCCGCGCCCATGTCGTACTCGACCTCGACCGGACGGACGCCCATCTCGTCGCCATGGCTCTTCAGAGTCTCGGCCAGCGCTGCGCTCTCGAGCAGTGCCTTGGCGGGAATACAGCCCCAGTTCAGGCAGGTCCCGCCGAGACCGCCCTCGTATGAACCGTTCTCGACACAGGCGGTCTTCAGACCCAGCTGGGCAGCGCGGATCGCGCACACGTATCCGGCGGGACCGGCCCCAATCACCACGACGTCGAAGACTTCAGCCATCCTGGATTCTCTCCGGAGAGAAGTTGCGTTTCACGGACGCGGCGCGAGCACGTAGTCGCGGACGCCCAGTTTGTTGTCAGAGCACCATTTCGAGCGGGTTCTCCAGCATCGCTCGGAAGGTCCGCAGGAACCGCGAGCCCGTCGCCCCGTCGATCACCCGGTGATCGCAGGACATCGTCACCCGCATCCGCTTCCGGATCACCACCTCGCCGTCCACGACCACGGGCTTCTCGACCGTGCTTCCGACCGCGAAGATGCCCGCCTCAGGTGGATTGATGATGGCGGTAAATTCGTCGATTTCGAACATCCCGAGGTTACTGACCGAGAAGGTCGCGCCCTGGTACTCCTCGGGCACCAGCTTGCGTTCCCGAGCTCGCGCGACGAGGTCGGCCGACTCGCGTGCAATCTGGATCAGCCCCTTGCGATCGGCCTCCCGGAGCACCGGCGTGATGAGCCCGTCTTCGACAGCCACCGCGATCCCGATATCCGCGCTTCCGTGCCTGCGGATCCGGTCCCCCTCCCAGGAAGCGTTGATTTCCGGGTGGCGGGCGAGCGCCTCGGCGGTCGCCTTCACCAGCAGGTCGTTCACCCCGACCTTGTCGGGCGCGATCCGCTGGTTCAGCTCCTTCCGCATCTCGAGGGCCCGGCCCATGTCCACCTCGACCGTGAGGAAGAAGTGGGGCACCGGCCCGATCGATTCCGTGAGCCGCTTCGCGATCGACTTCCGCATCATGCTGAGGTCCATGTCGCGCGCTTCGAGACGCGCAGGACCAGTTGCTGATGCAACGATGGGTGCGGCGCCAGAGCCTGGCGCCTCAGCGGCCGCAGCAGGCTCGGCTGCTGGCGAACGTCGAGCGGTGCCGTCGGCGATCGCCTTCTCCACGTCGGTCTTGACGATTCGTCCCCCGGGGCCAGTCCCGGTGATCGCACCGAGCTCGAGTCCCGCCGATTCCGCCATCCGTCGGGCGACCGGAGAGACCCGGATCCTGCCCGTCACCGACGACTCGGCAGCGGCGCTGTGTGCGGCTTCCCGGATCGGTGGCTCGGACGTCTTCGACTCCGCCTTCTTCGTGGTCTCGACCCTCGCCTCGGCATCAGGTGTGCCGGCAGGAGCCGGCGCGGAATCGGGCTCACCGGCAGCTGCCGGCTCCTCGGTGGATTCCGGTTCCTCGACGGTCTCCGGCTCCGCGTCTTCGACCGGCGGCGTGCCCGACAACGAGGCCTCCGCCTCGGCAAGCAGTTCGGAGATATCCTCATCCGGCTCGCCGAGAATCCCGATGATCGCGCCTACCGGCACGGTGGCGCCCGGCTCGACCAGCAGCTTCCGGACGACGCCGCCTTTGAGCGCCTCGATGTCCATGTTGGCCTTGTCGGTCTCGATCTCGGCCAGAAGGTCGGAGGCCTCGACCCGGTCGCCCTCTTTAACCTTCCACTCCAGCAGGCGGCCCTCTTCCATCGTCGGGCTGAGCTGCGCCATCACGACTTTCGTTGCCATGCTTCTCCCGCTCTCCTCGCGCTCCTGGGCGTTCGTCCCGACCGGATCAGTCGAGGTAACAGACGTGCTTGACTGCCTCGATCACAGGCTCGGGGCCGGGAACGATCAGCTTCTCGAGGCTGCGAGCATAGTGCATCGGCACGTCGAGGCCTGAGACCCGGGCGACGGGCGCGTCGAGCGAGTCGAACGCCTCGCGCTGGATGTCATCCACGACCTGGGCCCCGATCCCCGAGATCGGCCAGCCTTCCTCCACGACTACCGCTCTGTGAGTCCGCTGCACCGACTCGATCACGCTGGCCGTGTCGAGCGGCCGGAGGCTCCGCAGGTCCACCACTTCCGCCTCCACCTCGAGTTCCTTCGCCAGGTGCTCGGCCGCCTGCAGAGCTACGTGCACCATCTTTCCGTGGGCGACGATCGTCACGTCGGCGCCTGGCCGCTTGACCTCGGCGACTCCGATCGGCACGAGGTGCTCACCGTCCGGCACCTCGCCCTTGACGTTGTAGAGCAGCTCGCCCTCGATGAACACGACGGGGTCATCGTCGCGGATCGCCGATTTCAGGAGACCGAGCGCGTCGGCGGGTGTCGCCGGGGCGCAGACTTTCAGACCCGGGATGTTCGCGTACCAGGGGTCGGGCACCTGGGAGTGCTGGGCCGCGAGCTGCAGCGCCGAGCCGCCGGGGCCGCGGAACACGATCGGAACGTTGTACTGTCCGCCGGACATGTGGTACATCTTGGCGGCGGAGTTGACGATCGCATCGTAGGCGAGCAGGGCGAAGTTCCAGGTCATGAACTCCACCACCGGACGAAGCCCGACCATCGCAGCGCCCACGCCGAGGCCCGCGAACCCGTTCTCGGCAATCGGTGTGTCCCTGACTCTCCACTCCCCGAACTGGTCCAGCAGGCCCTTCGAGACCTTGTAGGCGCCGTCGTACTCGCCCACTTCCTCGCCGAGCAGAAATACGCTGTCGTCGCGCTCCATCTCTTCGCGCAATGCCCGGTTCAACGCGTCCCGGTAGGTGATCACCGCCATGCGTCCCTCCCGTCCGGCCCGCCCCGGTACTCGTCGGAATAGACGTGGGCGTAGACCTCCTCGGGACCGGGAACCGGGCTGGCCTCGGCGAACTCGGCGGCAGCCTCGACCTCGTCGATGATCTCCTTGTCCATCGCCTCGACGTCGTCGTCGGTGAGCACGCCCGCGTCGGTCAGCTTGTCGACGAAGGTGTTGATCGGATCTCGCTCCCGTTCCTCGGCGACCTCTTCGCGCGTCCGGTAGACGCCGTGCGCCGGGTCGGACATCGAGTGCCCGAGGTACCGGTAGGTCTGCGCCTCGATGAAGGTGGGACGCTTCTCGGTCCGTGCCCGCTCGGCGGCACGCTCGACCGCAGCGTAGACAGCCAGGACGTCCTGTCCATCGACCTGCTCGGCACGCTTTCCAGCGTACGCGCAGGCACGGGTGAACAGCTCGTCGACGGCAGCGACCCGGTCTATGTCCGTTCCCATTCCGTAGGAGTTGTTCTCGACGATGTAGATCACCGGCAGTTCCCACTTGGCGGTCATGTTGAACGCTTCGTGGAAGGGTCCGCCGTTCACGACCGAGTCGCCGAAGAAGCAGAGGCAGACCTGGTCGGTCTGGCGGTAGCGGATCGCGTAGCCCACGCCGGTCGCGATCGGCAGATGGGTCCCTACGATGCCATGCCCGCCCATGAAGTTCACCGACTTGTCGAACATGTGCATCGAGCCGCCGGCCCCGCGCGAACAGCCGTCGATCCGGCCGTACAATTCGGACATCACGCTGTTCGGGCTCATGCCGCGCACCAGCGCCTGGGCGTGATCGCGGTAGGCGGTGATCACGTAATCGTCCTCCCGCAGCGCTCCGATCGCTCCCGCGGCCACGGCCTCCTGCCCGATGTAGAGATGGCAGAAGCCGCCGATCTTGCCCATCTGGTACGATTCTGCCGTCTTCTCCTCGAACCGTCGCGACAACAGCATCGCGCGCAGCAGCTCGAGCAGCTTCTCCTTCGAGAGACCGCCCGGTGCTTCGCCGACCACCGTTTCCTCCGTGCTGGCCACGTATGCCTCCTCAGGCGATGCCGGCGCGTGCCCGGAGCTCCTCGACCTGCTCGCGCGCGTGGTAGCTGCTCCGGACCAGGGGTCCGCTCTCGACGTGCAGAAATCCGAGTGCCTCGCCGGTGCGCTTCCACTCGGCGAACTCCTCCGGGCCGACGTATCGGTCGATCGGCAGATGCTTCTCGGTGGGCCGGAGATACTGTCCGAGCGTGAGGATCTGGACGCCCGCCTCCAGCGCGTCGTCCATGAAGCCGCGGATGTCGTCGGCCTGCTCACCGAGGCCGAGCATGATTCCGGTCTTGATCAGGACATCGGGATCGAGCCCGCGTGCCGTGCTCAGCACGTCCAGCGAGCGGCGGTATCGCCCGCCCGGTCGCGCAGTCTTATGAAGCCGCTGCACCGTTTCCATGTTGTGGTTGAAGATCTCGGGCTTCGCTTCGATCACTCGTTCGATCGCCTCGCCGTCACCGCGGAAGTCCGGGGTCAAGACCTCGATCGAGCACTCGGGAAGACGCGCGCGGATCTCCTCGATCGTCCAGGCGAAGATCCGGGCACCGCCATCGGGGAGATCGTCCCGGTCCACCGAGGTGATGACGACGTGGCGCAACTGCAGCTGCTCGATCATCTCGGCCACCCGGCGCGGCTCGTCTTCGTCCAGCTCCTCGGGACGCCCGTGCGCAATCGCGCAGTAGGGGCAGTTGCGGGTGCACTTGTCGCCCATGATCAGGAAAGTCGCAGTGCCCGAGTCCCAGCATTCGCCGATGTTCGGGCAATGAGCCTCCTCGCACACCGAGTTCAGCCCCAGGCTTCGCATCATCTGCTTGAGAGCCCGGTAGTTGTCGCCACCGGGCGCCCGCACCTTCAGCCACCGAGGCTTCTTTTCCGGCCAGGAGGGCGAAGATCCTCCGCAGCCGCCTCCGGTCGCCGGCATTGCGGCACCGTTTCCATCGGGCTGTATGACCTGCAGTTGTCGCATCACACGCTCGTTTCCAATTCAATCACGCCGGCCTGTCGCGGAACGCGCAAAACTACCCGGTATCGGCAGGTCCGTCCACCTGAGGAGGCAGAGCTTCGCGCCCATCCGAGCGCACCCCGTACCCCTGAACTTCCAGCAAGTTGCCCGGCGGCGTGAGGCTGGATATTCTGCTTCGCGCATACAGGCGAGAACGCGGATCGTCCGCTCCGCGCGACGCTTAGGAAGATCGACCGCATCGGCAGGGAGACCATGACCTACATCATCACGCAGCCGTGCATCGACACCAAGGACGCCTCGTGCGTGGATGTGTGTCCCGTGGACTGCATCTACGAGGGAGAGGACCAGTACTACATCCATCCCGAAGAGTGCATCGACTGCGGGGCCTGCGTGCCCGAGTGTCCGGTCGAAGCGATCTTCCCGGATGACGAGGTACCCGAGCAGTGGACCGAGTACATCTCGAAGAACTACGTACACTTCGACGTCCCGCCGCCGACCGGCTGACGGGCGGAATCAGACCGCGCGCGCGGCGAGGAGCCGGGTATGCCCGGCTCCCGCGCCACCTCACCGGGACGGCGGGCCTGCTCGTCGTCCTCACCCTCGTCCTGGGATCCGTTGAGCCGACCACGGCTCAACAGACACGCCGCCCCCCTGTCACACCTCCCGAGCTGCCGATCGGTCGGGATGACCTGATCCGTATCGTACGAGATCCGTCGGCCCACACGATCGAGTACATCGTCGGCCCGGTCCGTCTTCGCCCGGAGATGTCGGTCGTGCAGATTCCGGTGCAGATGACGTCGCTTCCGATCGACGGGTGGTTGCACGGTTTCGAGGTGGCGATTCGTGACGGTGATGGGCTGCCGCTGGAGCCAGGTCTCCTGGACCACGTCACGTTCGTCGATCCGGACGACCGCGAGTTGTTCTCACCGATCGCCCGCCGGATCTTCGCCGCCGCGCCCGGCACGCGGCGAGCCGTCGTTCCGGGCCTGATCGGCTACCCGGTGGAGGCCGGAGACCGGGTTCTGATCTCCGCGGAGTTCGTGCCGCCGCCGGAAGCGGAGATCCGGGAGGCCTTCCTGCACGTGACTTTTTCCTACAGCCTCGAGGGAGAGAACCTGATCGAGCCCCGGAACGTGTATCCGTTTCACATCGACGTAATGGGATTCACGGACACTCGGGCTTTCGTGGTTCCACCGGGAAGGAGCATGCGTGCCTGGCAGGGAAGCCCGGCCGTGGAGGGCCGCGTCCTCGCACTCGGCGGTCACGTCCACGACTTCGCGACTCGACTTCGCCTCGTGGATGTCTCGACCGGCGCCGTCGTGTGGGACGTGGTGCCCGATTCGGACAGGGAGGGCCGGGTGGAGGGAATTCCGATCGCCGAGATGTGGTGGGGACTTGGACGGAAGATCACGCCCGACCATGTCTACCGGATCGAAGTCGAGTACGACAATCCCCAGCCGATTCCGGCGCCGGCAGGCGGCAGGGGCGAGATCGGGGGGATCATTCTGGTCGAAAAGGGGATCGCGTGGCCCAGACTGGACCGGGCCGACTCCGACTACGCCGAAGACCTGGCAGCATTCCTGAGTCCTCGGCGCCCCACCAGTGCGGACGCCCTCGCTCCTTGATCAAGTACCACTTTCATCTCGCGCCCCGGGATGTTCCGCCTTTGGGAACCCGAAAGGGCGACCGGCTCTGCCACGTCTACAGCGACACCTCGATCGCGGAACTATGGGCGTGGGGACGGGAGCACGGCCTGAAGCGTGCCTGGGTCGACAGGAAGCATGTCCTCCCGCACTACGACGTCCGGGCCGATCTGGTGGCCGAACACGAGCCCGGCGTGGGCCGCGCCGAGCTCGTAGCGGACATCCGGTCCTGGCGGGCCCGGCAGCGCGCGGCCGAACGAAGACAGGACTGACCGCCGCGCCGACCAGCCGGTCAGTACGCCTTCAGCTCTTCCATGGCGACCGCGAGATCCCCTACCTGTGGCAGGATCGCTTCCTCCAGCCGCGGAGCGTAACCCACGAAGGTGTCCGTCGAGGCCAGGCGCTTCACCGGGGCGTCCAGCCACTCGAACAGTTCTTCGGCCAGGCGTGCGCTGATCTCGGCGCCCCAGCCCCACGACTTCGCATCCTCGTGCGCCACCAGCACCCGGTTCGTCTTCTTCACGGAGGCCGCAATGGCATCCATGTCCAGCGGATTCAGCGACCGCAGGTCGAGCACATCCGCCGAGATCGGCCGACCCTCGCGCTCCAGCTGGCGCAGTGCCTTTCGGGTGCGCTCGACGAGGGCTCCGTAGGTCACGACCGTGAGCTCTGTGCCTTCTTCCACCAGGGCTGCCTTGCCGAACGGAATCATGTAATCCGGTCCGGGATAGCGGCCCTTGTTGTAGGTCTGCCGGTAGAGGTGCTTGTGCTCGAGGAACAGCACCGGATCCTCGCACCGGATGGCGGTGCGCAGCAGGCCGTTGGCGTCCTCGGCGTTCGAAGGGCAGATCACGTGCATGCCCGGCGTATGAGTGAACAGCGATGCACCGGTCTGGGAGTGGTAGACGGCACCGCCGGACAGGTACCCGCCGTACGTCGTACGCACGACGACCGGGCAGCTGAACGCCCCGTTCGACCGCCACCGCATGGTGGTGATCTCGTTACGGAGCTGGTGGTAGGCGGGCCAGATGTAGTCGAAGAACTGAATCTCGACCACCGGTTTGAAGCCCCGAAGCGCCATCCCGATCGCGCGGCCCACGATGTTCGCTTCGGCGAGCGGTGAGTTGAACACCCGGTCGGACCCGAACTCGCGCTGCAGGCCGGCCGTGACCTTGAACACACCGCCCTTCCCCTTGACCTCGTCCAGGTAGTCCGCGCGCGAGACATCCGCCACATCCTCTCCGAACACGACGACTCGCGGATCGCGCCGCATCTCGTCTCGCATGCAGGCATTCAACAGGTCGACGACCGTCGTCTCCTTGGCGTCCTCTTCGAAGACCGGCTGCGTAGCGAATGCTCCAGAGGTCGGATCAACCTCATCCGAAAAAACGTGGAGGTAGACGCTGTCCGCTTCCGGCTGCGGCTGTTCGGAGGCACGCTCCGACGCATCCGCGATCTCCGCGTCGACCTCTTCCCGGATCGTCGTCAGCATCTCTTCGGTAGCGATTCCCTCGCTGATCAGTCGTGCGGCGAAGGTGGAAATCGGATCGCGCTCGGCCTCGGCATCACGCTCGGCCTCGGGCTTGTACATCCGCTCGTCGTCCGACATCGAATGGCTGTATGGCCGAGTCACGTGGGCGTGTACCAGAGCGGGGCCCCGACGCAGGCGGCAGTGCTCCACCACTTCGGCGAATGCGCCGTAGCTCGCGATCGGATCCGTACCGTCGACTTCGCGGATCATCAGGTCCGGAAAGCTCGAAACCAGCTTCGAGATACTGCCACCCGCCGTATTCACCTCGACCGGGACGGAGATGGCATAGCCGTTGTCCTCGACCAGGTAGATGACGGGAAGCTTCAGATTGCTCGCCGTATTGAGCGACTCCCAGAATTCGCCCTCCGACGTCGTGCCTTCTCCGGTGGTGACGAGGACGACTTCGTCCGATTCGAACCGGACTTCCTCATCCAGTTCCAGCGCGGCGGCCCGCACACCAGCCTCCGCGCAGCCGACCGCCTGCAGAAACTGCGTACCCGTCGGGCTCGATACGGTGACGATGTTGTGGTTCGCGTGTCCCCAATGGGAGGGCATCTGGCGCCCGCCGCTGGCCGGGTCATCGGCCGCGCCGACTCCCTGCAGAAACATCTCGTACGGCGTCACCCCGAGTTGCAGGCAAAGCGCTCGATCACGATAGTAGCCGAAAAACCAGTCCCGGCCAGGGCGCATGGCCATCCCGGCGGCCGTGAGAACCGCTTCGTGTCCGGCGCCACTGATCTGGAAGAAGATCTTCTGCTGACGCTTCATCAGCAGTTCGCGATCGTCGATGCGCCGCGAAGTGAGCATCGTCCGGTAGATCGCGAGCATATCTGATGTTCCGAGCCCGTAGTGCTCAGCTGCTGCCCGGTCCGTCATTCCTTCAGATGTCGTCGCCATCCGCGGTTCTTCCTGGGTCCGTTCGGGGCTGACTTCCGCCCTGTTTGCGCGAATCCGCGCCTCGTATGAGTCGCGGAACATAATCGGTCCGCGAGGGCCCGACCACTCACGGTCGTTCATTTCCAGCCTTCACCGACGCATCGGTGATGCGGCCGCTTCCCGCGCCCGGCCGTCCTCTCTACTTTGTGACATGGACAGGTTCGACAGCCCTCCCCGCCTGGCGGCCATCGACGTAGGCACCAACTCGATTCGCCTCGTAGTCGCCGAGGTCGAGAGCCCCGCCACCTACAGGATCCTCGACGACGAGCGCGCTCAGACGCGACTCGGAGAAGGTCTCTACGACACGGGTCGGATCGGCGAGGACGCCTTCGAGCGATCCCTCGCCGTTCTGGGGACGATGAAGGCGATCGCCGAGGGCAACGGCGTCGACGAGTTGCGGGTGATCGGCACGAGCGCGCTGCGGGAGGCCGAGAACGGCGACGACTTCGTTCGGGAAGCGCGGGAGCGGCACGGCCTGGACGTTGAGATCATTCCCGCCGATGAGGAAGCACGCCTCGCCTTCCGCAGCGTCAAGAAGCACTTCCCACTCGATGACAACCCGACCTCGATCGTCGACATCGGGGGCGGGAGTATGGAGGTGATTCTGGTCGTCGGCACTGTGATCGACGAAGTGCACTCCTTGCGCCTTGGAGCCGTTCGCCTGACTGACGAATACGTTCACTCCGATCCGATTCGGCCGCACGACTGGAAGACGATGCGAAAGGGCATTCGCCAGGAGATCCGCCGTCACATCGGGAAGCCCAACTTCACGACTCCGACCATGATCGGAAGCGGGGGGACATTCTCGGCCCTGGCGTCGATGGCCCAGTTCGAGCGATTCGGCGAGGTGCGCATCACGCACGGATACGTTCTGAGCCGCGCCGATCTCGTGCACCTGATGGAGCGGCTCAAGGAAGTCCCGCTCAAGCAACGCAAGCAGATCCGGGGACTGAACCCCGACCGGGCGGACATTATCCTCGCGGGGGCCGCGGCGATCGAGCGACTGGTCAAGGCGCTGGGGGTGCAACGGATCGTAGTGAACGAGAGAGGAATTCGGGACGGTGTATTGCTCGAGATGATCAGGCGGCTCTTCCCGGAACAGTCCGAAGGCCCACTGCACGAGAATCGCATGAACTGGGTCCGCAGCTTCGGCCGGAAGTGCCAGTCGAACGAGCCGCACTGCGAACAGACCGCGCGGCTCGCCGGCGAGTTGTTCGACGCGCTGGCCGGGCCGTTCGATCTGGACCCGGCCGACCGGGAGCTGCTGATCGCGGCGGCATTGCTGCATGACGTCGGATACCTGATCAGCCACGCCAAGCACCACAAGCACTCCTACCACATCATAAGCCAGAGCGGCCTGCCGGGATTCACCGGGCGGGAGATCGAGCTCATCGCTCTCATCGCACGCTATCACCGCCGCGCGCATCCGAAGAAGTCACACGCCGAGTTCACGAGGCTTCCCGAGGAGGACCGGGATCGGGTCCGAAAGCTGGCCGGGATTCTGAGGATCGTGGATGGCCTCGATCGGACGCACGGCCAGACGATCGAGGGTCTGGACGTGCAGGTCGGAAAGGACCGGATCGCGATCGGGGCTGAAGCACTCGCGAATCCGGAGGTCGACGTGTGGGACGCGAACCGGAAGGCCGAGCTGTTCGCGGAAGCGTTCGGACGGAAGACGAAAATCAGCTGGGTGCCAACTGATGGCCCTCCCTCCCAGGAGAGCCTGTTCGAAACAGAGTCCGGCCGGCTTACGCCCAGTGCCGTCCCGGGGTCAGGGGCTTCCGACGCCGGAGGCGCGTAGC
>JAMJQL010000122.1 GCA_023554245.1 Gemmatimonadota bacterium
GCAGCTCCCTGTCGTGCGGGGCTGCCCGATGCCTTCCCGGCGTGCTCGGCGAATCCCAGCACCTTCAGCGACAGGACCGGGAAGACGCAGGGCATCAGGTTGAGCAGCAGCCCGCCCAGGAGGGCGAACAGGAGAGATAAACCCAGACCGGGCCCGCCGTCGCCGAACACGACAGCCCCTCCGGCTCCGGCCGTCCCCGCGGGTGCCGGGTCATCCGCCGATCCCGCCACGATCACCGGCGCAGCGATCTCGATGGCTGGACCTGCCTGCCCCGCCGACGCATCCTCCGTTGCGAGCACGCCGCGAAGCGTGTCGGGCGTTCCCCGGGCGAACCCCGAGCGCGCCAGGCGGATTACGAGCGTCTCCCCGTCCCAGTCGGGGCGCTGCTCGGCGGCATGGTCGATCACGTTTCCATCGCTCGCGAAGAACCGGACATTCTCCGAGCCCGCTTCGAACAGCAGAGAGAACTCGTCCGGCGGATCGATCCGGAGCCCGAGGAACTGCTCGTTCGCCCGTGCGAAACTCACCCACCCCGAACCGGGCACCGGGAGTCGCGACCTGGCGACCTCGAACAGGCCTGCGGTTCGCGGATCCGGCCGGGGAAGAGCATCGAGCACGGGCAGCGACAACTCCAGTTCGGCCTCTGCCGGAAAGCAGTCCTCGATGCAGACGAGCCAGTCGGCCCTGCCCGCGAGCCGCACGGTGTCGCCCGTCGTGAGCGAGGCAGGAGGCGAGATCTCGACAAGCAACAGTACCTGGTCGAAGTAACCGTAGCTGACGAGGGGCGGAAAGGAGATCGCCTCGGGCACCGGCCACAGGATCTCTCCCGCCGTGAATCCATCCGGCAAGCGCCAGGTGATCGAGGTGGCCTCACCCGAATCGCCGGGATTCCTCCAGTAGCTGTGCCAGTCGGGCTCGAGCGTGAGGTGGAGACCGACCGCGAAGGGCTCGCCGGGCCGGATCGACTCCGCCTCGGAGATCAGGACCGCCTCGCTGTGCGGCGACGGGTCGTCGAGGCTCGACTCCTGCGCAAACAATCCGATCGGTCGAACGAGGCAGAGCAGCAGAAACAGTGCTGGGAATCGCATCCGCGGAGGATGCAGCAGGGGAGGCCTGTCCGCCAGTTCGATTGCGCCCGGGATCAACGAAACGAGGGCCCGATCGCTTTCACGGTCAGGCCCTCTCCGCTCCACCAGCCCGACTGCACCGGAAGCAGGAGCTGTCGTATACTGGAATCCTAACCGCAGGGCGAAATCCGAGCGGAGGAACTGATGCGACGCGACCGGCGAGTCACCCTGCCCTGCTTTCTCCGACTAGCGGTCTGCGCAGCGGCCCTCCTCTGCGTTCCCTGCCCGGACTTCGTGAGCATGCCTGCGGGAGGAGCGCTCGCGCGCATCGGACCCTCGGGCGCCGTCGCGCAGGAGAGGCCTGGTGAGGCTGTAGCTGCCTTCAGCGAGGCCTGCGTCTCCGGCGACTCGCTCGTGCTGGAGGGCCTGTGGCGGGACCTTCGGGGTCTGGCCACCCGCTCGGAGATCGCCGAATGGGAGTCCCGGCCGACGACGACCCGCTGCGCCTTTCTCGCAGATCTCGTGGCCGAACGGGCCCTCCGCGCCGGGATCCCGGTGGAAGATCGGTTGGCGCAGCACTATGAGCGGCTGGCGCGGGCGCGAAACGACTGGGACCTGGCCTCGCCTCGGGTGCAGCCCGGCGCCGCGGAGCTGTACGGCCGGCACCCCGACCTCGAGTTCGATGATCGAGGGCTCGTGTACCTTCGCATGGGAGAGCCGGACGAGATCGCGTTCGCATACGCCGGTGTGGAAGGGGACATGGGAAACCGGGTCGAAGGCTGGCGATACGACCGACCGGAGGGGCCCCGGGTCTACTTCTTCTCCCCCGTCACCCGGCTGGGAGCCGGACTGCGCGACTATCGACTCCTCGACGCGCTCTGGCGTGCGATGGGCCGCTGGAACTCGGCCGAGCCGATCGATTTTCTCGGCCGGATACCTGCCGCCCCGCTGCGGAATCTCTATCTCTCCTTCCAGGGACTCGATCCCGCTTATGCCTCGCTCGCGTATCGGACGCAGACGCGGACCGAAGCCGGCCTGCAGAGCGAGCTGTCGGACGAGCGGAAATCGACGCTCGCGAGCGTGGCCTTTGCCGTCGACTCGATTCCCGACGCGCCGGGTCTCGATCCCGCCGTGCGATTCAACTGGGAGCAGCTCCGATTCCTCAATCCGCGCTCGGGCGAGACCGTCACGTGGTTGATCGTCGGAGCCCGGGCCGGCGACCTAGAGCTTACCTCGGAGCCCGACGGAGGCACCACCTACCGCGTCGAGACCCGAGCCGCGATCCGCCGAGGCACGGCGGTCGTGGTGGAGTCCGGTGTGACAGAACTGAGGGCGGACGATCCCCTCGAGGACGACGATGCGGTGATCGGCCGGCTGCCGATCAGTTTCGGGCCCGGCACACACCCGTTCACCCTCATCGTGCAGGATCTGAACGAGAGCGGTACGGCGAAGGGGAACTGGACGCAGGACAGCATCCGCGCGCTAGCCCGGTCGAATCTCCCGGAGATCAGCGACCTCGCGGTCGCAGCCGATTCTGGCGGCACGTGGACCCGCGATGGGGTCACCTTCCTTGCCGTGACTCCCTCGCACCTGACGCGTCCAGATGGGTCGATACACCTATACTTCGAAGTCTACGGAATGCGGGACGAGACCCCGTACGAGGTGGAGATTCGCGCCGTGCCCGAGCGCGACGCTGACCTGATCTGGGCCATCACGCGGTCGGCCCTCGCTTACCGCGCCGCCTTCGAGTCCAGGATGCCAGGCAGCGGCGGGATCTCGCCTCACCATTTCCGACTCGATCTCGCGGACACGCCGGACGGCAGCTACGTCGTCGGAGTCCGGGTCACGGACCGCTCTTCCGACCGACAGAGTCTGCCCGTCACGACGTCGGTGGTGCGCCGGCGCTGACGACACCCCATCTTTCGGCTCCGCAATCGAATGCCTCGACATGAATCGTGACACGGAGCAACTCATGTCCCGTCGCCTGATTTTCCCGCTCGTACTTCTCGGACTCGCCGTGGGCGACCGGCTCCCGGCTCAGGAAGCGCTGCCGGAACAGGGCAGCGAGGCAACCTCTCTCGCCGAGGCGGTGGCCAACCCGATCGCGGACCTGATCAGCCTTCCGCTCCAGCTGAACAACGATCTCGGATACGGAGAATTCGACCGCAGCGTCAACATCCTCAACATCCAGCCCGTGGTGCCCCTGGCCGGAGGCCGGATCGTAACGCGAACGATCTTCCCGATCGTGTGGATCCCCGACTTCGGGGCGGAGAGCGGCCAATTCACCTCCGGGCTCGCCGACATCGTGGCCACCGTGTTCTACGTGCCGGAGAGCGACGGCATCATGTGGGGCGTCGGACCGGTTCTGGAGATCCCGACGGGGGGGGACAAGCGAGGCTCCGAGAAATGGAGCGCGGGTCCGTCCGGCGTGGTGCTGTCACAGTCCGGCCCGTGGACGATCGGGGCCCTTGCGAACAACGTCTGGTCGTTCGCCGGGGACGACGACGCGGCCGACGTGAACCGCGGCCTGCTCCAATACTTCCTGACATACCAGCTCGGGAACGGCTGGTACGTGAACTCGGCCCCGATCATCACGGTCGACTGGGAAGCCGAGGACGACAAGTGGAAGGTCCCGTTCGGCGGAGGCGGGGGTAAGGTCCTGATGCTGGGTAAGCTGCCGACGAACGTGCAGGCCGGCGCCTACTGGTACGCCGTGAAGCCCGACTTCGGGCCGGACTGGCAGATCCGGCTGCAGGTCCAGTTCCTGTTTCCGACCTGAATCGCCGGCGGTATCCGGCAGGCGCCTCCTGACGGTCGTGGCCGCGGAGTAACGAGGCGGATCAGCTGCCCGGCGCCGCTCGCCGGACTTCCGCTTCCGCCAAGTTCGCGTGATGGGACATCTCGATGTACCTGGGGTCGTCCCGGCGGTCATCCCACAGCCGATCCCACAGGACCATGGGCAGATTGCCGTTGTACCGGGGCCGGTCGAGGAACCGTTCGTACGCCTTCTGTCGTGCGGTGGCGGTATCGCCCATGATGAGATAGGGATTCCAGAACCCCCCCGCGAAGCGGCTGCAGCAGGCTTCGAACGCCGCGACGTCCCGATTCCTGTACGCTGCCATCATCTCGTCCAGGAACCTGTAAGCCTCCGCCCGCTCCTCGGGATCGCGGTCGGGCTCGACGAACCTCGGCCAATACTCCTCGCGCATCACGGAATCGGCGCGATCCAGGTCCCCCCCTCTGAGATGGATGCGTACGATGTTGTTGAAAATCGCTGGAAAGTCGCCCCCGTGCGCGAGGGCCAGCTCCAGTTGCAACATGCCCTCTTCCGGCCGTGAATTCGCTTCGAGAATGTACCCGAGCACGTTGAGGCGGATGGCGGAGGTCGGATCGAGGGCGACCGCTCTCCGGGCGCTGCGCAGCGCTTCGTCCAGCCGACCCGTAGCCGCCAGCAACTCGGCGTACTGCTGGTGGGCCTCGACGTCGTCCGGGTCGATCTCCAGTGCCCTCACGTAGTGCCGTTCCCCGGTCTCCCACTCCCAGCGGTCGCGGTAGACGTTGCCCAGCGCGACCTCGGCCGCGGCGTTGCGCGGGTCGATCGCGAGGGCCCGATTCGCGGCACGCTCGGCGGCGGAGAGCGAGGCAGGCCACGAAGCTTCCTCCTCCTCATCGTTCTCGAAATCGCCGTAATACGGGAACAGCGAATGGGCCTGTGCGAGACCGGCCCAGCCGGGGGCCCAGCTCGAGTCGCGGGCGACCGTCGCCTCGAACAGATCCACGGCCTCGGGGACACCCTCCCCGCGCTCTCGCATCCGGGCCCGGCCCGTGAGGTAGAGTTCGTAGGCGTCCAGATCGGCGGTCGGTGCGACCAGCGCCCCCTGTTCGTCGAGACCCAGCGACACCTGGAGCTCCTCGGCGATCGCGCCCGCGATCTCCTCCTGGACGGCGAACACATCGTCGATCGTCCGGTCGTACGACTCCGACCAGAGGTGGAAGTTGTCGGTCGCGTCCACGAGCTGCGCGGTGATCCGGAGACGATCGCCCTGTTTCCGCACGCTGCCCTCCACCACGTACTGCACCCCGAGCTCCTCGCCGATCTCGCGCAGGTCCTTTTCCTGACCCTTGTAGGCGAAGGAGGAGGTGCGCCCGCCGACCCGGATCTCCCGGATCTTCGCGAGCGCGTTGAGCAATTCCTCCGTCATGCCGTCGGCGAAGTATTCCTGGTCGCCCGCCTGACTCATGTCCGCGAAGGGGAGGACGGCAATGGAGGGTCTCTGATCAGATTCCAGGTCCGCGTAGGCCAGCTGCAGGACCTCCGCCCCGCGATCGGGGCCCGCGGTCCCGGAGGCACTCGCGGGCGCGGCGCCCTCCGTTCCCGGCGCCGTGCTTCGCCCCACCCACCAGGCGCCTGCCACGAGCGCCGCGATTCCCAGCAGGGCCAGAACTCCGGCCGGCCAGCGCTTGCCGGCGGGCTCGGCGACGATCGCCTCGAGCTCCCCGGTCTGCGCGGGATCCGTCCGCTTCACGCCATCCGGGGTCAGCTCCAGTGCCCAGGCCAGCACCATCGCGATCGGAAAGCCGAGCAGAACGAGGAAGGTCGTCGTCTTGAGAACGACGCTCGGAAGCTCCATCCCTTCGGCGAGGAGATCCGCCACCTGGAGCACGACGAATCCGGTCGCGCCGTAGACGGCCGCGACGCGGAACACCTTCCGCCGCTTCAGCTCGGCGAAGAACCTCTGGTAACCCGGGGCTTCACTCATGGCGACGAAGATCGACCCGGCCGGGCGGATCGGGCAAGGAGGAGCGAGTCACGGAGCGCGGAGCACGAGGTCCCGCAGTCACGATCCCGGCGGAGCCCGTCGCAGTTCGGCGCCCTGGAGGCCGGTATACTCGAGCAGCGCCGCAAAGCGTGAATCCGAGCGGAACTTGTCGAACGCCGGAATCCAGAGACCGTTCAAGAGATTCCCATTGAAGCGAGGTCCTGACAGGATCGCTTCCTCGTACCGTTCGAACGCCCGGGCCGTATCCCCCACCGCCAGCAGGTCACGGACCGTCATTCCGGACTCGCAGCAACGGATCAGGGCGTCCATGTCGCCGGCCCGGATGGCGTCGAATTTTTCTTCGGTCTGCAGCCGGAACTCCTCGATTTCCGCCGCCGTCCGGGTCCCCCGCACGGAGTCCTGGCGGGCCGCCTCCTCGAGGACGAACGCCTCGAGTCTGTCGAATTCTCTCAGACGATACAGGGCGAACATGATGCCACGCCGGATGGCCGGAAAATCGCCGCCGTGGGCCCGTCCCAACTCGTACACGGGCAGCGCCTCTTCCGAGCGACCGTTCATCCCGAGGATATAGCCCAGCGCGTTGAGGCGTATCGCGGACGTCGGGTCGAGAGCGACGGCCCGGCGGGCACTGCGCAGCGCTTCGTCCAGCCGGCCGATTCCGGCGAGATATTCGGCATATTGCTGGTGGGCCTCCACATCGTCCGGGTCGATCGCCAGCGCCCTCAGATAGCGGTCTTCGGCCTTCTCCCACTCCCACCGGTCCCGGTACACGTTGCCCAGCGCGACCTCGGCCGAGGCGTTCGTCGGGTCGATCTCGAGTGCGCGAAGTGCCGCACGCTCGGCGGCCGCCAGAGAGGCCTCCCAGATCGCCGCATCCTCTGCCCGTCTCGACGCGCTGACCCGGTCCGGCTCATCCTCCTCCCCGCCGGCCACGTCCCGCATATTGGGAGAGCCCTCCCAGTAGAACGGAACCAGGGACTGCGCCTGGGCCAGCCCTGCCCATGCCGGAGCCCAGCCCGAGTCCTTCGCGACCGCCGCCTCGAACAGTTGCACGGCCTCCTGGACGCCGTCTCCACGCACGCGCATCCGGGCCCGGCCCGTGAGGTACAAATCGTAGGCGTCGAGGTCTCCGGTCGGCGCCACGAGTCGGGTCCCGTCTTCCAGGCCCAGCGAGACCTGCAGCTCATCCGCAATCGCCCCTGCGATCTCTTCCTGGACGGCGAACACATCGTCGATCGTCCGATCGTAAGACTCCGACCAGAGGTGGAAGTTGTCCGTCGCGTCCACGAGCTGCGCGGTGATCCGGAGACGGTCGCCCTGCTTGCGGACGCTGCCCTCGACCAGGTACTGGACCCCGAGCTCCGCCCCGATCTCCCGCAGGTCCCTGTCCTGGCCCTTGTAGGCGAAGGAGGAGGTGCGTCCCCCGACCCGGATATCACGGATCTTGGCGAGCGCGTTCAGCAGTTCCTCGGTCATGCCGTCGGCGAAGAACTCCTGCTCCTCGTCCCCGATCATGTCCACGAAGGGGAGGACGGCGAGCGAGGGACGGGCATCTGCTTCGAGGTCCGCATAGGCCAGCTTCAGGACTTCGGCGCCCCGCCCATCCGAATTGGCAGAGGAGGCGGCTGAAGCGGCGGGTCCCGCATCGAGTCCGGGCGCCGTGCTCCGTCCGGCCCACCAGGCACCGGCGACGAGCGCGATCATGCCGAGCAGGGCGAGCAGCCCGGCGGGCCAGCGCTTGCCGCGAGGCTGCGCGACAATTTCGTCGATCTCGCCCGCTTCGGCCGGATCGGTGCGCCGCACCCCGTCCGGGGTCAGCTCCAGCGCCCAGGCCAGCACCATCGCGATCGGAAAGCCCAGCAGAACGAGGAAGGTGGCCGTCTTGAGGACGACGCTCGGCAGTTCCATGCCCTCGGCGAGGAGATCGGCCACCTGCAACACGACGAAGCCGGTCGCACCGTACACGGCGGCGACGCGGAATACCTTCCGCCGTTTCAGTTCGGCGAAGAACCGCTGGTAACCCGGGGCTTCACTCATGGCGACGAAGATCGACCCGGCCGGGTCGGTCCGGCAAGCGGCTCAGATCGCCCGTCGCTCCCGCAGCAGCTCCACCGACCGCTTCGGGTTCAGGAGCACCCGTCGGTCGCCTTCCATGCGATCGGCTCCATCCAGGATCAGGGCGCGGAGCTCGGACGTGGTCAGCGTCGGCTCGAGCGCGAGGAGCTTGGCTGCGAGGTTGACCACGTTGGGTGCGGACATCGACGTGCCAGACAGTGGCATCGTCTCGCCGCCCGGTATGTAGCTTTCGACCTCGAACCCGTTCGCATGCACGTCCACGCTCGGACCGAAGCTCGTGAAGCCGGTCTCGTCCCCCGCGCGATCCACGGCCGCGGCCGTGAGGACGTTAGGCAGCTCGAACGATGCCGGCATGTCCTCCGCGAATTCCGCGTCCTCGTCCGCGTTGCCCGCCGCCGGAACGAACAGAATCTCCGGCGCCGATTCGATCGCCGCCTTCAACCCGTCCCGTCCGATCGCGAAGATCTCGCGGGCCAGCTTCTGACGCTCCTCCGCGGTCTCACCGATCCCGTTGACCTCGAGGGCCGCCTCGATCCCGCGCTGTCCGCCCCCCCAGCTCATGTTCGCCACCCGGACGCCGTGCGCCTTCATGTAGTCCACGGTCGCCTGCGCTGCCTCGGCCGATCGCCGTGCTTCCTCGATGGTCGGTGGATCGGGGATCAGCCGGTGATCGAAGGTCATGCGCACGGTCATCAGTCGGACGGCCGGGTTGTCGCGGGCGACGATCCCGGCGACGTGGGTGCCATGGGCATAGCCCCCGTACAGGCTCAGGTCCTCGAGGAACGGGCCGACCTCGTCCTGCTCCATCGAGGCCATCCGCTGCCGGAGCGCGGAGGCTTCCGGGCTCTGGACGTTGGCCTGCAGGTCCAGGATGCCCTTGAGGTTCGCCTTCAGTTCGGGCACGCGGGCCTGCGTCTCGGCGTCGAGGGGCAGGAGATCGCCGGTCGTCCGGTAGGACTCGAGGTCCCAGGCGATGCCGTGCACGTCGTCGACAAACCCGTTTCCATCGTCGTCTTCCCCGTTCACCACCTCGGCCGGATTCCGGAACATCCGCTCGCCGAAGATCGGCGCATCAGTTCCCGAGTCCCAGATCGCGACGACGACCGGCGTGAGATCTTCTTCGCCCTCGCCGGAGAGATCCACGGAACGCGGCGTCCAGATGTCGGGCTTCTCCTCGTCGTTCGCCTCCACGTATTCACCCAGTACCTCGACCACCTGGTTCTTGTACGGAAGGAAGACCTGCGTGAACGCGCGCATCCCGATCAGCTGCTGCGCGATGTCGCCGCTCACCGAACCCTGCGCCTCGATCGCCGGCTGGATCTGCGACTCCGCGAGCCCGAGGAACAGGTTCTTCGAGTAGATCTCGTAGTTGCCCTTGGTCTGCTCGATGTCGTCCTGGACCACGTCCCACGGAAGGTCCGCGACCGAGGCGCGATACGCTTCCTCGAAGGCCGCCTGCCTCACTTCGAGACCTGCGCTCTCCGGCTCCCGGGCCGCCGCGATCGCTGCCGTGCCGACGAGCCCCGTGGTGAGACGACTCGACGGCTTCTCCTGCATCGCGCGGATCCGCTCGATCCGACGCTGGGCCGAGGCGTAGTCGCCCTCCAGCATGTCCAGGTTGAGGAGAGTCCCCTCCAGCCCTTCCAGGGTGGCACGGTCTTCGATCTCGTACTCGGCGAGCAGCGTCTCGATGTCGGAGCGTACGGCTGCTGCGAGGGGAGCAAAGGCGGCGTCAGAGGTCAGGATCTCACTGGCCGAGCCCTCGACCTCGTACGTGTGGCGAGGTAGCTGGTCCTGGTTGGTGATCCTGGGTCTTTCGCCATCGGACGAGGCGGCCGCCGGAGCCGAGTCATCGGCGGGACTGCAGGCGATCGATGTCGCCGTGAACAGCACGGCGAGACCCAGAAAGCGCGTGCGCATCAGTTGACCTCCATCGGGGCAAAAAGAACTTCCGAGCGACCCGAACCGAACGAGTTTCGGTGCGGTGCCTCTGGCCCACGAAGGGCAGGATTCGGACTTCTGTCAACCGTCCGGAACGCGCTCCGCGCAGGCCGACGCACAGGGCCGTTCCGAGCCCCGCCCTTCCCCTCCGGTCCGTAACCTGTTACCATCGTGTCGGATCTGCCGCGATACACGGGATTCTCTTCGAAGCTTCGCACCTACCGACTGCTTCCTTCAGCATCTCACTTACGTCAGACCAGACACGCATCAGGGTCGTCACGAGGACGGCCTCTGCACACATCCGTATAGCAAGGACTAACTACGTGTCGTTCGAATCATTCAAGCTTCACCCGGACCTGCTCCGGGGCATCACCGCGCTCGGCTTCGAGAAGCCGACGCCAATCCAGACGCAGGCGATTCCGCCCGCGATGGACGGCCGCGACCTTCTCGCCTGCGCACAGACGGGAAGCGGCAAGACCGCCGCCTTCCTGCTGCCCGTTCTGCATCAGATCATGCAGCAGCCCGGGCGAAAGACCCGCGCTCTCGTCGTCACTCCGACCCGCGAGCTCGCGGCCCAGGTCGCCGCGGACCTGCGCGATCTGGCGAAGTTCACCCCGGTCCAGGTCGCGCCGATCTTCGGCGGCGTGAAGATGGGCCCACAGGAGAAGGCGTTCCGCCGCGGCGTTGACGTCATTGTCGCGACACCGGGACGATTGCTCGACCACCTGAACCGCCCCTATGCGAACCTCGATTCCGTAGAGTATCTCGTGCTGGACGAGGCCGACCGGATGCTCGACATGGGCTTCCTGCCCGACATCCGCCGCATCCTCGGTCAGCTCCCGAAGCGGAGCCAGACCCTGCTGTTCAGCGCCACGATTTCGCGGGAGATCGCCGAGCTCGCCGGCGGCCTGATGCGCGACCCGGTGAGCGTCGAGGTCGAGCGATCCGGAACGGCCGCCGAGCTGATCGAGCAGTCGATCTACCCGGTCGAGCAGCACCGGAAGACGGCGCTCCTCCTG
>JAMJQL010000123.1 GCA_023554245.1 Gemmatimonadota bacterium
GGTACCGGCGAATTCGACGAACTCGATGCCGGGCTCGTCCTCCGCTCCGTCGGATATCACGGCGTCCCCCTGCCGGACCTTCCGTTCGATTCCGCGGGCGGCGTGATACCGAATTGCGGCGGCCGCGTCCTCAACGCTGAGGAGGGAGATGTCGTTCCCGGGGAGTACGTTACGGGCTGGATCAAGCGTGGGCCGAGCGGCGTGATCGGCACCAACAAGGCGTGCGCAGCGGAGACCGTGGCAGCGATGCTGGAAGATGCGGCCTCAGTCTCCCCCGACGACGCGTCCGCGTCGAATCCGAGCGCGGTCCTCGACCTCCTCGACGGGCGTGGCACTCGTTACGTAACCGAGGAAGACTGGGGTCGTCTGGATGCGGAGGAGGTCGCGCGGGGCGAGGCCCTCGGACGGCCGAGGGTCAAGCTGGTCCGGGTGGAAGAAATGCTGTCCATCATCGGAAAGGGTGAACAATGAACCATCGCGGATATCGGATCCCGCTGCTCGTAGCGATCGCAGCCATCCTGATATCGGTCGGCTGTGCCGGAAATCCGGCGCCCGGCGAGTCCGGTTACCGGTTCAACCTGAACGGTACATACGACGCCATGTTCTCCGCGCAGGGGATGGACTTCACGGGCACCGCCGATCTGTCTACCGCCGAAGGCGGTGCGGTGACCGGCACGGTGCGGCTGACGAATCCGGAGACGGTGTCGGCCGAGCTGAAGGGGATGGTCGCCGACAGCACCTTCAGCTTCGAGTCGACCTACTCCCGCGCCGGGGGCTGTGAAGGCGCCTTGCTGGGCGGGGGCGAGATTCTGTCGGACGGCGTCGGGACCTCGGGCGACGTGGATATCGCCGATGACTGCATGGGGGGCGTCATGGAGGGCAGCTTCAACTTCACGAGATCGGACGCAGCACGGCCCTGACCGGGCTCGCATCGAATCCCACGAGGCGGAGCGGCAGGGCAATCAGCTCGTAGAGCCCGTCAGGTACGCGGTCCAGCGCCAGCCCTTCCAGGATCGTGATCCCGGTCTCTCGGCAGGCTTCGTGCGCCGGGAGGTCTTTCGAATCCGCGGGGTCCACGCTCGGCGCGTCGACACCGAGCAGCCGGACGCCCTTCGCACCCAGCCGTCGCACGGCTTCCGGATCCAGCGCCGCGAAACCGTCCTCGAATCGAGTCGGATCCGGGTAGCTGCCCGTAGCGAGCAGGAGCCGCTCCGTCGGCTCCGCATCATCCAGGGCCTTGCTGACCGCCTCCCAACTCACCCGTGCTCGCGGAGTTGCGGGAGTACGGATCACCCGGCACCTGCCGACGAATAGTTCCAGGGGTAGCTGGTCAATCGAAGCGCCGGACTGAGCGTAGTGGAGCGGCGCATCGACGTGAGCGCCCAGGTGCACCGTCCCGTGCAGCGTCGAGAGCGTGAGAGAGTCTCCACGCGAGAAGTCGAGCAGTACCTCGCGGGAAAGCGGAGTGTCGCCGGGGAACACCGCGATTTCGGGGTTCAATGGCGGGGAGATGTCGATGACCGGGCCCCGGCCGCCGCTCTCACCCATCGTCCAATGCCGATCGTGACCCCGGAATCGTGGCGCCTGGTATGCCGTGCGACATGTCCATGGCTTCCCGGATGGAGCGGGCGGCGCGCCACACATCGTGGTAGCTGTTGAACAGGGGAGCGGGTGCCAGCCGCACCACGTCCGGCTCCCTGAAGTCCGCCACGACGCCGGCCTGCTGCATCCGGTCTCTCACGCCTCTCGCATCGCGCCGGATTTGCAGAGACAGCTGCGCACCGCGCCGTCCGGGCTCGGAAGGTGTGAGCAGCTGCCAACCGTCCTCCGAATCCGTTGCTGGCAGCCAGCGGTGCAGCAGCCACTCGAGCAGGGCGGTCAGCCGGATCGACTTCTCCCGCAGCCTGTCGGTTCCGGCCTCGACGAGCATTTCGAATGCGGGGCCGAGAGGAGCCATCGCGAGCGCCGACGGGCAGCTCAACTGCCATCCGGCGGCGTCCCCGCGCGGCACGAAATCGGGCTCGAGCTGCATGCGGAACCGGGTGTCCGGGTCGTTTCCCCACCAGCCGCCCAGCCTGGGCAGTGGCTCGCCGGTCAGGTGGCGTTCGTGGACGAACAGCCCCGCGGGCGCTCCCGGTCCGCCGTTTCCGTACTTGTAGTGACACCAGGCGGCGAAGTCGACATCCCAGTCGTGCAGTCGCAGCGGTACGTTCGCGAAGCCATGCGCGAGGTCCACGCCGAATCGCGCTCCGGCCGCGCGCGTCGCGGCCGAGAGGCGCTCGAGATCGAAACGCTGGCCGGTAAGGAAGTTGACCCCCCCGAGGAGGAAGAGGGCGATCTCTTCTCCGCGCTCGGCGAGGACCTGCTCGAACGCCTCCTCCTCGACCAAACTCGACCCGGGCTCCGGGCCGACTTCGATCAGGTGCTCGGACGGGTCCAGGCCGTGCCAGCGCAGCTGGGTCTCGACCACGAACCGGTCACTGGGGAAGCATGGCGCATCGATCAGGATCTTGCTGCGGGCGCCGCTCGGCCGGTAGAAGGTCGCGAGCAGCAGGTGCAGGTTGACCGTCAGGCCGTTCATGACGGCGACTTCGTGACGCTTCGCTCCGACGAGCCGGCCAAGCGATACGAGGAACCGGTCGTCAATCTCGTACCAGGGGTCGGGCGGCGTGAACCAGCCGTCCACTCCCTCGCGACCCCACCCTTCCAGTACGGCCGCGACCGCATCGCGCGAAGCACGGGGAAGGGGGCCGAGCGAGTTCCCGACCAGGTAGACCCGCGGCTTTCCGTCTCCTGCCGCCGGCAGCTCGAAGCGACTGCGAAAGTCGGCCAGCGGATCCTCGCGGTCGCGCTCGAGAGCGAATTCCTCCGCGTCGCTCAGCCCCGGGCCGAACAGCCGCACCGCCGGCAGATCGCTCAATCGCCGCTCCAGCCCGGACCGTGCACGAATCGCCCGGCCGTAGCGCCGGTGTGAGCTCCGTCCTCGAGGGTGTGGACGCCGTTCACGAATACGTGACGGACGCCGACCGCATACTGGTGCGGCTCCGCGAAGGTCGCCCGGTCTTCGATCGTCTCGGGGTCGAACACGACGATGTCGGCGTAGGCTCCGGGCGTGAGCACTCCCCTGCGCTCGATTCCGAACGTCTCCGCGGGAAAGGATGTCAGCCGCCGGATCGCCTCCTCGAGCGGGATCACGCCCTCATCCCGCACATATCGGCCGAGCAGCCGCGCGAAGCTGCCGTAAGCGCGAGGATGCGGGTTCGACTCGAGAAACACGCCTTCCGGCGCCAGTGCGGCCTCGTCCGAGTCGAAGGCGACCCAGGGAATGGCGACCTTCTTGCGGACATTCTCCTCCGACATCAGGAAGTAGACGGTTCCGACGTCGGCTCCATTCTGGATCACCAGGTCCATGGCCGTCTCGGCGGGGCTGGTTCCCCGCATCTCGGCCACTTCGGCGAGGGTCCGGCCCGTGAGCGGTTTCAGCGAATCGGCACTGAATCCGACCAGCAGAATCTTGTCGGGTGACCCGGAGGCGACGAAGAAATTCTCCCACTCGTCGGTCGGAGTCCGCATCTCCTCGGCGACACGGGCTCGGATCACGGGATCCGCCAGCCGCTCGGCCCACGCGTCGTAGCCTCCCTCCTGCACCCACGGGGGCATGGAGGCGTCGAGGCCCGTGGCACCGGCCGTATACGTGTACATGTCGGCCGTGATCTCCAGTCCTTCGGCCCGCGCCGCCTCGATCCGGGCGATCGCGGAATCGAGCTTCGGCCAGTTGTCACGGCCCGCCGCCTTGAGATGGTAAACCTGGGCCGGGACACCGGCGCGGCGAGCGATCTCGATCAACTCCTCCAGCGCTTTCAGCAGGCCCGTTCCTTCACTGCGGAGGTGCGAGATGTACATGCCTCCGTATTCTCCGGCGGCGGCGGCCAGCGCGACCAGCTCATCCGTGTCCGCGTAGAAGGCGGGGGCGTAGATCAGCGAAGATCCGACTCCGAGCGCACCCTCTCGCATCGACTGCCGGACGAGCTCCTGCATCCGGTCCAGTTCCTCCGCGGAGGGCGGACGGTCCTCGTACTCGATTTCGTGCACGCGCACCGTCGTGGCGCCGACGAAAGAGGCGACGTTCACGGAGACGCCCCGCTGCTCGAGGTGCTCCATGTACTCCCCGAACGTCGTCCAGGGAATCTCGTAGCGAAGGTCCTTCTGTCTCGCGAGCCGATCCTCGCGCATGCGCTCATTGAGGGGGCCCATCGACCAGCCCTCTCCCATGACCTCGAGCGTCACGCCCTGGCGGATGTCGCTCTGGCCACGTCCATCGATGAGGAGCGACTCGTTCGCCCAGCTGAGCACGTTCACGAACCCGGGGGCCACCGCCAGTCCCTCCGCATCGACCTCCAGCGCTCCCTCGAGAGAGCCGGGAGCGGCGATGGCCGAGATCGTGTCGTCATCCATCGCGACATCTGCCAGAACCGGGGGCCCACCGAGGCCGTCGAACACGAGGCCTCCGCGCACGACCATCTCGTGCGGTTCGGAATCGGCATCGCAGGCAGTGATCCACGGAATGGCCGCCAGCAGGCACAGCACGAGCAACGGAGCCGGGTATTTCATGAGTCTGTTCATGGAACTCATCCCTGCACGTTGAGGGCTTCGGGCGCAATGGCCTCGCCCGGATCCCGGCCCGGAGCGACTGGCCCGCGACCTCGTCCGCGCCTATTCTGACGGCGTTCCAAGGTCCCGAAGCAATCCGCGCGACCTCCAGGTGATCGATTCCAATCGAAGTGAGAAACCGGCCATGAAATCAGTCTTTCCCCGCAGTCTCGCGGCGCTGTTCGGCGCAGCGGCCACACTAATCTGCGCACAGCAGCCCGCCAGCGCCCAGAGCCTGGCCGTCGAAGATCCTGTGATCCGGGCCATCTGGACCGAGGGGATGGAGCAGTCCGAGGCCTGGGAGATCGGTCAGGCCCTCCTCGATTCGATCGGCCCGAGGCTTACCGGGACGCCGGACGTGGACCGCGCCAACGAGTGGGCCCGTGCGCTGCTCGAGGGCTGGGGTGTCGAGACGGAGATCGAGCCGTACGGGACCTGGAAGGGATGGCAGCGGGGCACGACACACGTAGACCTGATCGAGCCGAGAGTCCGCACGCTGGACGCCACCCTCATGGCCTGGAGTCCCGGATCGGAAGGTGCCGTGGAGGGCGGAGTCGTGGTGATCCCGGCCGTCGAGGGGCGGGCCGCACTGGAGGCCTGGCTTCCGTCCGTGCGAGGAAGTTTCGTCGCCCTCGCCGAGCCGCAGGCCAGCTGCCGACCCGTGGAGAGCTACGAAGAGTATGGAGTGGACGGCGCCGCCGACGCCGTGCGCGAAGAACGGCGCGCCTCCAGCCTCGCGTGGCGCGAGCGGATCGGCGCGACGGGGTACGAGCCGGGCGAGCTCCTCGATGCGCTGGAGGCGGCCGGTGCTCTCGGAATCCTCTGGTCTGACTGGAGCGGCGGCTGGAACACACGACGGGTTTTCGCTCTCAACACGCGTTTCGGGGCGGCGACGGAGACGATTCCGGCCATCGACCTCTCCTGCGAAGACTACGGCCTGGTGACGCGGCTCGCCGGGCAGGGACAGGGACCGCTGCTCCGGGTCGACGCGCAGGCGACGATGTCCGACCCGGTTCCCGTGGCCAACGTCATCGGTGTGATTCGCGGGACCGAGCTGCCGGATGAGTACGTCGTGCTCTCGGCCCATTTCGACTCGTGGGACGGTGCGTCCGGCGCCACCGACAACGGAACCGGCTCGATCACCATGCTCGAGGCGATGCGGATTCTCTCGGAAACCCGGCCACGCCCGAAGCGGTCGATTCTCGTGGGGCTGTGGGCGAGCGAGGAGCAGGGCCTCAACGGATCGCGAGCCTTCGTCAGGGATCATCCGGAGGTGATCGAAGGGCTCCAGGCCGCGTTCAACCAGGACAACGGGACGGGCCGTATCTCGCGGGCCTCCTCGATGGGGATGGTGGGGGCGGCCGAGCACCTGGCGCGCTGGATCGCGCGCGTGCCGAGCGAGATCAGCCGGCACATCGACCTGAGTCTGCCCGGTACGCCGAGCGGCGGGGGCAGCGACCACGCGGCCTTCAACTGCACCGGTGGGCCGACCTTCGGCCTCGGGTCGAACAGCTGGAATTACTTCGCCTACACCTGGCATACCAACATCGACACGTTCGACAAGATCGTGTGGTCGGAGGTACGCAACAACGCGACACTCGTGGCGATGCTGGCCTACATGGCGGCGGAGGATGAGCGAGTGCCGCGCGACCGCCGCGTGATGCCGCTCGACGACGAGACGGGAGAGCCGCGACCCTGGCCGGCGTGCGAGGACGGGGCCCGCGAGACGAACGAACGATACCAGTAGGATCGGGTCCGATGTCCGATTCCGGCGTGATCCGCAGGCTCGACTCTTCCTCGCCGGGAGTGCTTCTGGGGGTTCGGGAGGCCGGGGAGGCGTCGAGCCCGCCGCTCCTGTTCCTGCACGGATTCCCCCTTCACGGCGCGATGTGGGCGCCTCAGGTCGCGGCGTTCTCGAGCGAGTGGAGGACGATCGCCCCTGATGCACGAGGAGCCGGAGCGAGCGACGTCGGAACCGGGCAGTACACGATGGAACTTCTCGTCGATGACCTGTTCGCCGTCCTGGATCAGGTCGCACACGACGAGCCGGTAGTGGCCGTCGGGCTTTCGATGGGTGGCTACATCCTGCTTCGGGCGCTGGAGCGGGAGCCTCAGCGCTTCCGCGGCGTCGTACTGTGCGACACCCGGAGCGCCGCGGACGGTCGGGCCGGGAAGCTGGCCCGGGCGATCGGCATCCGTCGAATCGAGCAGGAGGGACTCGAACCGTTCGTCGACGACTTTCTCGAAGCGGTTCTGGCGCCGGGCACCCGGGCGAAACGACCCGAATCCTGGAGCGGGCTGAAGCGGATGATGATGGAGAACTCCCCGATCGGGGTCCGGGGTCAGCTGCTCGCGATGGCGTCGCGGGTCGACACGGGACGGGTTCTCGGCTCGATCTCCCAGCCGTCTCTCGTGGTCAACGGAAGCGAGGATCGCCTGACGCGGCCGGCGGCGGGGAAGGCGATGGCGGCGAAGATCCCGAACGCCGTCTTCTCTATGGTGGAGGGCGCCGGCCACCTGAGCAGCGTGGAAGCGCCCGTGGAGTTCAACCGCATACTGGGCAGATACCTGCAGCACATCCGGTAAGGGCTGCACACCAATCGCTGATGGGAGGCGCGAGATGGCCGGTAAGCAACTGCTGATGCTGGTGGGCGATTACGTCGAGGACTACGAGGTGATGGTGCCGTTTCAGGCACTGCAGGCGGTCGGACACGAGGTGTATGCCGTGTGCCCCGGAAAGAAGAAGGGCGACTCGGTCGCGACGGCGGTGCACGACTTCGAGGGGGACCAGACCTACTCCGAGAAACCCGGACACGCCTTCGCGCTGAACGCGACTTTCGACGAGATCGACCCGCGCGACTTCCAGGGACTGGTCGTGCCGGGCGGGCGCGCGCCCGAGTACCTGCGACTGGACGACAGGGTGCTGGAGATGGTTCGGCACTTCAGCGAATCCGGCAAGCCGATCGCCGCGATCTGTCACGGGCTCCAGCTCCTGGCCGCGGCGGGAGTACTCGACGGAAAGCGTTGCACCGCGTATCCCGCATGCGGGCCGGAGGTGACGCTGGCCGGCGGGGACTACGTCGAGGTTCCCGTCACCGAGGCAGTGGTCGATGGGCAGCTGGTCACCGCGCCGGCCTGGCCCGCCCACCCGGCATGGATCGCCCGCTTCCTGGCCGTGCTCGGGACCACGGTGCAACACGGCGAGGTGAAGATCTACGCCTGAGTCGTCCCGATCGCCTGGAGGTGACGGTCGACCGATAGGGCCAGCGCCGCCTCGGCCCCATCCGGAATGACCCGGTCCCACCAGGCGCCGTAGATGCGATCGAAACGGAATCCGGCGAGCACGTCCCTCGTGTGTCGCACCGCCGCCGGTCCGAGCGGGACGTAGTTGGGATAACTGTACATGAAGGCCAGGTGACGCCGATCGGGGCAGACATGCGGCTGGTCCCCGGAGAGCAGCGCACCTCGCCCATCTGCGCCGTCGTTCCACACCAGGCACTGAAAGCCGGCGAAGTGACCGCCGGTGCGCACGAACGTGAGTCCCGGCGCCAGCTCGTGCGTGTCACCGCTCCAGAACACGATCGCATCGTGCCTTCGCTGCACCCATTCCCGGTCGTCCTCGTGGAGATAGATCGGCGCACCGCCGAACTCGCGGCTCCACTCTACCATCGCCGCATGGAAATGCGGGTGCGACACGGCGATCGCATCGATCCCGCCGAGGTCCTGGATCGATGCGAGGGTCTTCTCGTCGAGGAGGGAGACGCAGTCCCAGAGGAGATTGCCCGCTGGCGTGCGCAGCAGAAGCGCGCGCTGTCCGATCGCGAACCGGGGAACGGTTCCGATTCCCCACAACCTCCCCTCTTCGAGCTCCCGAATTTCGTTGGAATGTGTCTCGCGCAGTTCTTCCGGGGTGGTCCAGGTCTGGCCGGAGGCGGGAACGAACTGTCTCGGGTCGTCGCACACCGGGCAATCGGGGCGCGGCGAGAACGAGTCGTCGTACTGGGTTCCGCAGGCCGTGCAGATGTACGGGTGCGTGGGCTGGCTCGAAAGCAACGGTTCTCCTCGTGCCGTTGAGTTGCAGGCCGGGCGCGGTGCATCTTCCGATCCGTATCCGAAGAGCCGCTTCGGATCTGCGAGCACGTTCGCCTTCGGGGGGGCCGCATGTCGGAATCTCGGGGGACAGGCATCCTCCGCCAAGTGCCGTCCATGGCCGTGGCCGCTCGCATCGCGTTCGCCGTCGCCTTCGCGGTCTGCTCGACCGGCTGTGCAGATGCCGACGGTGAGTCCTCAGAGGCCGACGTCCGACGGTGGCGGGAGTCGGGCCGGTACCACTTCGAGGTGACGCGGGACCTCGACCGCGCAATCGCCGCGTTCGAATCGCTCACCGTTGCGCGCCCGGAAGATCCGGAGGGCCTCGTGGGACTCGGCGAGGCGCTCGCGAACGCGCCGAGAGACTGGTCCCGCGCCGCCGGGCTATTCGAGGCCGCCATCGCGGTGGATTCCCTGAACGTCGATGCTCACTCGGGCCTGTTCGATGCGGAAGTGCGCCTCGGAGATCTCTCGGCCGCAGCCCGCGCGCAGGAGAGGTTCGCCCGACTGCGACCCGACCACCCCTACCCGTACATCGAAGCGGTGCGGCTCGCCTGGCTGAATGATGACCCGCCGGCCGTGGAGCGGGCGCTGGCGCGCCTCGAGCGGTCGTTCCCGGGGGACCTGACCGTCCGGGCGTGGGTGGCGGAGGAGCGGGCCCGGATCGCGCTCGTGGGGGGGCGGCTTCGAGCGGCGGACAGGCACTTCGTCGATGCCCTGGCCCACGCGTCGGCCCGGGGGGATCCGAGCGAAATCATCGAGCGCACGGTGGATCGTGCGTGGGCGCTGGTCTGGTGGTCCGCGGATACGGCGACCGCGATCGCCCTGGTGGATTCCGTGACGCGGGTCCACCCGATGGCATCGATGCCGATGGACGACTGGCCCTTCCACTATCTCGCGGAGTTCCAGGCGCTCGCGGGTCGGCCGGCTCAGGCGGTCGCGATTCTGGAGTCACACGCCGACCACATGGATCCGCCGCCGGAGGCCCGGCCGAATCCCTGGTGGCAGGCAGCGTGGGGGCTCGTCGCCCTCGATGTCGGGAAGCCGGACGAGGCCGTCAGGCGTTTTCGCCTCTGGGACGAGGGGATCGGCTGCTCCATCTGTGCCCTGGGGGACCTGGCCCGCGCACTGGAGGCGGCTGGAGAGCCCGACTCCGCGGCGGTCGTCTGGAGACGCTTTCTCGACACTCCCGATCCGCAGCGGATCGAGTGGGACCCGTACTACCTGGCGCTGGCCCGCGAGCGTCTCTCGGCCATCTACGACGAGGCCGGCCGCACGTCAGATGCCCTCGAGCTCAGGAACGCGCTCTCCCGTCAGTGGGCCGAGGCCGACGCCGATCTGCCTGGCCGCGTGACGGGAGAGTCCGGATCGGGGTAGACCTCCGGTCCCGTTTCTGTCTAGCTTCGGGCGGCGTGCCGACAGACCCTTACGGCGACGTTGGAGCGAGCTCATCTCAGGTGGGAGGAAGATCATGGAGGGGACGACTCTCGGGAGGTTCATCTGGTATGACCTGATGACCACGGATCCCAACGCGGCGCAGGCTTTCTACGGGAGCGTGACGGGCTGGGGAATCGAGCCGTTCGAAGGAGCGCAGGACCCGTACGACATGTGGACCCGCGATGGCCAGCCGATCGGGGGCGTGATGGAACTGCCAGAGGATGCCAGGGCTGCCGGGGCCCCTTCGCACTGGCTGGCCTACATCGGGACCCCCGACGTGGATGCGACCACGGCTCGAGCCGCCGAGCTCGGGGCCACCGTGCTGGTTCCGCCCCGGGACATCCCGACCGTAGGGAGGTTCTCGGTTCTCTCGGATCCGGATGGAGCGGTCTTCGCGACCTTCGCGCCGGCCTCCGACATGCCTCCGCATCCGGGGATGGTCTCGCACGGCGACTTCTCATGGAACGAGCTGATGTGGCGCGACTTCGCCGAGGGCTTCGAGTTCTACTCCGACCTGTTCGGCTGGAAGAAGCACGAAGACATGGACATGGGCGAGTACGGGATCTACAGGATCTACGGCGGCGACGGACCGCCTCTCGGTGGGATCATGACCCGACCGCCGGAGATGCCGATCGGTGCATGGCTTTTCTACGTCACGGTGAACGATATCGACGCGGCGGTGGAGCGGGTAAAGGCCGGTGGCGGTCAGGTGCTGAACGGTCCGATGGAGGTGCCGGGCGGCGATCGGGTGGCGCAGTGTCAGGACCCGCAGGGCGCGATGTTCGCTCTGCACTGGTCGCAGGCAGAGACGTCGGGCTGAGCCGGATCAGGCCGCGACGAGTGTTCTCAGCCTGGACACCAGGTCATCCAGAAGGGAGCTGGCCCCGAATCGAAACAGACCCGGCTCCGTCCACTCCGGCCCGAGCGTCGTGCCGGCGAGGGTCAACCAGTCGAGGGCCTGGCCGGCGGTGCGGATCCCGCCCGCCGGCTTGAGCCCGACCGCAACTCCGGTCCGGTCTCGATAGTCCCGGATCGCGTCAGCCATCACGAGGCCGGCCGTCAGCGTGGCGTTGACCTCTTCCTTGCCGGTCGAGGTCTTGATGAAATCCGCCCCGGCCATCATGCAGACGAGCGAGGCGCTAGCGACGGTCTCCAGGTCGCGCAGTTCTCCCGTGGCGAGGATCGTCTTCAGGTGGGCGTCGCCGCAGGCAGAACGGAACGCGCTCACCTCCTCGAACAGGCTCTCCCAGTTCCCGGTCAGTGCGTGCGCCCGCATGATCACCACGTCGATCTCCTCGGCTCCTTCCGCGACCGAGGCCCTCACTTCATCGATCCGCTGAGCCAGGGGGCTCAATCCGTGGGGAAACCCTGCCGATACGGCGGCCAC
>JAMJQL010000124.1 GCA_023554245.1 Gemmatimonadota bacterium
ACCGGTTCGCTCGGCATTCTGCAGGCGATGGGCTACACGTTCATCGCGCTGCAGGGCTTCGATCTCATCGCCGCCGTGGGAGGTGAGATCCGCGACCCGGGTGAGACGATTCCCCGGGCCATGTACCTGTCTCTAGGAATCGCCCTCGCCATTTACATTCCGTTTCTCTTCCTGCTCGAGACGGTGGGAGCCGAACCCGGCGTCGCGATTTCGGCCACCGCTGCTGCAAACCCGGAGGGTTTCGTAGCGGAGGCTGCCGAAAGGTACATCGGACGGACCGGGTACTGGCTCGTCATAGGAGCGGGCGTGCTCTCCATGCTCTCCGCGCTGCGCGCAAACATGCTGGGTGCGTCACGTGTCGCGTTCGCCATGGCCCGCGACCGGACGCTCCCGCGCCGCGTTGCCGAGATTCGCGGGGAGAGCGGCGCTCCCGCAATTGCCGTGGGTCTCACCTCGATCATGGTGGCGGGAATCGCAGTGGCCGTGGCGAACGTCGCCGCGGCAGGCGCGGCATCCAGTCTCATCTTCCTTCTGGCCTTCGCGATCGTGCACGGAGCGGCGATCCTGGCCAGCCGTCGTTCTGTTGACGGTGCATCGATCCTGCCAGCCGTTGTCGGACTCGCTCTCTGCGTAGGCCTGGCCGCGTTCCAGGCCTTCGCGGTTCCGGAAGCGGGAGGCGTGATCGGCTGGTGGCTCCTGATCGGCGGCGTCCTCTACCTGACGATATTCGCCCCGGGCGCGAGGCTCGCCGATGCCTCGGCCGAAGCGCGGGATCCGGACCTGGCCAGGCTTCGGGGGAGGAGCCCGCTGGTGCTGGTTCCGATCGCCAACCCGGACAGTGCGGCAAGCCTGGTGGACGTTGCCTCGACGCTGCGTACGCCCGGAACCGGCCGGGTGCTCCTGCTCTCGGTGATCCGGCCCTCCGCGGGGACCGCGCCCGAAGCGGGTTCCCGCCCGCTGGTCGCGCCGGAGGTGCTCGGAGAATCGCTCGAGCGAAGCTTCGCCCGAGGGCTCATCGCCGAGAGCCTGTTCACGATCGCTACCGATCCGTGGGGGGAGATTGCCCGGGTCGCCGACGTGCACGACTGCGAGACCGTACTGCTGGGGCTGCCCGACCTCGAGAGCGATACGATCGGGCATCGGCTGGAGGTCCTGCTCGGTCGTCTGGACGTCGATACGGTGATCCTTCGAGCGCCGAGACGCTGGAGCCTCGAAGACGCACACCGGGTGCTCGTTCCAATCGCCGGCGGCCGTGACCAGAGCCACCTCAGAGCGCGACTGCTGTCCAGTCTGGCGCGAACGGGAGATCGATCGATCACCTTCTTCCACACGATTCCCGAAGCGGCATCACGGGAATCCGGCGCGAGAGCCGAGCGCGACTTGCGGGCACTCGCCCGGGACGAGGCAGCCGGCGTCAATGAAATCGTCGTGGAACGGTCCGACGACCCTGCAGCGGCGATCCTGAATCGAATGAAGGAGTCCGACCTCCTCGTAATGGGCACGCAGCGCCGTGACCGGGGAGGTCCGAATCTGGGAAGCATTCCGATCGCGATCGCGCGGCGCAGCGAGAAGCCGATCATTCTGATCAATCGCAGGCCGCCGCGTTCGATGACGTTGGGACTGGAGATATCTGCACCGGATTGGGCCGGATGGCCGTCGTGGGGGGGTGGGGAAGGGTGATTCACGCGAACGACGTGTCGGGATTCCCGCAGATCGAAGCTGCCGGTACCATATTGGGAATCGGTGAATGGCGAGCGTCACGGGAGGAATCGCAGTGAAGGTCCTTGGAATCAGGTTCTGCTCGGTATCCAGCGAAGCCGGGGAACTCGCGGATTTTCTCGGTCGCCTCGGTCTGGTTCGAAGCGAAACCGGGGGTTCCGGAGAAGAAACCGAAGGAACCTCGGTAGACTCGGAGTTCGAGGGGGCGCTCTTCTCGGCGGGCTCGAGCGGAATCGAGGTCTGGCCGGAAGGCCCGGAGCTCCCGTCCGGGGTTCTGCTCCAGGTTCTCGTGGACGATGCGACCGCGTTCGCCGCGAATGCCAAGCGGAACGGATTGGCGCCGCAGGGACCGGTGGACGTGCACGGAGAACGGATCTATTTCCTCCAGGCCCCGTCGGGCATACCGATCACGATCCAGTCCCCACTCCGAAAATCCAGTCGCAGCGGGACCGGCTCATGACCGATCGACCGGGGAGTTGAAACGTAGGATCGACGTGACTGCGCTTCTGCTGCTTCCCTTGATTGCCGTGGCCGCGTGGGCCGGGGCCGCCTGGGCACTGCAGCGTTCCGTTCTGTTTCCGGCGCCTCCCGCCTCCTCCGTTTCGCCGGCCGCCGCCAGACCCTCGATCGAGACGATCCTTCTCGGTCCGGATCGGGTCGAATCATGGTTCCTGCCGGCTCAGGGTGTGCCGGGCCACGCGCCGGTGATCGTGTTCACACACGGCAACGGCGAGTTGATCGACCACTGGATCGACGCGTTCTCAGCTGTGGCTCGAGAGGGAGTCTCGGTCCTTCTGGTCGAGTATCCCGGCTACGGTCGCTCCGGGGGAACCCCGTCGGAGGAATCGATCACCCGTGCCATGCTGGCCGCCTGGGATACGCTCGTGGCCCGTCCGGACGTCGATTCCGATCGGATCATCGCATGGGGCCGCTCTCTCGGGGGAGGGGCGGCCTGTGCCCTGGCCTCGCACCGAGAGCTCGCCGCACTCGTGCTGGAGTCCTCCTTCACCGGGGTCCGTCCGCTGGCCCGGCGATTCGGAATCTTCGGCCCGCTGGTTCGGGATCCGTTCGACAACCTGCCTGTCGTGTCGGAGTTCGATCGGCCGGTGCTCGTTCTTCACGGCGAGAGGGACCGGATCATCCCGGTAGAGCACGGGGTGGCGCTCGACCGTGCCGCACGCGACTCGGAGCTCGTCCTCCTTCCCTGCGGCCATAACGACTGCCCCTGGCAGGGCGAGCGGGTGCTCGAGTTTCTGCGGCGCCGCGGAATGATCGCGCGGGCGGAGGGTCCGAACGGCGGTTAGTTTCAGCTTCATGAAGCGTCGACGGCGCAGGCCCGGCAAGCACTCCCTGTACGAAGCCCGGGTAGGAGCGGGGCTCACTGCCGCTCTGTGGCGGGCCCGTCATCTGGACTGGTGGCCCGATGACGTCTCCCGGGTGTTCGACCTGAATGCAGACCGCCTCGTCGTGCTCTCCGACATGCACCGGGGAACGAGGGATCGGGCCGACGACTTCCTGCCCTGCGAGGACGCGTATAAGCGCGCCCTCGATCACTACGGGGAGAGCGGATACACGCTCGTTCTGCTCGGGGACTCCGAAGAGCTGTGGAAGAGCCCCCCTGAGAAGGTCATCTCCTCGTATCCCGGTGTGTATGAGCGCGAGGGACGGTTTCATGCCGAGGGGCGGCTGCTTCGCATCTGGGGCAACCACGATGAGGAATGGGCCTCCCCGATTCTGGTCGAACAGATGCTGGATCCGGTTTACCCGCCTGGTGGCCTCCGGGTGGGAGAGAGCCTGCTGCTCGAGGTGCGCAGCGGCGTGGAAACGCTGGGCCATCTGTTCCTGGTTCACGGACACCAGGGCACCGGATTCAGCGACACCCTGGCCTTCCTGGCACGATTCACGGTGCGTTTCGTCTGGAAGCCGCTGCAGCACGTGAGCCGGGCCTCGCGAACGGCGCCCTCGGCGAACCGCAGGGTACGCGAGAAGCACAACAGGGCCACCCGTAAGTGGGCCGAGAGCCACGACAAGCTCCTTCTGATCACCGGACACACGCATCGTCCGGTGTTCGCGTCGATCTCGATCCTCGATGAACTGGAGCGGCGACTCGGCATCGACATCGACCGGATCACGGCTCGTTCCGACGACGAGGAATTCTGGGATGACGTGGTCACCGACTGCATGAAACGCGGCTGGCTCGGAGATGCAGCTCCCTGCGGTCCCCCGGCGCCCGATGGTCGAAAAACGTTGCAGCCGAGTCTGTTCAACTCGGGCTGCTGCTGCTTCAACGATGGCCGCATAACGGGGATCGAGATATCGAACGGAGCGATCCGCCTCGTGCTCTGGAGTCCGGGGACCGCCGATGGCAGGCGGGTTCTGGCCTCGGCGGCGCTGGAACGGGTGTTCGAGCGCATCGCCTGATGGCGGAATCTGCGCTTCTGGCACGAGGCGGAGCGGGGGAGGCGTGAGCGAGTACGCAGCTCTGAGCCTGGAAGCGGCCAGGCGGGTGGCCTTGAGCGTCGTCGCCGCGACGATCCGCCGGACGACACTCATGTGGGTGCTCCTGCGCCTCCTGCTCGCCTTCGTGTCAGTCCTGTCAGGCGTCTCTCCTCTGGGTGGCTGGAGACATTCGATCACTGCCGTCCTCGTGACGGCGGCTTTCGTCGTCTACGACGCGCGTCGCCTGAACGAGCGTGTGTTCGCCGAGAACCTGGGAATCTCGGAACGGGGGATTGCGGCGATTTCTCTTCTTTTCGCCGTGCTGCTCGAGATCCTGTTGCTCGCCGCTCGGCTCCTCCCGGGAGCCTGAGCGATGAGCCCCGGAACCGACGCCGTATTCACGGCCGACTCGTTCGGGGTTTCTTTTCGCGGGCGGCAGATTCTCAAGTCCGCCACGGCGTGGACGCGTGCGGGTTCGGTCACGGCGGTCCTCGGACGAAACGGTTGTGGAAAGACGACCCTCATCCGGGCCGCCCTCGGTCTCGGTCGGCGGGACTTCGGGATCGTCCACTTCGCGGATCGAACCTGGGATCGGCCCCGGCTTTCCGCGCTCGCTCGACGGGGACTGTTCTACCTGCCGGATCGCGGACTCCTGTCGTGGAGACGGACGGTGGACTGGCATTTTCGGGCCATGGGACCGATCACGAACTCGCAGATCGATCGGGCTGCGATCGAGGGGTTGGAAATCGAGCAGTTCCGGAGCCGGAAAGCGAAGACGATGTCGGGAGGCGAGCGGCGGCGTGCGGAGCTGGCGCTCGCGCTGACCAGGCAGCCCATCTGCCTGATCGCCGACGAACCGCTGGCGGAAGTCAGCCCCAGGGACAGGGTCCTCGTCTCGAACGCGATTCGCAGGCTCGCCGCGAAGGGATGCGCGATCCTCGTCACCGGACACGAAGTCGACGACCTGCTGAATCTCGCGGACCTGGTGGTGTGGATGGTCGGCGGAACCACGCACTGGCTGGGCACTCCGGAAGAGGCCCGGACCCATGTTCAATTCCGGATGGACTACCTGAGCTCCACGAGGACGTATCCCGGGTCTGGTGGAGACACGGCATGCTGATAGTGTTGGACCGACAGGCTCGAGAAGGGTCTCGAGCGTCACTGCGACTTTCCAAGGAGATCTCGATATGAAGCGCACGGCGAATGCTCGCTGGAACGGCGGGCTGGTGAACGGCAATGGCGTGATGCGGCTGGGTAGCGGAGCCTACGAAGGAAAGTACTCCTTCGGCTCCCGGTTCGAAGAAGCCCCCGGCACGAACCCCGAAGAGCTCATCGCGGCAGCGCACGCCGGGTGTTTCTCGATGGCGCTCTCCGCTGCGCTCGGAAAGGAAGGTCACGATCCCGAGAGCGTGGAGACGACGGCCGTCGTACACCTCGAGAAGGTGGGAGCGGGATTCGCGATCACCAGGATCGGGCTCAAGACGCGGGGTGCGATTCCCGGGATTTCCGAGGATGAGTTCCTGCGGTTCGCCGAGGACGCGAAGGTCAATTGTCCCGTGTCGCAGGCGTTGAAGGCGGTTCCCGTCGAGCTCGACGCGGCCCTGGTGGGGGAATGACGCAGATCGCGGGATGACCGAACGGGGGGAGGGCACCGCCGGCGAACTCGCCCGGGTCGTGGGCCTGCCCGGAGCGATTCTGCTCGGGCTCGGATCGATCGTCGGCACAGGTGCTTTCGTCAGCATCGGCATCGCGGCCGGCGTCGCCGGCCCCACGGTGCTGGTCGCGATCGCGGTCGGTGCCCTCCTCGCCACCTGCAACGGTCTCTCGAGCGCCCAACTGGCCGCCGCTCACCCCGTCAGTGGCGGCACCTACGAATACGGATACCGGTTCCTCAGCCCTTCCCTCGGGTTCTCGGCGGGCTGGATGTTCCTCTGCGCCAAGTCGGCTTCGGCCGCGACGGCCGCACTCGGGTTCGCCGGCTACGCCCTCGACCTGTTCGGGATCACCGATACCAGCTGGAGGGTCGGTCTCGCTGTCGCGGCGGTGGCTGCGTTGACCCTTCTCGTTGTCGGAGGGATGGCCCGGTCGAATGCTGCAAATGCCGCCATCGTAGGATTCACGCTGCTCGTTCTCACGGCTTTCGTGCTCCTCGGACTTCCCGTGACTCTCGACAGGGGCCCGGAGACGCTGGCCGGCACCTTTACGGGACTCGGCGACTTCCGCTCGGTCCTCGAGGCCTCGGCGCTGATGTTCGTCGCCTACACGGGTTATGGCCGTATCGCGACCCTGGGCGAGGAAGTGCGTGCCCCGAGGCGAACGATTCCGAAGGCGATCATTTTCACCCTCCTCGTCTCCGCTCTTCTCTACATCGGCGTGGGGACGGTGGCCGTCGGAACCGTGGGGGCCGAGGAGCTCGCGAGACTCACGGCGGTGACGGCCGCGCCGCTCGAGGAAGCCGCCCGCAGCTTCGCGGGTCCCGCCCTCCCGGTGCTGCTCGCGCTGGGTGCGATCACGGCAATGCTGGGTGTGCTGCTGAATCTGCTGCTCGGGCTCTCGAGAGTGCTGCTCGCGATGGCCCGGCGTGGCGATGCACCGGGAACGCTCTCCCTGGTGGAAGACCGGACGCGCTCCCCGCGTCGGGCCGTTTTCGCCGTCGGGGCAGGGATCGCGGCGATCGCGCTGATCGGAGATGTGCGAATCACCTGGTCGTTCAGCGCCTTCACGGTGCTGATCTACTACGCGCTGACGAACCTCGCCGCACTCCGGCTTCCGTCGGACGCGCGGCTCTTTTCGCGCTGGATCTCGGGGGCGGGGCTCATCGGATGCCTCGGCCTCGCGTTCTGGGTCGAGAGTGGAGCCCTGATCGCGGGTGTCGCGCTGCTAGTGGCGGGATTTGCGGCGCGAGCCCTGTTCCGGCGCGAGAGAGAGGCAGCATGATCGAATCCGGCCTGGCATGCATCGCGCTGCTCGCACTCGCGGCTTGTGATCAGCCGCGCTTGGATGAACAGGTCGGGAGCGCCGACACGCTCCGTCTCCTCGCTGGGCCGATCGCCACGGGACCCGCCCCCTCGAAGGTCGCGGTCGGTGACCTGACCGGCGACGGCCACGCCGACCTTCTCGTTTCCGTTACCGACGCGGATGGGCTGCTGCTGCTGGGGGGTGATGGAACCGGT
>JAMJQL010000125.1 GCA_023554245.1 Gemmatimonadota bacterium
CCTGGTGCCCGAGGACGACCCGACACTGCTGTTCACCAACGCCGGGATGGTCCAGTTCAAGGGCGTGTTCGTGGGCGAGCAGGAGCGGCCGGCCGCACGGGCGGTCACTTCACAGAAATGCCTGCGGGTCAGCGGCAAGCACAACGATCTCGAGGAGGTCGGGCGAACCGCCCGGCACCACACATTCTTCGAGATGCTGGGCAACTTTTCGTTCGGGGACTACTTCAAGCGGGACGCCATCCGCTACGCGTGGGAATTCGTCACCGAGGAACTGGGCCTCGAACCGGACCGCCTCTGGGCGACCGTGCACCACACGGACGACGAGGCGGCGAGCCTCTGGCCCGAGCTGACGGAGATTCCGCCGGAACGGGTCCTGCGGCTCGGCGACAAGGACAACTTCTGGCAGATGGGAGAAACGGGTCCCTGCGGACCGTGCTCGGAGATCCACTACGATATGCGCCCCGACTCCGACCGGGGTGGCCGGCTGGATCCGGAGGAATTCGAGGTCCTGGGCGAGGCCGACGAGTTCATGGAGATCTGGAATCTGGTCTTCATGCAGTACGACCGGGGTGCGAGTGGCGACGTGCCGCTGCCGAAGCCTTCGATCGACACGGGCGCGGGCCTCGAGCGGATCGCAGCCATCCTCCAGGGCACGCGCACGAATTATCACACCGACCTCTTCCTTCCGATCATCGAGAGGGCCGAGGAGGTGATCGGCATTCCCTATTCGCAGGCTTCCGAAGACTGGGAAGCGGGCCTGCCCTTCCGGGTGCTCGCGGACCACGCCCGCGCCGTCACCTTCATGCTGGCGGACGGGGTTATCCCTTCGAACGAGGGTCGTGGCTACGTGCTGCGGCGGATCCTTCGCCGGGCCGGTCGATACGCCTGGTTACTCGGGCGCCGCGAGCCGACGCTGGACCGCCTCGTCGGCGTCGTCATCGACTTGATGGAGGACGCATATCCCGAGATCTCCGGTCGACGGACCCTGATCGAGCGGACCACTCGCGCCGAAGAAGAGCGATTTCTGGCTACGATCGAGGCCGGGATGCACCGGTTCGAAGAAGTCGCTCCCGAGGGCGGGTCCGGCACGATCACGGGCGAGGAGGCGTTCAAGCTCTACGATACCTTCGGCTTTCCTCTCGACCTTACGGAACTGATGGCGGATGAGCGCGGGTACCTCGTCGACCGAGCGGGCTTCGATGCGGCGCTCGAGGAGCAAAGGCGTCGGTCGAGGGACCTATCGGACACGTCGGGTGGCCTGGTGGCCGGACCAGGTGGTCGGCTGAGCGAAGAAGCAATCGCGCTCGCCCGCGCCCTGGCGGCCGAAGAGGAGCAGGACTTCGTCGGTTACGATCGGCTTCGGGTGGAGACACGGGTCCTGGAACAGGTACGGGCCGATGGGGCCCGGGCTTTCCTGCTCGCGGAGAACCCGTTCTATGCCGAGGCCGGCGGACAGGTGAGTGATACCGGCTATCTCCGTGGAGAAGGCTGGGAGCTCGCGGTGGAGTCGGTGGTGCGAAACGACCGGGGGCAGGCGGTGATCGTCGGAGAGCCGTCGCACGGCACGGTGCCCGATGAACCGAGCGAGGTTCTCGCCGTGGTGGAAGAGCATACGCGCCGCGACACCGAACGGAATCATACCGCCACGCATCTGTTGCATGCGGCGCTGCGAGACGTGCTGGGCGAGCACGTTCACCAGGCGGGATCGCTGGTCGCGCCGGACCGGCTTCGCTTCGACTTCACACATTACGGGCCACTGACGCCGGGCGAGAGGACGGAGATCGAGCGACAGGTCAACGAGGCGATCTGGACGAACGCGCCGCTCGAGATCGAACATCGGGCCTACCGGGATGCACTGGACGACGGTGCGATGGCGCTGTTCGGAGAGAAGTATGGAGACACGGTGCGGACCGTACGTGTTCCGGGTGTCAGTCTCGAGCTGTGCGGGGGCTGTCACGTCCGCTCCACGGGCCAGATCGGGCTGTTCCGGATCGTGTCGGAGACCGGCGTAGCAGCCGGAGTCCGCAGGCTGGAAGCAGTGACCGGGCCTCGTGCCTACGCCCGTATTCTGGATGCCGACAATCTGATCTCCGATCTCGCCGACCGGTTGCGTGTCTCTCCCGGGGACCTTCCGGGCCGGGTCGCGGCTCTGATCCGGGAGCGGAACGAGCTCGAGGAGAGTCTCTCGGAGCAGCGCGGCGCGTCCTCAGACGTCACGGCTCGTGACCTGGTGACTTCTGCCGAGGAAGTCGGCGACGACGGTGCACGGCTGGTTCGAGCGAGTATCGGTTTGCCTGCCGGTGCCGAAGTAGCCGAGTTCGGCGACCGACTGAGGGAAGGACTCGAATCGGGGGCGGCGATCGTGCACGTCCGAACCGCTGACGGGAAAGACTCGATACTCGCGGTAGTCACCGATGACTGGATCGGCCGCGGGGTGAAGGCCGGGGATCTGGTCAGGGCGGCGAGCCGTGCGACAGGGTCGGGTGGTGGAGGAAAGCCACATCTCGCGCAGGGAGGCGTGGGGGATCCGAAGAAGCTCGAGGCCGCGCTGGATGCGGCGGCGGAGCTGGCTCGAGTCGCGATGGGGGGCGAGTGACGACCCTCGATGCGACACTTCAGTGGCTGGATTCTCGTCTGGCCACGGCACCGCCCGAGCTCGCAGAGGACGTGCTGGCACTGGTGAGAAGCGCGGGGGATGCTGACCGGGGAGAAGACGGAGAGGCGGTTGCGGAACTCCTGACGCGCGCCGCCCTCATGGGCTTGACGGAGGTGGCGGACGGTCACGGACGCCGGCAGTCCGCACTGCGGCTCCTGTCTGCCGATGCGGCCCTGACCTTCGCGTTCGAAGCTGCCGCCGAGCTCGGAGCCGATGTGGCACAGTTGTGCCGCCGGACAGGTCCACGCGGGGAATTCGGTCGCCGGATGGCCGACAGACCGACCATCGGCGAGCGGCAATGAGCGGCGACTTCGTCCCCTCCGTTCCGCTCGTCGACCTGCACTGCCATCTCGTTCCCGGAGTGGACGACGGAGCGCGCAGTACGGAGGACGCGATTCGATGGCTGGAAGCCTTCCGGGACGCGAGGATCGAACGCGTAGTCACCACGCCGCACCTGTCGGCCAGCCACATCTCGAGTTCCTGGCGTGACCGGATCGAGCGTCGTTTCGAAGATCTGAAGCGGGAAGCGGATGAGCGGGTTCCCGAGGTGAGCCTGGCTCTGTCCTTCGAGATTCGAATCGACGAGCCGGAGACGGATATGTCGGACGAGCGCCTCGCGCTCGGCGGTGGCGCCCTGCTGGTTGAGTTCCCGCAACTGATGCTGCCGGCATATCCCGACCTGATGCTGGCGAGTGTGTCGAACCAGGGCTGGCGGCCGGCGCTCGCACACCCCGAGCGATACACGGGAATCGGACGGTCCTACGATTGGATCGAGCGGTGGCGCGAGTCGGGCGTCCTGATGGTGGTGAACGTTGGAAGCCTTCTCGGTGAGCATGGCCCGGAAGCCGAGCGGGTCGCGTACCAGATGCTCGCCCGGGGACACGCCGACTGTCTCGCGTCCGACCACCATGGACGGGATGGGAGGTCGACCATGCTCCGCGCCGGGTGGGACCGAATTGCGGCAGCGGGACATGAAGGCGTTGCCGATCTGCTGGCGTCCGCGAACCCGGAGGCGATTCTGGCAGGTGAGCCGTGCGAGCCTGTTCCGCCCGTCGATCTCGCTTCCTCCCTGGTAAGACGTCTTCGACGCATGGTGCGAGGGTCGGAACGATGAGCAGAATTCACGAGGAGTCGGTGCAGGCACATCTCGAGGCGCTGATCGAGGTGCTGACCCGCTCGAGCGATGATCTCGCTGCTCCGGCAGCCAGTTATGCGGCACTGGTGATAGAGACCTTCGAGCGGGATGGAAGGATGCTGATGTGCGGAAACGGAGGAAGCGCCGCCACGGTGGAGCACGTGGCTACCGAGTACGTCGTGCGTCTGAAGCGGGAGCGGCAGGCACTTCCCGCCATCGCGCTGACGGCAGGATCCGCACAGCTCACTGCTTCGGCCAACGATTACGGCTACGAAATGGCGTTCATCCGGTTGCTGCGGGCATTCGGGCGCAAGGGCGACCTGCTCGTGATGCACTCGACGTCCGGCGAGTCGGCGAATCTGCTCGCGGCGGCCGCTGAAGCTGGCCGCATGGGCGTCGGGACCGTGGCACTGCTGGGGAAGGGCGGAGGGCGCCTGGCCGAGCTGGTCGACCTTCCGATCACCGTGCCCGCAAGCGACACGGCTCGAATCCAGGAGGTCCACCTGGCGATCGAGCACGCGGTCGCCGACATCGTGGATGCTTATTTCGCCGATCGACGGGGAGAGCCGGAGGTAAGCAGATGACCCGTTCAGATGTCTCTCTGCCGGGACTGAGAGGTAAGGCCGCCCTGGTCACAGGTGCTTCGCGCGGAATCGGTCGCGCGACGGTCGGATTGCTCGCTTCGTGCGGCGCCCGGGTCGGAATCGCGTACAATTCGGATGAAACGGCCGCTGCCAGCACGGTCGATCTCGCTCTCGCCGAGGGGGCGGAATCGGCCTGGAGTTTCGCTGCCGATCTCTCCGATCCCGCGCAGGTGGAGTCGCTGTTCGAGGAGGTGGACCGACGGTTCGATGGAGTCCTCGACCTGTTCGTGGGCAATGCAGGCATCTGGAACGAGACCCCTCGTCCGATCGTCGATCTGCCCCCGGACGAGTGGTCCGAGATGATGGCGGTGAATCTGACCTCCGTGTACCTCACGACCCGCGAAGCGGCCCGTCGGCTCGGCGATGGAGGGCGGATCATTCTCGTCACGTCCACGGCGGCTCAGAGAGGAGAGGCGGAGCACAGCCACTACGCCGCCAGCAAAGGGGCGATCCAGTCATTCGTGAAGTCGTTGGCGGTGGAGCTCGGACCACGCGGGATGACGGTCAATGCCGTCGCGCCCGGTTGGGTGGATACGGATATGTCGTCCAACGTGCTCCGGGGAGAGTTCCGTTCTGCAGTCGAATCGGAGATTCCGGTGCGCCGGATCGCCTCACCCGCGGATGTCGCCGGACCGATCGTATTCCTCGCCAGTGACCTGGGACGCCACGTGAATGGCGAGGTGCTGAACGTCAACGGGGGGAGCGTCCTCTGCGGGTGAAGGGGTCGAGATGATGCTGGGTTCCGGGGCTCCCGAGCTGCATCCCCCCGAGGGCTTTCGGTGGGTGGCGGACCGGCTCGAGTCTGCCGGATTCGAGGCATGGGCCGTGGGAGGAGCGATCCGCGATGCGTGGAGCGGTGACGCTCGCGCGGACTGGGATGTAGCGACCAGTGCGCGCCCCGAGCAGGTTCGCAGCCTGTTCCGCCGGACCGTTCCTCTGGGCATCGAGCACGGGACAGTAGGCGTCGTGGGGCCGGATGGTACGATGTACGAGGTAACCACATTCAGACGAGACGTGGAGACTGACGGCCGCCACGCTGTGGTGGAGTTTTCGGACACGATCGAGGAAGATCTGGCTAGACGCGACTTCACGATCAACGCGCTGGCCTGGCGTCCGGCGACCGGGGAACTCCGTGATCCCCACGGTGGAGTCGAGGACCTCAAGGAGGCCCGGCTACGGGCCGTCGGCGACCCGGCGGAGCGATTCGCCGAGGACTACCTGCGCGTACTGCGAGGGCTGCGCTTCGCGGGCCGGTACAGCCTGGAGTTCGATCCCTCCACCCGGGCGGCGCTCGAAGAAGCCGTCCCGGGCCTTGAGCGACTCTCAGCGGAGCGCGTTCGAGAGGAGTTGATGAAGAGTCTCGCGGGCGAGCGGGCCGGGGAGACTCTCGCACTCTATGCCGAGACCGGAGCGCTCGATCACTGGCTCCCCGAACTGGCGGCCGTCGCTCGAGCGGATCCCCGGTGGCAGAGCACGCTCTCGGCGATCGATGCGATTCCCCGACACCGCGCCTTCCTCCGACTGGTGCGCTTTCTGCTGGCTCTTCCGAGGGAAGAAGGCGCGGAGGAATCGCGAGGCAGCGACTCCGGATCCGGGGCCGATTCAGCCCCGGTCAGCGCCATCATGGAACGGCTCAAGTTCTCGCGGTCGGAGGCGCGCCGGGCCGAGATATTGTGGGCGCGGTATTTACCCCTGGTGAGTCCGGTCGACTCGGCTGCAGCCATCCGCGAGTGGCTCTCGGAGGCCGGCCGGGACCACGCCCGCGATCTCTTCCGCCTGCACTTCGCCCTGGCTCGCGGCTCCGGTGCCATCGAATCGGAGCGAGCACTGGTGCATACCTGGCGCCGCGTGCACGACGAGCTGGTCGGCGGAGCACCCCTGGACCTGTCAGAACTTGCGGTCGACGGAAACGACATACTCGAACTCGGCCTGCCGCACGGACCCCTGGTAGGCCTGATGCTCGAGGAGCTCCACGCACAGGTGATCGAGGATCCGACACGCAACGACCGTGAGACTCTCCTCGCCGAGGCGCGGGAGCTGATCGAGTTGGGGGCGCTGGACGGGCTGGATTCGGGTGTCTGACGTCGGAGCGGGACTTCCGGGCTTCTTCGATGCCGATGTCGGTCGCCGGGATCGAGCACCGCTGGCAGCTGAACCCGACGCACCTCTTGCAGCCCGGATGCGACCACGCACCCTGGATGAGTTCGTCGGGCAGGAGAAACTGGTGGGGCCGGAGGGTGCTCTGCGCGAGTTGATCGAGCGAGACCGGGTGCCGAGTCTCATCCTCTGGGGTCCACCCGGCTGCGGAAAGACGACATTGGCAGCGATCCTCGCGGGCCGCACGGGAGCACGATTCGAGCCGTTCAGCGCTGTGACCGAGGGGGTCCCCCGGGTCCGGGAATTGATCGCTCAAGCCGCCGAGAGAAAGCGGGCAGGTGGTCCCGACACGATCCTGTTCGTGGACGAAATTCATCGATTCAACCGGGCACAGCAGGACGCTTTTCTGCCGCACGTGGAAGCGGGCACGATCGTGCTCGTCGGCGCCACCACCGAGAACCCGTCATTCGAGGTCGTCGGTCCGCTGCTGAGTCGGACGCGTGTCTTCGTGCTCGACCCTCTGGATCCACCCGCCGTCGAGGCTCTTCTGACCCGGGCGTTGTCGGATCGGGAGCGGGGGCTCGGCGACCGCGAGCTCGAGGCCGATCCGGAAGCCCTTCGTCTACTCGCCGAAGCGGCGGATGGTGATGCGCGACGGGCTCTCAATGCGCTCGAGACGGCGGCGGAGCTCGCCGGCCCGGGCGGTCAGATCGGCCGGGAAGAGGTGGAGCGCGGTCTCCAGAGACGCTTCGCCCGCTATGACAAGTCGGGCGAGGAACACTACAATCTGATCTCGGCCCTGCACAAGGCCGTTCGTGGCTCGGATCCGGACGGGGCCCTGTATTGGTTTGCCCGCATGGTAGAGGGAGGGGAAGATCCGATGTACATTGCGCGCCGACTCGTGCGCATGGCGATCGAGGACATCGGACTCGCCGATCCGACGGCGTTGAGAATCGCGATGGCGGCACGCGACGCCTATCACATGCTGGGATCGCCGGAAGGAGAGCTGGCTCTCGCGGAGGCCTGCATCTACCTGGCGGTCACGCCGAAGTCGAACCGGGTGTACGAGGCGTATGGCCGTGCATCGAAGGTGGCGCGAGAGACGCCGGCCGAGCCTGTTCCGATGCACATTCGCAACGCGCCCACGGGATTGATGAAGGAACTGGGCTACGGAGCCGGCTACGAATACGATCATGACTGGGAGGGCGCCGTAGCACCGCAGGAGTACCTTCCGGACGCGCTGCGCGGACGTCGATTCTACGAGCCGGGAGACGCAGGCGCCGAGAAGCGGATTGCCGACCGACTGGAAGCGATCCGATCGGCCCGGGAGGACGCCCTCCGCAAACGGAGCCTGACCACCAGTGATGGGGAGGGCTGAGCCACGGCCAGGACGATCGAACTCGCGCCTCCCGTCGAGAGGGCCATTCTCGTCGGTGCCCCCCGTCTCGACGAGCCCGAGCGACTCGTGGACGAGCACCTCGAGGAGCTGGCCCGACTGGCCGACACTGCGGGGGCCGAAGTCGTGGGCACCCTGGTCCAGCGTCTGGCCTCCCCGCATCCGGCCCTTTACATCGGGCGCGGAAAGGCAGAGCAGCTGAAGCAGCTGTGCACCGAGCTCTCCGCTTCGCTCGTCGTATTCGACGAAGATCTGACGCCGGCGCAGGGGGCGGCGCTCGAAAAGAAGCTCGGCCTGCGGGTAATGGACCGGACGGAACTGATCCTCGACATCTTCGCACTGCGCGCCCGCACCGCGGAGGCGCGATTCCAGGTCGAACTCGCCCAGCTCGAGTATATGCGTCCGCGGCTCAAGCGGATGTGGACTCATCTGTCGCGCACCCAGGGCGGAATCGGTACACGCGGTCCGGGCGAAACTCAGCTGGAAACCGATCGCCGGATGATCGATCGTCGCATCTCGCGGCTGCGTCGTGAGCTGAAGCACATTTCTCGCGCACGCGGGACGCGCAGGAAGGCACGGAGCAGCGAGTTCCGCGTCGCTCTGGTGGGATACACCAACGCAGGAAAGTCCTCGATCCTGAAGGCGCTCTCGGGAAGTGACCTGTTCGTCGAGGATCGCCTGTTCGCGACGCTGGACTCGGCTACGCGCGCGGTCGATCTGGACGACGGCTACAGGGCGCTGTTGACCGACACGGTCGGTTTCATTCGAAAGCTCCCGCACGGCCTGGTCGCTTCCTTCCAGGCCACGCTGGAGGAGATCGCCGAAGCCGATCTACTGCTCCACGTCATCGATGCTTCCAGTCCCTCCTGGGATCACCAGGTCGAGGCCGTGGAGGAAGTCCTGCACGAGATTGGAGCGGCCGGTCATCCGACGTTACTCGCGTTCAACAAGGTCGACCAGCTGACCCACGGGGAAGAGGAGGCTCTGCGCTTGAGAGCCGCCGACCTGTTCGGACCGCACGTGCTCAGTTCGGTTCGTGAGCAAGGAGGCCTCGAGGCGCTGCGCTCCGCCCTTCGCACCCGTATCAAGGCCGAACACCCGACCGTCGAGCTCGAAATCCCGGTCACCGACGGCAGTACGCTCGCCCAAGCTTACCGGGAGGCGGAGGTCCTGAGCCGTACCGACGGAGACGTAAGAGTCCGGATCCGGGTCCGCGCACCACAGGCTTTGATCGGCGCCTGGGAGAGGCAACCGGCGATCGCGGTTCGACAGCTCGATTCCGAGCCGCCGATCTCGCCGGAGGGCTGAGCTACCGGTAAGATCGAGCCGGCGCCGGGAACCAGAAACCCCGAGCGGGAGCCGTCCATGAGGCTTTACATCAACGTCGACCACATCGCCACGGTTCGTCAGGCGCGCGGCACGGACGAGCCCGATCCGGTGCGGGCAGCGGTCCTGGCTGAGCTGGGAGGCGCGGATGGGATTACCGTCCACCTTCGCGAGGATCGTCGTCACATCCAGACCCGTGACGTGGACCTGCTGATGCGCACGGTTCGCACCGGCGTGAATCTCGAGATTGCGGCCTCGAGCCCGATGGTGGAGCTGGCGGCCGATTGGCGCCCGGCGGCTGTGACCCTCGTGCCGGAGCGGCGAGAAGAGATCACGACCGAGGGCGGACTGGCTTTGACCGGATCAGGCCGCGCACGGGCCGCCGAAGCCGTGTCGCGGCTTCAGGCCGAGGGTGTGCGAACGTCTTTGTTCATCGATCCTGATTCGAACTCGGTGCGGGCTGCGGCCGAGATCGGCGCCGATGCGATCGAGTTGCACACCGGTGAGTACGCCAATTCCGAGACGCCGCACGCGCGCCGGGATGCGGTTCAGCGGCTCGCCGACACGGCGGACCTGGCCGCCGGGCTGGGTCTCTCGGTTCACGCCGGACACGGGCTCACCTACGAGAACGTCACTCCAGTCGCTGGAATCGGTCCCGTCGAGGAGCTGAACATAGGCCATACGATCGTCAGCCGTGCGGTATTCACGGGACTTGAGCGGGCCGTGAGAGAGATGAAGGAGATCGTGCTGAGGGCCCGTGGAAGCTGACTGGCGGCAGCCCGTCCGGGCACGCTCCCTCGTCACGCCGGTCGGAGGACACTGATGGGCAAGCACCGTTGGAAGACGTTGCTGGGCATCGCGGTCACGATCGCCTTACTCGCGTGGGTGCTGCGTGACGTGTCCGCGGCCGAGGTGTGGCACGAGTTGACGCAGTCGAATCCACTCTGGCTGCTGCTCGCGGTCGTGCTCGCGACTCTCAGCTTCGTCCTTCGGGCGATCCGCTGGCGGGTTCTGCTCGAGCCGGCCTACGACGGAACGAGCTTCGACTCGAGGTTCGGAGCGGTATGCATCGGCTTCGCGGTCAACAACGTCCTCCCGGCCCGGCTGGGGGAGTTCACCCGGGCATTTGCGCTCACCCGGACCGAGCCGATCCCCCTCGGGGCTTCGATCGCCTCGTTGATCGTAGAACGGATCCTGGACGGTGTAGTGCTGGCGATCTTTCTCTTCGTCACGATTTCCCTTCCCGGCTTCCCGCTCGGAGAGGGCTCGACGGCGGAGCTCGTTCGACGGACGGCCAACATAGGTGCGATCGCATTCGGTCTCGGACTCGGTCTGCTGTGGCTGGCAGCCCGACGCCCTGAGGCGACCTCGCGTCTGTTCGACCGGACCGTCGTGCGCTGGCTGCCCGAGCGATTCGGCGACCGGGCCAGCCGGGCCGCCGCTTCCTTCGTGGCAGGACTCGGCGCACTGGCGAGTCCCGGGGTGTTTCTCAGGGCGATGTTCTGGAGCTTCGTCGTCTGGATCGACCTCTCGCTCTCGATATGGGCCGGTCTCGAGGCGTTCGACATCACCGGGCCGGGAATCGCCGGCGCGCACTTCCTCCAGGCGGTGATCGCATTCGCCGTCGCCGCTCCGTCCAGCCCCGGCTTCTTCGGCGTATTCGAGGCCGCCGCCCGCGTCGGACTCGGTCCGTGGAACGTAGCCGCGGCGCGCGTCGTCAGCTTCGCAACCAGCTATCACATCCTGACGTTCATTCCGGTGACCCTGATCGGAATCTGGTACCTGCAGCGGCTGGGCCTCTCGTGGTCCGACGTAGGTCGCGCGGAGGAGAGGGGCGACGCGGTCGCGGAATCGGAGGTGACTCCGTGAGCGTGACCAGGAGTGCTCCGGCCAAGCTCAATCTCAGGCTCAGAGTGCTGGGCAGGGAAGAAAGCGGATACCACGCCGTCGAGACACTGATGCTACGCCTGGCTCTCGCCGACCGCATAACCGTGGAGCCGGGCCCTCCCGGGATCCGGCTGGTGGTGAGCGGGAGTGACGCTCTGCCTGAAGGTCCGGAGAATCTCTGCTGGCGGGCCGCCGATCTCGTGCATCGGGAGCTCGACGTGGCTCCAGCCGTCGTGATTCGCCTCGAGAAGCGGATTCCCGTGGCGGCGGGTCTCGGTGGAGGCAGTATGGACGCGGCAGCGGTGCTTGCCGCGCTGGTCGAACTGCTCGACCGCGATCCCGGGACCGAGAGCCTGACGCGAGTAGCGGGCCGGCTCGGAAGCGATGTGCCGTTCGGACTCTGCCCCGGAGGAATGGCGCTCGGCTGGGAGCGGGGACGCCGCCTGATGCCGCTTCCGTCGCCCCCGGCAAGGCCGGTGCTCATCGCACAGCCGCCCTTCGGCATACATGCAGCCGAGGCTTACGGCTGGCTGGCCCACGATCGAGAGAGGCCGGCAGCGGAATCGGGATCAACAGCTGCAGAGAATGGAGCGGCCCTGTTTCCGCGGCCGGATGAGCTGACCGACTGGGACGTCCTCGAGCGCCTGGCGGTGAATGACCTTCAGGAAGCGGTTTTCCATCGTCACCCGGAGCTGGGCGTCATTCGCGATGCACTTTCGGAAGCAGGGGCGGGGATCTCGATGCTCTGCGGTAGCGGGGCGTGCGTCGCCGGCATCTTCGAGGAAGAGAATGTCCTGGACCGGGCCGCACGGGATCTGCAGCCGAAGTTGGGAATTCCTCTGATCCGCACCGTTACTCTGGGACCGCACGCCGGTTGACGCTTCCCATCCGGCCGACCAAGTTCGCTGCGGGACGCCCCGCTGCGGTGCCTGGCACGCGGCGCCCGCCCTGGCCCCTCGTCTAACGGCAAGACCCCGGCCTTTGGAGCCGGTAATCCAGGTTCGAGTCCTGGGGGGCCAGTCCCGTCTGTCTATTCCTCCCGGAGAAGGGCGATGGTCGGCTCTGAACCGATGATCGATCTGTCCGTCGCCTCCAGCTCGGCGACTTCCGACTCGGGGATGTGGAGCTCCCACCACTGCCTTGCCCGTTCCGCCGTCCATGGCTGGACCGGGCAGGCGTCGAGTCTGCGGAACAGCTCGATGGCCGACTCGGGTCGATCGTCCGGATCCTTCGCCAGGCATTCGAGGACGATGCGGTCGAGCTCAGGCGGTATCCCGGTTTCACTGAGGGTCGAGGGTGCAGGTGGGGCATCGCGGACGTGCTGCGTGAGGATCGCGATCGAGGTCGGCCCCTCGAATACGTTTCGCCCGGTCAGCATCCAGAACGCGACGCAGCCGAGCACGTAGATGTCGGCCCGGCTATCGACGGGCCGCCCGCCGACCGCAATCTCGGGCGCCATGAAGGTCGGCGTTCCCGTCGTCACGTCGGGAGATGTCAATTCCGGACCATCCCGCCTCGTGTCCGATGAGGCCTTCACGAGTCCGAAGTCCAGCACCTTCATGAAATCGACCGCCAGTCCCATCTTGCACGCGACGAGGTTCGAGGGCTTGATGTCCCGATGCACGAGTCCGCGCTCGTGCGCCTCACCCAGCGACAGGCAGATCTGTTTGAGCAGGTTGACGGTCCGGTCGGCGCCGAGCGGACCGAAGCGCGTCACCAGACGGTCGAGATTGAGGCCGTCGAGCAGTTCCATCACATAGTAGAAGGTGCCGTCATCGGCGGTGCCGAAGTCGTACAGCTCGATCGTGTGCGGCGACCTCAGGTTCGCCGCCGCGCGGGCCTCTCGCCTGAATCTCTCGATTACGACGCGAGCCCGGTCCGGGCCTTCGGATCCGAGCACTTCCGGGCGGATCAGCTTGATCGCGGCCGGTCGCGCGAGGAGTCGGTGGGTAGCCCGATAGACGTCCCCCATGCCGCCGTGCCCGATCCGTTCTCCGATCCGATAGGCGCCCAGCTCGCGCTCGCGGGAGACTCTCTTTCCGAGTCCTCTTATGACCGTCGCGGGAACGACAGCGAGCAGCGCGCAGACGTAGTTCGGTCCGAACGTCCAGAGCAGATCGTAGGTCCTGAGGTCGTAGACGTTTCCCTGGGCCACCGAAATCTGGAAGACCAGAGGATCCAGCGACGCGGCCAGAAACGCAGCCGCGAGCGTCCGATACGGCCCGGCTGGAGCAATCGTCGGATAGAACAGGATGACGACGCAGATGAAGCTCACGCCTGCCGACGGATACCACTCGGGGGGGATGATCAGCCAGTTGAACACGGCGATCAGCAGCGCGTTGGTGACCTCGAAGCCGAGTCCGATGTCGATGAGAAGTGAAGGCCTGTGGTGCAGCGCACCCGCCACGAACACCATGGCCAGGGAGAGGCCGATCCCAACGACCGCAACGAGATTCGCCCGTCCCGACATCTGTCCGAGGAGCGCACCGCCGTCCGGCTCGACCAGCCGCCAGACGACCGTGTTCATCAGAAGCACCCAGGCCCAGATTCCTGCGAACGCGAAGCTCGCGATTCCGACGCGCTTGCAGGTCTGTTCGAGAATCTCGGCTGGCAGCGCGCGCAGGTCGCCGGTCGCCGCCGGGGTGGTGAGATGGGGTGCGACGATCGATCCCTTCATCGATCCGCTCGCGAAGTGAACCGGATCTCCGACTCACTCTCCAGCCACGCACGCACCAGACGATGCGCCGCCGTCATCGGGGGGGGCAGCCTGATTCCGGCCGGCTCCGGCCAGCGGGACAGGGCAGCTTTCACCTCGCTGCGGCTGAACCAGCGAACCTCCTCCACTTCGACAGGATCGATCCTCACGGCCTCCGTCAGCGCCTCCGCGAAGCAGCCCAGCATCAGGCTCGATGGAAACGGCCACGGTTGCGACGAATGATAGACGACCTGCCCAGTTTGGATGCCCGCCTCCTCGCGTACCTCTCGCCTCACGGCTTCCTCGACCGATTCACCGGGCTCGACGTATCCGGCCAGGCAGGAATAGAGGCCGGGTGGAAATGGAGGTACCCGGACCGACCTGCCAAACAGGGCCCGATCCTCCTGCACGACCATCATGATCACGACCGGATCGGTACGTGGAAAATGGGATGCGCCGCATTCGGTCCGGCTGCATCGTCTCGAATAGCCGCCTTCGACGGGATCCGTTGGTCCGCCGCACCGGGAGCATATCGGGTGGTTAATGTGCCACGAAAGAAGCGACCGCGCCTGCGCGACGATCGCCGACTCCCGGGCTGGAAGCGCTGCTGCGGCCGCCCGGGTGCCGACGAACAGGGAGGTTGACTCGACGCCTGTCTCGATTACCGATTCCGCAACTTCGACAGCGAAATGCGCGATGTCGTTCCCGTCGATCCCGAGGAGCACGGCTTCGCTCCCGAGCGCGGGTCGGGGCCGCCAGTCGATCCTGAGTCCGTCGTCACTCTCCCGAAGCAATGGACTCAGGTCACGGAACAGCAGGAATCGGGACGCGGGATCCGCCAGCC
>JAMJQL010000126.1 GCA_023554245.1 Gemmatimonadota bacterium
CGCTCAATGGTGCATCCGGTTCCGCGCTCGGGCTGTCCGGAGCGGGACAGGTTCGCGAAATCACCCGGTCCGATCAGGACAGCGGACGAGGATTGGAGCCCTTCAGTCGAGACGGGGCATCCGATCTGCCAGATTCGTCGGTGACGAAGCGGTGACGCCGGTCCCGGCCGGTCGCCGATGAAGTACTCGTAGCGCCGGCCGGTTGCCGTGAAGCGCGGATGGAATCCTGCCTCTGCCGGCCGGCAATTCTGAACCCGAATAGAATCCGGCAGCAGCGCGTTGGCAGCATCGACGAGACGCCCGAGTTCCCAGCCTGCCGGCGTCTCGAACCCCACCTCCTGCGCCGTTGCGTGAACGCCGGCATCGGTGCGGCCAGCCGCCGAGATCCGGGTCGGCCGGTCGAACAGGCGTGAGAGCACCGCCTCGAGTTCCCCCTGAACGGTGGGACGGTCCGGCTGCAACTGGGAGCCGGCGAAGCCTTCGCCGTCGTACTCCACGGTGCAGCGAATGATGCGGGAGACCCGGGTTGCCTCGTTCACGCGCCCGAAGCTACGGGGCGGAGGGGGGAAGTCAACGCGAGGGGTCCGAGGGAATGCCCATGTGCCGACGCCCCGAGACTCCAGTGGGGTAGGAAGGAGGAGACCTCGAGGCGCCGGCGCAATGTGCAGTTGTTTGCCCCTTCCGCGCTTCAGCGAAGGGAATGGCGTTGTTTCTACGCGGATTCAGTACTTGCGAATGACCCCCACGACGATGCCCTGAACCCGCACCCGGGAGGCGCTCAGAATCAAGGGCTTGAGAGTCGGGTTGGCCGGCTGCAGACGTACCCTTCCACCGGACTCGCGATAGAACTTCTTGACGGTGGCGGCATCCTCGTCGACCAGTGCGATAACCATCTCGCCGTTGTTCGCGGTATCGCGCGCTTGCACGATCACGTAGTCGCCGTCCCGGATCTGCTCCTCGATCATCGAATCGCCGCGGACTCGGAGCACGTAGTGCTGGCCGGCCGAACCGGCCACCATGTCTTCGGGGACCGCAATCTGTTCCTGCTGCTCGATCGCCTCGATGGGCTCTCCGGCAGCTACCGTCCCGAGAAGTGGCAGGTCGATCGCGGCAAGCCGCAGCTCGGTACGGGTAAGCTCTATCGAGCGGCTCTCGTTGTAGTTCTTCCGGATGTAGCCCTTGGCTTCGAGGTTCGAGAGGTGCTCGTGAACCGTAGCCAGGGACCGATACTGGAAAAACTCGGCGATCTCTTCGAAGCTGGGGGAAAATCCGTGCGCATCGAGAAAGCTCTCGATGAAGTCCAGGATCTCCTTCTGCCGCCGCGTGAGTGCCATCGTGGTTCCTCGTGATCGCGGAATGCTGCCGTACCGAACGGACACCGAAAAGAACGTACCCGAACAGGAACCGAATGGCAAGCTCGCGTTGCTCCCGAAGATCCGGCGGGCGAAGTTGCGGCCTCATGAGACAGACACGTGATCGAATACAGCTATCCCGGACGCTCCTCGTTCTCCTCGCGACCGGAATTGCGCCGATCGATTCGTCGGCGGAAGCGGTCGCCCAGGAGGCGGATGCCGCCGACGAGAGCTCGTGGGCGCGCCTGTCACCTGCGCTGGTCACTTCGCTGGCTGCTGCGGGCGAAGATGACCGGATTCCCGTGCTGGTAGAGTACACAGCGACCGAGCCGCTTCCGGTCGGCCTGCAGGGTCCGGATGCGGTAGCCGCGCTCCGACGGCGATCCGATGCCGTAGTCGGGGGCCTGGCCTCGATCGTGACCGGGGATCCTGAGATCGCGGTGACGGAACGCCACTGGATCGTGCCCGCCGTTTCGGCCGAGGCGACGCCAGCGGGGATCCGCCGGCTCGCGGGGCTGGCCGGTGTCGCGAAGATCTGGTCCGATGGTCCGATTTCCGTTGTGCTGCCGCCGGAAGGCTCGGTGTTCGCGGTTCCTGCCTATACCTCCCAGGCAATGCGGACGATCGGTGCGGATGTGGTCTGGGAGCAGGGGGTGACCGGGGCGGGCACCACCGTGGCGATCTTCGATTCCGGTGTGGACGGCGACAATGCGATGCTCTCGTCTCGCTGGCGCGGTCGCAGGACCGGGACGCGAGCAGCGTGGTTCGACCCGTTTCGAGGGGCGACGAGTCCACAGGACTTCAACGGCCACGGAACGCAGGTCGCAGTCGCCGCGGTCGGAGCGCTTTCCGCCGGTGACACCCTGGTACTGGCGGACGGAGGTCTGCTCGTGGCGACCTCCGATATCGACGTGGTAACCGGACCCGCGCCCGGCGCTGAGTGGATCGCGGCGCGTGTGTTCGACGATCTCGCCGGCGGAGTCTATACGCGCCGCTCGGTCCTGATTCAGGCCTTCCAATGGGCGCTGGACCCGGATGGGAATCCGGCATCGGATGACGCGCCCGACGTGATCAACAACAGCTGGGGCATCGCGCCGCAGACGGGCGATCTGGACGCCTGCGAAGACGTCATCTACGATGCGGTCGACGCGGTCGAGTCCGCGGGGATCGCCGTCCTGTTCGCCACCGGAAACAGCGGGCCGGCGGCAGGCTCGGTCTCGCCGCCCGCGGCACGGGACGATCCCGGACTCCGGAGCTTCGGGGTAGGCGCGACCTCCGGCGTGGATCCGGTGATAGAGGCGGCCAGCTACAGCGGGAGGGGCCCCTCGCCCTGCGCCGGCGGAATCAAGCCCGAGGTCTCCGCGCCCGGTACGGTGCCGGAGGTGCGGGCCAACACGTCCGGGAGCGCCCGGTTGAGCGGATTTGCCGTGCAGGGCACTTCCTTCGCGGTGGCTCAGGCCTCCGCCACGATCGCGCTGCTCCGGCAGCTGCGGCCGAACGGAACTCCTGCCAGCCTGAAGCAGGTTCTCATCGACAGCGCACGCGATCTCGGCCCGAGCGGGCCGGACAACGACACGGGATACGGCCTGGTGGATGTACCGGCTGCGACCGCAAGACTCGGAGCGCAGTTGGCAGGATCACTTCTCCAGCTGGACGAGGCTCGTAACGACGGAGAGAGGGTCACGCTCCGGGTGCGGAATCGGGGCCGAAATCCGTGGCCGGGTGGGACTCTGCTGCTCGAAGCAAGCGACCTGCCCGCCGTCGAGGGTGCCCTCCCGCTGATAGCGGCCGGCGGCTCCCTCGTCGTGGAGCTGCCCGCAGCGTCTTTCGAGGACGCTACCCGGGTTCGCGCCACGATTCTCTCGAATGATCTCTCCCCGGTCCTCAGCCGGTGGATCCTGTTCGAGCCTCCCAACCTGTTCGGCGGCTTCGTAATCGAGACCGGAGCGCTGCGGGCAGGTGCCAACGATTTCGGCCGGATCGGACGTATAGCGGCGATCCCCGGATTCGAGTGGAGGGGTATGGAGCTTCTCACCGCGGGCGGTCTGGGGGTCACGGCCGAGGGGCGTGTATCAGACGGCTTCTACGTCACCACGATAGGGCGGTCAGATCAGAAGGACAGACCGCCAGCGGTAGACACGGATTGGGCGCCGCAGCGACCTCTGACCGAGGTGGAGACCAACCGGGCGGAGTTCCGCTTCGACGACTTCGACGGTCTGTCGCCGCTCCAGCTCGAGGTGCGCTCGGAACTCGAGGCGACGGAGAGCGGCGGAGTCGCCGCACTGACGATCACCTCCTGGATATCGAACCGATCGAATTCCGACCTGTCGGATCTCGTTCCGGCACTGCTGGCGGACTGGGACCTGGCCGGCGGCGAGAATCTGCGCTGGTCGTCCCGACTCCAGGCACTCGTCACCGAGTCTCGCGAGGGTGGAGGGCCGCTCGCGATTCTCGCCGCCGACGGAGTCACTCTCGCGAGAGCAGACGTCCCTCTGGGAACGCCATCGACCAGTGGCTTCTATGCCGAGGAGAGCGGCGTGTTGTGGGACGAATTCCGTGATGAAACGAAACTGATGCTCATGCAGGGCGGCTCGGACGACGGACTGCCGGGTGCGTCGTTTGCGACAGACCGGGCGGCACTTCTCGGCCTCGAACCTCTGACGCTGCCATCGGGCGAAGTGATTCCGGTCCGTTTCTGGCTCCTCGCCGCGGACGATGAGAACGCGGCCGAGGCGCGACTCGCGGAGCTCCGCGCCGATCCGATCGAACCGCCGCCGGGTGGGGGCGAGAACTTCCAGGTGGATCCCCCCTACCCGAATCCGCTGCGGGTCGGTGAGGGAACCATGAGGTTTCCGGTACAGGTTCCTGCCGAGGCGACGCAACGCGCAGCGACATTGACTCTGGAGGTGTTCGATGTTGCAGGGCGGCGGTTGTACCGACAGAGAGAGAATCTCGGGTCGTCGGGCAGCATGCCCGTCCTCGGCTGGGACGGAAGGCTCGATGGAGGAGCGCCGGCAGCGGCCGGAGTTTACATGTACGTGGTGACACTCGACGGCGACCGGCGAACCGGTCGACTAATGCTGGTGCGCTGATCCGCCGGGTCGGCCCCGCTATCGTCGAGATCGGTTGCGGACTGTCGAATCATCCTCACGGAGGCGAGGTCGAATGAGAGGTCGAAGCGTCGAATGGTCGCAGCGCGCGGCCGCGATCTGGCTCCTGGCACTGGTGCTGTCGGCGCCCGGACTGGACGCCCAGGTGGCGAGCGAAACGGTGGATCTCGCCGATGTGAGCCGTATTCGAGCCGAAGGACTCGAGAACTCTCAGATCGAGACTCTGGGTCACCGGCTCACTGATGTGATCGGTCCTCGCCTGACCGGTTCGCCGGGAATGCGGGAAGCGAGCCGGTGGACGGCCGAGAAGTTCCGTGAATGGGGTCTGGCGAACGTGACGATCGAGCCCTGGGGAGAATTCGGCCGTGGCTGGCGCGAAGTCTCCTATGCCGGACGCATGATTTCTCCCTATCCTCAGCCTCTGACGGCAAGGTCGCTCGCATGGACCGGCAGCACGGATGGCACGGTGCGGGGTCCGGTAGTCGCGCTGACGGGCGATGACCCGGACCAACTGCTCGCCGGTATCGAGGCTTCGAAGGACCGACTCGCCGGGGCTCTCGTGCTGTCTTCCGAGCCGAACATCACGAGCCCCGATTTCGAACCGGATCCGCTCCGTACGCCCCTGGAAGACCTTCTCGAGCCACCTGAAGAGCAACCCGGCCAGGCGCAGATGACGCCTGAAGAGCGGCAGAAGCGGATCGCCGAGTGGCGTGAGCGTCGTGAGAAGATGCGACTGGTGTCTGCCGCGCTGGCCGAGGCAGGAATCGCCGTGCGCCTGCTTCCTTCGTCACGACCTTACCAGCTGGTGCGCGGAGGAGGAGACATGGCTGGCCGGGATCCGGACAACCCGATTCCCGGACCTGCACTGGTCGTCTCGCAGGAGCACTACGCTCAGATGCATCGACTGGTCACCGCTGGCACGCCGGTCGAGCTCGAGCTGTCGGTGGAGAACGAGTTCTTCGAGGATGACCTCCGCGGATACAATACACTGGCCGACCTGCCCGGAGGGGACCGTTCCGATGAATACGTGATGATCGGCGGCCACCTCGATTCCTGGCACTACGGAACGGGCGGCACCGACAACGCGGCCGGCTCGCTCGTCATGATGGAGGCGATGCGGATCCTCGCGTCACTGGGCGAGACGCCGCGGCGCACGATCCGGATCGCGCTCTGGAGCGGAGAGGAGCAGGGTCTCCTGGGTTCTCGCGGCTGGGTCGAGGCGCACCCGGACCTGCACCCGAAGATTTCCGCTTACCTGAATGTGGATAACGGCACCGGGAAGATCCGTGGGATCTGGGATCAGTCGAACGAGCGTGCGATCCCGATTTTCGAGCAGATCCTCTGGCCGTTTCGTGACCTCGGGGTGGTCGCGGTCAAGCATGGGAATACCGGCGGGACGGACCATCTCGCCTTCGATGCGGTCGGGATTCCGGGATTCAACTTCATCCAGGACCCGATCGAGTACGGCAGCCGGACGCATCATACGGCCGCCGACACATACGAGCGGCTGATGATGGACGATCTGCGTCAGGCGGCGGTGGTCGTGGCAGCCACGGCCTGGCATCTGGCCAACCGGGACGGGATGATGCCCCGGAAGCCGCAAGACACGGCAGCCGAATAGTCGAGAAGCCGGCTCGGGCGTCAGGAAGCGTCCGGGCCCGCTTCCAGCATCTTCCGGACGTGCGCCGGATCCGGCTCGACGAATACCGTACGCACTCGATCCGGAATCACCGATCCGGGGGATGACTTCCGGGGTTTTCGCACGTACTTGCGGCGGGTCCAGTCCACCGGAACGAGTCCGCTGGATCGCGCGTCGCTGAATTCGGCCGCCACCAGGGCCGCCGCCCGTATCTCGCTGTCGGGTGGATTCTGATCTCGGTTTCCCCAGCGGAGAATCACGTGTGCACCCGGTGCCTGCCTGACGTGGAGCCAGATGTCGTCGGGCGCGGAGTGACGGAAGGTCAGATCGTCGTTTCCCCGCGCCGACCTGCCCACCCGGATTTCGAGTCCACCGTCCGATCGCAGTCTCCTGTAGGGCAGTCGTGCCAGCTCCGGTTTCCCGCTCCGGGTCGAGCTCGTGGACAGTCCCGAATCGCGGCCGCCCACCTTCTGCCACAGGGCGTCGCTGACACCACTGAGCGCTAAGGTCTCCAGGGCCTCCGACAACTCGATTTCTTTGTCCCGGGCCGCCTCGATCCGAGCCGGAAGCTCGCGTTCCGCCCGTTCGCGGCGGCGTGCGCGGTCGAAGTACCGCTCGGCATTCCGGACGGCGTTCACCGCTGGATCGAGTGAGATCGTCCGCTCGTGGCCATCGAAACCTCTCAGGGTCACCTGATCGGCGCCCCGCGACACATCCTGTTTCCGGGCCAACAGCAGTTGCCCCGATTCGCGCAGCCGGCCGGACTCATCTCCTTCTTCGAGCTGCCGGCGTAGCGCCGCTGTGCGCTTCCGTGCCCGGGCGAGCCGACGGCGAAGGGCTTCCTCCAGTCGGTCGTGTTCCTCCCGTTCCGCAGGTCGTCTTCGGTCCGGAACGGGTGCGACGTCCGGCCCGTGCGCGTCGGTCCTTCCGATCGGCCCCGACGGCTCGTCTTCCGGGCCGGTACCCGGTATGCCAGCCGCTTCGGCCGAGGTCTTCATCGCCGTCAACAGCGACGGAGAGGGCTCTGCGCCTTCTTCCTCGAGAGAGAGCGGATATGGCTGCAGAGCTGAACCTCGCTGCAGCAGCCAGCTCACCGACCCCACCGATGTCGAGGAAGTGCCGGCAATCGTCTGCTGTGGTGCGGAACCCGGGTGGATCATCATCAGCCGATCCCGTACCGCTCCTGGAGTTGGACCGGCCGCGAGGAGAAACTCAACGTTCAGTCGGCTGCTCCAGGCGATTTCGCGGACCAGGGAGTCTTCGCGGGATGATCCCGCGCACGAATCCCACCAGGTCGACCACTCCTCCGCCGAAGGAGGATCCTCGGCCCACTGTCGCGCCGTTCCGGGCCGAACGTAGGGCGCGTTCGGAAACAGCGGGCGACCGCCGGCGCGGCGGGGCCAGAGAACCCGACGGATCGTGTCGTCCGACAGGAGCAGAGCGTTCCACTGGTTGGTGTGAAGCTCCACGACCAGTGAGTCGGTCCCCAGCTCGAATACGAGGCGGCGTTCATCGGCTCCCGCCGTCACACTCCCCAGATCGCGAGCCCCCGTGAGGACTCCCCGGCTCGCCGTCCTTCGTCTCGCGCGTTCTCGCCGGGACGGGCGCTCGAGCAGGTGGCCCTCGGTCGGGTGAAGAAGCCAGACGAGTTCTTCGCTGCCGGTCACTACGAGCCGGATTCGTCGGGACTCGCCGTCGAAATGCAGCTCTTCCAGTCGGCGTCCGGACAATCGTTCAGTCAGCTCGCTGGCGAGCGCCCTTACCAGTACGGCATCGTATCGGATCGGCATCCGGCCTCCGTGCATCGGCCCTGCGGCGTTTCCGCCGAGTTTCGCCCGACCTGGCAGTACCTATATTCTGCCACGCTTCGAACATGAACAACTATCGATCCAGCGAGGGGGAAGGCTCGAACGTGCCGCCGGAGTTGCATCCGCTGGTGGAGGCCGCAGGACGACGGGGCACGCTGCCCGAATGGGCTGCCTGTCGGCCTGAACGTCGAGAGCACTCGGCGCGGGTCGCGGAACTGATGGCCGTCTGGTCGCGCGACATCGGGCTCCCCGCAGTGGATCGGGTCCGCTGGGTCGCCGCCGGTCACCTTCACGATGCTCTCAAGGACGCGCCGGTCGAGGCGCTGAGATCGCTCGCGGGCCCTGACTGGCCGGATCCGTTGCTGCACGCGCCCGCCTGTGCCGCCCGTCTCGAAATGGATGGGGTGCGGGACGAAGAGCTTCTTCTGGCGATCGCGCACCACTCGACCGGACACCCGGATCTCGGGGCGCTCGGCGAGTGTCTGTACATGGCCGATTTCCTCGAGCCCGGACGCGGCTACATGACGGAGGAGCGCGCAGAACTCAGAGGTCGCATGCCTGCCGAGCACTCCGAGGTGCTGCAGGCGGTGATTCGGCACCGGATGGCCCGCCTGATCGATCGCGGTCTCAGTCTGCGCGACGAATCCATCCAATTCTGGAACCGGGCGGTCGGCTCTTGAACGGCCGCGCGGGTGCAGGCCTCGCGATCGGGCTGCTTCTCCTCCTCGGGGCGCTGGGAGCCTCCTTTCTCATCGACGGTCGGACGGTTCCGAGCGAGGTGGAAGCGGAGTCGCCCCCCCTCGTCCCCGACGATCGTGCGGAAACAGCCTCTGAGATCAGCTACGCCGATCAGCGCCGCAGAATCCGGGTGGAGGTCCTCAACGGGGCCGGGGATGCGGGTGCCGCGGCCCGCGTGACCGAGGCCCTCCGCGAAGCGGGATTCGACGTGAAGACGTACGGAAACGCCGACAGGTACGATCACGAACACACGTTCGTGCTGGATCGCTCGGGCCGCCCGGGAGCGGCCGGCGCGGTCGCAGTCGCGCTGGGCGGGGCGGAAGTCGAACAACGCCTCGACCCGGAGCTCTACCTGGATGCGACGGTGATTCTGGGCTCGGACTGGCAATCGCGGCTCAATCCGCCTGACCGCTGAGCGCGCGTTCCAGTCGCAACTGGCCGCACGCCGCGGCAATGTCGCGTCCCCTCGGTGTTCGAACCGCCGTCGGGACACCGCCCGCCTCGAGCACGGATACGAAGGCATCGATGCGATCGGGCGGGCTGGGACCCCAGTCCCTTCCCGGAATCGGGTTGTACGGAATCAGGTTCACGTAGCTCGCGATTCCCTCGAGCCGCTGGACGAGGGCCCGTGCCAGCGCCACGCTGTCGTTGAGTCCCGCGATCATCGCATACTCGAAGGAGACCCGGCGGCTCTTGCGCGCTTGATAGTCCCTGACCGCCTCCATCAGTTCATCGAGTGGATACTTCCGTTCGACCGGCATGAGTTCTGCCCTCAGCGCGGAATCTGCAGCATGTAGTGACACGGCCAGTCGAAACGGCTCGGGCCGCTCGCCCAACATACGGATTCCGGGGACCAGTCCGACCGTCGAGACCGTGATTCGGCGGGCGCCGACGCCGAAACCCCGGTGAAGGATCGTGAGCGATTCGAAGACCGGGCCTGCGTTGGCGAACGGCTCCCCCATGCCCATGTACACGACGTTGCCGATCGGGCGCTCGAATGCTTCGCTCGAGATCCTGTCGGCGTTGCGGAACTGCTCGACGATTTCGGCGGCCGACAGCTGACGGGTGAATCCGAGTTCTCCCGTCGCGCAGAACCGGCAGCCCAGCGCACAGCCGGCCTGGGAAGAAAGGCAGAGAGTCACCCGGTGAGCCGTCGGGATCAGTACCGACTCGACCTGAATTCCGTCCGAGAGCCTCCAGAGGTGTTTGATGGTCCCGTCCTCGGAGCGCGCCTCGAAAGCCGCCCGGGCCTCTCCGAGCGAGAATCTGTCGGTGAGACGACTTCGAAGACCCGCCGGAAGATCGGTCATCTCGTCGAAGGAGCGTGCCCGGTGCTCTTCGATCCACCGGACGAGTTGTGCCAGACGGTAGCCCGGCTCACCCCACGATTCCAGGTCGGCGCCGAGGACGGCCCGCAGGCCATCGGGCTCCTGCCCCAGAAGCGCAATCCGGTTCGCGGGTCCCTGCGATCCGGCGGGGCCGATTGCTGGACTCACGGTCTCACTCCTTCACGTTTGCCGAATTCTTGGCGGTCGAGGCCTGCATCGAATATCTTCGAACGCCGCGCCGAACCGCCCGTCGCGGACAGCGCAGGGTAAGATAGCGAAGTACCCGTTCCCTTCGGAGGTCGGAGACCATTACCCGTTCCCGCGGCCCGTATACCCCGCTCGCCGATCGGCTCGTTCCCGAGCTGATTCGGACGCCGCTCGCTTCGACGCGAAAGGACGAGATTCTCCGAGAGCTGTCGGGAATGCTCGCGGAGGGTGCAGGCGTTCCCGACGACGCCGGCGAGATTCTGGACGCGATCGTGCGCCGGGAGGCACTGCTCAGCACCGGGATCGGACACGGGGTGGCCCTCCCTCACGCCAGGTGTTCCTGTCTTGCGAGCCTTGCGATGGCAGTGGGAACTACTTCGGAGCCGGTGGACTTCGACTCGGTCGATGGTGCTCCGGTGAGGCTCGTCTGGATGCTTGCGGGACCGGAACGGACCGCTGGGCACCACGTCAGAATGCTCGGCGCCGTGGGTGGCTTGTTACGAGACGGGCGGGTGCTTGAATCGTTGTTGGCTGCGACGACGCCTGGCGAGTTCATAGCGAAGCTTTCGGCAGCGGAGTCGGTATGATGGAATCAGACCCGGTCAGGCGACCCGGGCATTTCAGGAAGGCGGGGAATTGAGCGAATCGCAGACCCGGTCAGCGGGTGCGACGGCCTGGCGTGATCTGCCGTGCGGAGATGTGGACGAGGAAGCAGTCGGGCGCACGGTTCGACTGGCGGGCTGGGTTCACAGGCGGAGGGATCTCGGAGGTGTCGTGTTCCTGCACCTGCGGGACCGGACGGGCCTGGTGCAGCTTGCCTTCAACCCGGACTGGACGCCGGGACCGGTAGTCGAGCAGCTCGGCGACCTGAACCCCGAGGATGTCATCGCGGTCGGCGGTCGGGTGGAGATGCGACCTGCAGATGCCGTGAACCCCGACATGGAGACGGGCAGGGTCGAGGTAAGGGTGGAGGCCATGGAAAGAGTCTCCGAAGCCGCGCCCCTGCCGATTCTCGTGGCGATTCCTCCCGACGAGGAGCTGCCTTCCGAGGAGCTGCGACTGAGGCACAGAGTTCTCGATCTCAGGCGTCCCGAGATGCAGCGGAACTTCCGAATTCGGCATCTGGCCGCGAACTCGGCCCGACGCGCGCTGGCGGACGACGGCTTTCTCGAAATCGAGACGCCGTTCCTGACCCGCCGCACGCCGGAAGGCGCCCGGGACTACCTGGTCCCGAGTCGGATTCATCCGGGCGAGTTCTATGCCCTGCCGCAATCGCCGCAGCTTTACAAGCAGCTGCTGATGGTGGCCGGATTCGATCGATATTTCCAGATCGCGCGCTGCCTGCGCGACGAGGACCTGCGAGCGGATAGACAGCCGGAATTCACCCAGATCGACGTGGAGATGGCGTTCGTGGACGAGGACGACGTGTTCGCGGCTGCCGAGCGGATGCTCGCCCGCGTCCTGTCCGAAGCGGTGGGGATCGACCTCGGTGGTCCGGTTCCGAGGATGACGCATGCAGATGCTCTCGAGCACTACGGCACCGACAAACCGGACCTGAGGATACCCTGGCGACTGGAGGACTTCACGGATGCGTTGTCGGGGCTCGGATTCGGGATCATCGACGGGGTGCGGGATGCGGGTGGACGGGTGAGGGGATTTCGAGTTCCCGGTGGCGCGGCGATTTCTCGTTCCCGTCTCGACTCGGCCAGCGCTACGGCTCAGGCGAACGGTGCGAAGGGCGCCCTGTGGCTCAAGAGATCCGAAACCGGTTGGTCCGGTCCTCCCGCCCGATTCCTCGAGGGGGAACCGGGAGATCGGCTCGCGGCGGCACACGGAATCGAGCCGGGCGACCTGGCGCTGATGGTAGCCGGACCGGACAGCGAGACCTCGCCGTCACTCGATGCTCTCCGGCGCACAATCGCAGCTGATGAGGGTGCCGTGGAGGAGGGGCTCCGGTGGACCTGGATTACGGATTTTCCGCTGTTCGAGGCGGATCCGGACACGGGGATGGCGGTGGCGAGCCACCACCCGTTCACCATGCCTGATGTGACCGAGCCGGAGAGGTTGTTGTCCGACCCGTTCTCGGTCGGATCCAGGGCGTACGACCTGGTATTGAACGGCACCGAGCTGTGCAGCGGTAGCATTCGTTGCCACCGCCCCGATCTGCAGCGCGCCATTCTCAAGGTCCTCGGCATGGGGGAAGATGAGATCGAGTCCCGATTCGGATTCCTGCTCGAGTCGTTCCGCTACGGAGTGCCTCCGCACGGAGGCTTCGCAATGGGATTCGACCGGCTCGTAGCGATGCTCGTGGGGACCACCTCGATCAGGGAAGTCATCGCGTTTCCGAAGACGACGGCCGCGCGGGGCCTGCTGGAGGGTGCCCCGTCGCCCCTGGCGGCGGATGAGCTGATCGAACTCGGGCTGAGCCTTCGATGAGCGCCCGGCGACCCACGGACCTGGGCGGCTAGGATGCAAGAGCATACCGAGAGAGAAGTTGCCGAGACCCTCGACGCCCCGGTGATCCAGCACCGAATTCCGGCTGCCGGCGCCGATCCGCTGATCCTGGCCGGTGTGAACGACGGCCATCTCAAGTCGCTGGCGCGCCTGGGCGACTGCCGGGTCATCCTGCGCGGCGACGAGTTGATACTCTCGGGTGCCGTGGAAGCCGTGGAGCGGTGCACCCCCGTGGCTCAGAGGATGATCCGCCTGGCAAGACTTCAGCGGCCGTTCGATACGGCGGATGTGGGCAGGTATTTCGAGGAGGCGGAACGCGCCCCCGCCACACTCGCCGAGGATGGTGATGAGGCGACGATCGCGTTACCGGGAGCCCGGAAGGTCATCCGACCGAAGTCGACCGGCCAGCGCGATTATCTGAAGGCGATTCGGGATCACGACGTGGCGATCGGTATCGGGCCGGCGGGAACCGGAAAAACGTACCTGGCCGTGGCCATGGCTGCGGATGCCCTCATGCGGAAGCGCGTGCGACGCATCATTCTGACCCGACCCGCCGTCGAGGCCGGGGAAGCGCTCGGATTCCTCCCGGGTGACATTCGCGAGAAAGTCGATCCGTACCTGCGTCCCCTGTACGATGCACTCGAGGACATGATGCCCTCGGATCGGGTGCGCAAGGCGATCGAAGAGCATGTCATCGAGGTAGCACCGCTGGCGTACATGCGTGGCCGTACTCTGTCAGACGCGTTCCTGATCCTCGACGAGGCGCAAAACGCGACTACGGCGCAGATGAAGATGTTCCTGACCCGGCTGGGTCTGAACTCGAAGACGGTGATCACCGGAGACAAGACGCAGATCGACCTGGCGCGGAAGGAAGAGTCGGGGTTGCTCGACATCGAGCGGGTGCTCAGGAACGTCGAGGGAATCTCATTCACCTACCTGGATGAGGCGGACGTCGTGCGTCACCGACTCGTCAAGGACATCATCCGCGCATACGCCGATCAGGACGGCCGTGACTCAGAGGGAGACGGCTCTTGAGCGCGCGGTTCAGGGAGACGTGGCGCGATGCCGTGCGCGCCGTCGATCGACGACCGGGCGACAGCTGGCGCGACCGCTGGGCCCATCACGGGGCGCGCGCCCTGCTCGTCGTTCTGTTCGCTGCGCTTCTCCCATTCCTGTTTCCCCGATCTCCGCTTCCGGAAGCAGTGTCACTCAGCGCAGGTGCGATCGCAGACCAGGATGTGATCGCTGCGTTCGAGTTCACGGTACCCAAGCCACCGGCCCAGCTGGCACGCGAAAGGGCGGAATCCGAGCGAGTGGTAGCGCCGGTCTACAGCCTCGACGCGCAGGCGGCCGATTCGGCGCGGGGTCTTGCTGCTGTTTTCTTCAAGGCCCTCGACTCGGCGGTGGTAGCCAGCGGTCGGGACGGCATAGAAGGTGTCACCGCGGCATACGGATTCGGGCTCAATCCAGGGCAGGTGGCGTTTCTCGAGGATGCCGGTCGGCGAAATTCGCTCCAGACTTCTCTGGATCGAGCCTATGCCGAGCTTCTGCCCGACGGTGTGGCCCCGATCCTGGATCTGAGCGGGCCGGCGCCGAGCGTCGTATTGCTTCGCACGCCGGAGGGCGACCGGAGGGTACCCCGAGACTCGCTTCGCACGGTGGGAGGATTCCTGGACGAGGCGCTTGCTTTCGCACCCACCGACCTCTCTCTCGCCGGCTTTCAGCTGTACCAGAATCTCCTGTTCCGGTTCACCGTCCCCAGCCTTCGGTTCGATGCTGCGGAGAGCGAAGCCGCCCGAATGCAGGCCCGTACCGCTGTCGACACCGTGCTCGGCACCGTGCTGGAAGGAGAGCGAATCGTATCGGCGCACGAACGAGTGTCGGAGCGTGAGCTGGTCCGGCTGCGCGCGTACAACGAGGCCCTGTCCGAGCGCGGGCTGGCGAGCGAGGAGAGCCGTCGAAGGACGGCTGTCGGCAGCTTCCTGTTCGGCGTGCTGATGCTCGGGCTGTTCGCGCTGGTCCTGATGCTGTACCGGTCGGCGATCTACAGAAATGCGCGAAGCTATCTGCTGGTCATGGGTCTCGTGGCGCTCGGGCTCGTGGGCGCGAGCGTCGTTTATCGCGTCGATTTTCCCCCCGAGCTGGTACCGGTGGTTCTGATCGCGATTCCGCTCGCCGCTTTGTGGGACGGTCTGATGGCCCTCGTCGCGGTTGTCGTCATCGCGGTGCTGCTCGCCGGATTGACCGAGTTGAACGTGGCCTACTATCCGCTGGTCCTGCTGGTGGCGGGAGCCGCGGCCGCCCTCGGCGTCCTGCGCATGCGGAAGCGCACGCACGGTTGGGCGTTGATCGCGGCGATCGCGGGGGCGTACATCGTATCCGGATTCGCGATCGGGCTGCTCGAGTCGCTTCCGCTTCGAATTCCGGCCGAAACCTCTGCCTGGGGCCTCGTAGCGGCGACGCTCTACACATTCCTCGCTCTGGGCGCTCTGATTCCGTTGCTCGAGAAGCTGACCGGTATCAGCACAGATCAGACATTACTTGAACTGTCAGATCTTAACGCACCACTTCTGAGGGAGTTGTCAAGGAAAGCACCGGGTACGTATGCGCACTCGATCGGGGTCGCGAACCTGGCCGAGGCGGCATGCCTCGCAGTCGGCGCCAACGCTCTCCTCGCGCGGGCAGGCGTGTACTACCATGACGTCGGGAAGATGGAGAACCCCCAGTACTTCGTGGAGAACCAGCCCAAGGGGCGCAATCCGCACGATCGGCTTTCGCCGTCGCGCAGTGCCGCGATCATACGCGAACACGTACGGGATGGACTGAAGATCGCGTCTGAACACCGCCTGCCCCCGTTCATCCACGACTTCGTCTGCGAGCACCACGGAACGAGCGTGATCTCGTACTTCCTCGACAAGGCGAGGAACGAGAGTCCCGACACCGATGTCGACCCGGCAGACTTCGCTTACCCCGGCCCGAAACCGCAATCCAGGGAAACTGCGATCGTCATGCTTGCCGATGGGATCGAGTCAGCGACCCGCGTCCTGCAGGATCCTACACCGGAGCGTATCAAGGCCACGATCGACGCGATTGTCCAGGCGCGAATCGACGAGGGGCAGCTCGACCAGTGCCCGCTCACGCTGCGCGACCTGGAACGAACGAAGGCTGCATTCGCCAGGATCCTGATCGGCATGTACCACCGGAGGATCGAGTACCCATCCGGCGTCCGCGCCCGGGAGGAGATACCGCAATTCGTGGCCTCGAACGAGTTGAATGCCTCCGAAACCGGCGCTCCGGAGCCGCCAGCAGTCCAGGCCGACGCGCGGCCCGCCGCTGAGGTATCCCGGCCTGCGGAGACTCGTGGCGCCTCCTCCTGACCCGCCTGACTC
>JAMJQL010000015.1 GCA_023554245.1 Gemmatimonadota bacterium
GTACGAGATCTCATCGAGCGCGCCATCGGGCATCGGCACGGAGGTCTCGGCCGGATTGGCGACGTAGCTTCCGTCCTTGAAGTCGTAGCGGGTATACGTTCCGTCTTCGACGTTCATCTCGATCCGTCGGTCCCGGCGGTAGTTGCCCTCTTTCTGCTTCTGGACGAACTGTAGCGAAGCGAACGGGATCGGTTGAATCCAGGTGACGATGCGATCCTCGACCCGATAGAATGGCGGCCCGCCCGACATTTCCAGCGCAACCCTGTATGCCTCACGCTGACGCAGCGTGTCGATTCCCTCGACCGCCAACGAACCGGCCCCGAGACGAATCCCCTCCCAGGTGACCGAATACTCCATCCGTTCACCGACCGGGAAAGACCAGGAGAGCGTGTCGGGATCGACCCGGACCGTAGTCGCTTTCCGGCCAGGCTCCCCCCGTTCGGACGTGGCCGGACCCGACCACGAACCGAGCACCGCGAAGACGCCCAGGAGGGTGACGATGCCGGCCAGGGACGCTGCACCCGATGGGTGCTGCACATGGCTGGCAAGCCACCGGAACGAGCCTGAACTCGCGATTCGCAGCTCGCTCATTCTCCGCCCGCCACACGCTTTCCGCCGGAAGGAGGACTCGACTGCTCCGACGGCTCGGCAGCTCGCGCCTCCCGCGAGGCCTGGAACACGGACCACAACTCGGGAATCGGGCGGAATCTGCTGCCCCTGTATCTGCGGCTGTAGTCGATCGGGACCTCCACCTGCTCCGCTCGTCGCAGGTAGGGCGAAACAGCCGACAGGAGCTCCAGGTTGGCTGCCCAACCGTCGTGCCGGATCAGCGTATCGTCGGGTCCCAGGCGGTCCAGTGCGCGCTTGAGCACGAACAACCGGTAGAGCCGATAACCGGCCAGCGGGTCCTCGACACCGTCGGGAACCGCAACGCCGCGTACGAGGAATCCCGCTCCTGCGCGTGCTGCCCTGACGGATCGAGGGGCGAGCTCAGCGCCCGAGGGCCTGGCGACCACGAGGTCCGCTCCGCCCTGAAAATGGCGAAGCAGCTCTGGAATCGCCTCGGGTCCGTCGGTGAAGTCGGCCTGCATCAGGAGCAGACCGTCCCGTTTCGGGTAGCGAGAGCGCTTCACTGCCTCCCGGATCAGTCGCTCCGTGCATCGGCCCGGGCCCTGTCGAGACTCGTTGCGCAACAGGGTCAGCGGCATGACGCGAGCATACGGCTCCAGCACTTCGTACGTCTCGTCGTCAGACGCGTCGTCAAGAGCGAGAATCCGGAAATCGCGGTTCAGCTCGGTGAACAGCTGGCGAATGCGCCACAGAAGCACGCCGGCCGTGTGCTCTTCGTTGTAAATCGGCAGCGTGACCCAGATCACGTCTCGCCGTGCTCCTTTCCGATGAGGATCCGCGCGAATGCGAATCGCGGTGTGGACCCTGGTCAGTACCGCTCGTGCGTCTCCGCCGTTCCAGTCGGGCGGTTCGGCGGCTCGTCCGCGACGTCCGGAACGGTCTTCCAGCGCCTGTGAAACCAGAAGTACTGCTCGGGTTTGAGTCGGATCCGGTATTCGAGGCGCTCCACCCAGCCTCGGGTGAGCTCCCGCTCCGCATCCGGACCGCCCCTCGCCGTCCTCACCGGCTCGACGATTGCACGATAGCCCTCTCCCTCTCGGATCGCAGCGCCGAAGAACAGAGGCGCACCGGTATCGAGGGCAAGTCGGGCCGGACCCCGAAAGGTGGAAGCCGGACGACCGAGGAAGGGAACGAAAATCCCTCTGTTCCTCGCGTCCTGGTCAGCAACCAGGGCGACGGACACCCCTGAGCGAATGAGGTCGGGCATACGGGCGCGAGCCTCTTCCATGTAGATCGGCTCGATGCCGAGCCTGCGGCGCGATTGCACGAGCAAATCGTCGAATCGAGCATTCGATTGACGTTTCACGACTGCGGCGAGCGGCATACCGAGCTGCGACACGGCCGCGCCGGCGGCTTCCCAGTTGCCGAGGTGGCCGGTCACGATTACCGCTCCGAGTCCCCGGATCTCCTCCGACCGGAACGCCGCCTTCGCCTCGTCCGCTCCCCGGATTCGATCGAGGAGATCCTGCTGCCCGAACAGGTCGAGCCGGACAATCTCGGCCGCTTCCCGGCCGAAGTGTCGGTAGCAGGCTCGCGCAGTAGCCCTGACCCATGCGGTATCATGTTCGGGAAACGCCTCGGCTATCTGCGTTTCGACCACCGGGAGGCGAACCCGGAGCGGAGATCGAGCGAAGGCACCGAGACCGGCACCGAGACGGAGCGCCCAGTTACGAGGAAGTGCGCCGAAGGTACGTAAAGCCGTGTGCGCCAGCGCGAACTCGAAGCCGTGACGCAGCGAGTCAGGCACCGACTGCCGCTTTGTAGGCTCTGAGCGTTCCCCTGACCATTCCGGCGAGCCCATGCGCCTCGGCGAATCGCCGGGCAGAGTCCCCCACCGCGCGGCGGCGTTCGGGACTCACGAGCAAGCCGACCAACGCGCGGGCGAGGGACCCCGGATCGCCCGCATCGACGAACTCCATTCCGACGTCCCCCGTCAGGCGGGGATCGGGTGAGTGTGGCAGAACAAGGGGTACGCCAGCGGCGAGGGCCTCCAGGGCGCTGCTCGCCATCTCTCCAGAGCGGGCAGGAAGCACGAACACGTCGAAATCACACATCGAGACTCGCGCATCGGGGACGTAACCGGGAAGACAGACCCGGCCGGCAAGTCCCAGTCGCTCGATCAGGCCCTCGAGTCTCGGTCGTTCGGATCCATCGCCCAGTAGAGCGAATCGCGCGGAGGGCAACCGGGACGAGACCTCTGCCGCAGCGCGCAACAATGTCTCGTGGTCCCTGTCGGGCTCGAGCGCGGCGAAAGACCCGACGAGAAGATCTTCGGCCCCGGCTCCGACGCGCTGTCTGATCAGTCCGGGCTGCTGCGGGTGGATCTCCCGAACGTCGATTCCGTTGGGAACCACCACGACCCGACCCGGCTCTACGCCGGTAGCGAGCAAGTTGTCTCGTCCGGTCTCCGATGCGGCGAGAACGACGTTCGCGCGCCGCCACTTCCAGCGCGAGGCGGGCGGGCCCGAAATCCTCCGTGACGCGACGATCTTGCTCGAAGCTCCGCCGAGCGCCGAGATGTACAGCAGGATGCGTAGTGCCTGGGCGTCGTGGGCGTGGAGGATCTCCCACCCGGTTTCGGCTACCCTCGCCAGAGTCCTGAGGGCCCGCGGATCGGAAGCCGTCGACCACGGAAGCGGGATCACCGGTATCCCGAGTGCCTCTGCTTCGACGGCGAGACGCGATCCACCCAGCGTGGCTACGGCCTGCCGGATGCCGGGCACTTCGATCAGTGCTTCGACGAGGAGTCGAACCTGGTCTCGGGTCGCTCGCCATTCCTGGCCGGACTCGACGTGCAGGACTCGGATCGGGGCGGTGTGTTCCATTGAGGCCGGAAACTACGGCGCGTTAAGCGTGACGGGCAACGACCGCGTTCGACGCCTCTCCAGAATGCGGTCGTCGCCAAAGAGAGCTCGAATTGCCATCTTCGCCCCATGCGTCCACCGAGACCTGACCTGATTCCGGATCGATTCGATCTCCTCGCGACGACGGACACACTTGCCGTGGTCCGGTCCGATTTTCGCGAGGCATTCGAGAGCTCCCGGCTCATACGATGCGCAGCGGCCGATATCAGCGGCGCAGAGCCGCTCAAGGGGGGCCGTGGTGCGGCGAGGATTCTCACCGTGCATGCGTTCGGGGACATCGTCGTCCGTCCGTACCGGAGAGGTGGCTGGATCCGGCACGTAGTCCGCAAGCGCTATTTCATCGGTTCCCGCCCGATCAGAGAGTTGAACGTGACCGAACGCCTGCGCGTCGCGGGTGCTCCGGTCCCGGAAGTGGTGGCGGCGGTGCACCGAAAAGCCCGCCCCGGACCGGGCTATGAGGCCTGTATCGCAACCCGCCGTATCGCCGGAACCATGCCGGCCGCGGAGTCGCTTCACCGCTCCCGGTCGGGCGAGATCCGTCTGATCATGGAGGAGATCGGCCGCTCGATCCGCGCCTGTCACGACGCAGGTGGCTGGCACGCGGATCTGAACGCCTGGAATCTCCTCGTGCCGGAATCGAGACCCGATCTGCCGGTGATGCTGATCGACTGGGATCGCGGACGCATCGTTACAGGCGGCGTGACGGGACGATCCCGCCACGCAAACCTCGCTCGACTTCAACGTTCGCTGCGAAAGCTGGGGCTTCACTCGGCGCTGGATGCGTGGCCCCACCTCGAAAGGGGGTACGCAGCGTCGCCGGAGCCTCGCCCCGCAGCCTGAGGCCGAGCCAGTCTCAGATGGCGGTCGAGGAGCCTACGAAGTGAACTGTAACTCGTGCAGGCGCCGGTAGATTCCGCCATCTTCGAGCAATTCCTGGTGCGACCCCGACCCGACCACGGCTCCGTCATCGAGCACCAGTATCCGGTCTGCACCGCGTACCGTCGACAACCTGTGGGCGATGACGAACACGGTACGATCGCGAAGCAGTCGGTCCAGCGCTCGTTGGATGAGCTGTTCCGACTCCGAGTCGAGCGCAGATGTCGCCTCGTCGAGGATCAGGATCGGTGGGTCCCGGAGAATCGCCCTCGCGAGCCCGATTCTCTGGCGCTGCCCGCCCGAGAGGCGGACACCTCGATCTCCCAGAACCGTGTCCAGACCATCGGGCAACTCCGATACGAAATCGGCCGCGTGGGCCGCTACGGCGGCTGACAGAATCTCGTCGTCGGACCAGCGATCCGGTCTGCCGTAGGCGATGTTCGCTCGCACGGTGTCGTGGAAAATGACCGTCTCCTGGCTGACCACACCGAACAGCTCCCGCAGGGAGGCGAGAGTGAAGTCGCGAATGTCCGTGCCGTCGATGGCGATGTATCCCGATGTCGGATCGATGAAGCGTGGAAGGAGGTCGACCAGGGTCGTCTTCCCGGCCCCCGACGGTCCGACGATCGCGAGCACCTCGCCCGCCTCGATCTCGAAACTCACGTCTCGAAGAACGGGGCGGTCCGGCTCGTATTCGAACGATACCGCCTCGAAGCGAACTCCGAGTTCCGGAGGCCTGGCGATCGAATCACCGCCCGCCAGTTCGACGGGCGCATCCAGGACTTCGAAGAACCGATCGGCTGCCGCCACTGACAACTGCAGCTTCGCGGGATAGTCGGCGATCGCCTTCAACGGTGAGATCAACTGCAGCGCGACGGTAACGAAGAACAGGAATTGCTCTGCAGTCAAAGATCCTTCGCCAAGCACCATCCATGCTCCGATCCAGACCAGTCCGAGAGCCACGACCGACGAGAGGGTTTCCGAGAGCGGTGACGCGAGATCTGCGAGCACCGACGTGCGGACCTGACGCCGGCGGTACAACTCCGATACGAGCGCGAATCGGGCCTTCTCGTGCGCTTCGGCTCCGAACGACTTCACCAGCCGGATTCCGGAGACGTTTTCCTGAAGGACGCTGAGCAGCTCACCCTGCTTGTCTAGCGCCGCCCGGAACCCCTTTCTGAGCCGCCTGAGCAGCGGAGCCAGCACGATTGCGAGCATCGGAGCGAAGAGGAGCGCGACGATCGAGAGTCGCCAGGAGACGAGAAACAGGACGACCGTGTAGACGGCGGCGGTCAGCACCTTCCGGATCACATCCGCGAGACCGTAGGTGATCGCGTCCCTCGCGACACGCGTATCGGTGAGAACCCGGGTCAACAGCTGGCCCGCCTTCGTCTGTCCGAAGTAGCTGAGCGGGAGAAGCTGCAGGTGCCCGTAGACATCTTCGCGCATGTCACGCTCGACCCCCTCGCGAACTGCGATCGCAGTCGCCCGCGAGCCGACCAGCGCGGCGTTCTTGAGTACGATCGCTCCGAGAACCAGCAGGCAGACGTTGCGCAGAGATTCGAGGGGCGAAGACGTGTCGATGAATCCGCCGACCAGGAAGTCCAGTGTGCGCTCTACGATCGTCGACTGAGGTCCGGTCAGGGCGGTTCCTTCACCGAACAGATTCTGCAGCAGCGGGATGACGAGTACGAGACTGAACAGGTCCAGTCCGGTCATCACCAGAGTGAGGAAGGTGCTCAGCGCGAAGAGGCCCAGAAACGGCTTCAGGTAGCCGAGCAACCTCACGTACGATCCGCGCCCCGTGTCGCTCATGGTCGAGTCAGCTCCTCGGGGTGAGGAGCACGGCGGGGAGGATCATCTCCTCCGGGCTGATACCGCCGTGCAGGAAGCTGTCGCGATAGCGGCTCTGGTATTCCCGCAGCTTGGTCGGATACACCAGGTAGTAGTCCTCTCGGCAGAGCACGTAATTCGTCTGGTAACCTCTTGGAGGAAGTCGCAGATCGTCCGGATCGGAGGCCGAGAGGACGGCGGCGGGATGCTCCACCCTGAGATTGCGACCGAACTTGTAGCGCAAGTTCGCCGTGGCATCCCGTTGAGCGTACGTGATGACGGGACGGTTGCAGTGCACGGATCCATGGTCGGTGGTCAGGAGAACCGTCGTCCCCCGCCGGGCTGCCAGTTTCAGCGCCTCGAGCGCCGCCGAGCGCTCGAACCAGGCGAGCGAAAGCGATCGAAGTGCGGCGGCATCCTTGGCCACTTCCCACAACAGTCTCGACTCGGACCTGCCGTGCGTGAGCAGGTCTACGAACGCGAACACGAGAGCCGTCGCGGAGGGCTCGGAGAGCCAGCCGGGCAGCCGGGTGAGCAGATCTTCTCCCTGCTCCGAGGTGAACACCTTCTCGTAGTGTGTCTTCACCGCCGGCCCGGCGATTTCTCTCACATGTGCAGCGAACAGCTGATCCTCGAAGGTGTTGTAGCCCTCCTCCTCGCCGGACTCGTACCAGCCCGGTCGCGTCTCCTCGAGCTCGTCCGGGAACAGCCCGCTGAATATGGCATTCCGGGAGAACGGGGTGGCCGTAGGGAGAATGGAGGAATAGAGAGACTCTTCCACCTCGAAGAAATCCTCCAGGAGCGGTCGCATCACCCGCCACTGGTCGAGTCGAAGGCAGTCCATCACGACCAGCAGGCAAGAGCTCTCGTTTGAGATTACCGGCCGCAGGAAGCGTCGCATCACGTCCACCGACAGGACGGGTCCCTGCTTGCCTCCCTCGTGTGTCCAATCCTGGTACTCTCGTGCGACCAGGTCGCAGAATCCCCTCCTGACATCCAGCTGAAGTGAGTGCAGGATGTCGCGGAGATCCGATTCCCCGGCCTGCTCCAGGCCCAGCTCCCAGTCCACCAGCTCGGAGTAGAGGCCGAACCACTCCGACCACGAGCGCGCATCTGCAATCTCCTCCCGGAGCTCCACGAATCGACGGGTGAACTCGCGTGCGATCCGTTCGTGGCGCAGCCTCGGCCCCGCCAGCAGCCGGGTCACCACGGAGAGAACCTGTCGAGGACTGGTCGGCTTGACGATGTAGTCGTCGGCGCGACGGCCGATCGCCTCGTGCATGACATCGTCCGTCTGGCTCTTGGTAACCATCACGACCGGAATGCCTCGCCCGCGCGACCGAATCTGCGACAGAACATCAATTCCCCGCAGGCCCGGCATCTGCTCGTCGAGCAGCACGAGGTCGTAGCTCTCGCGCTCGAGGAGCTCGAGCGCGTCGTTTCCATTCATGACCGCGTCGACGTGGTAGCCCTCGCGCACGAGGAGAATGGTGTGCGGCCGCAGCATGTCCACCTCGTCATCCGCCCAGAGAATCCGGCCTTTGCTCAATCTGCCTCCCATCGAGTGGCCCTCGCGTCCCTCGCTTCGGACGCTCTGACGGGCGCCCGGTAGAACCGCCCCGAAGTCAGTCTCCGTAACTCCGCACCGCCTGCTCGAGCTTCGCCGCTACCTCGTCTACCGTAATCAGCTCCATGTTGCCGGGCCGGAACTCCATCGAGGGCGTGACTTCGCCCGGCCGGGTGTAGCGGTCGATCACGAGCTCGGAAAATCGTCGGTACGGTCCTACCCGCTTGGGGTCCGTATAGCCATACAGGCTCACCGTCGGAGTGCCGAGCGCGACGGCCACGTGCAGAGGCCCGGTATCCGGGCTCAGAGCATAGTCCGCTCCATCGAGGATCCACGCGAGTCGGCGCAGGTCGTTCTCCAGCGCATTGATGGGCCGAGCCCGGGTCAGCTGCAGCAGTTCCGCCGCCGCCGCGGCTTCGGCCGGCGCACGACTGCCGATCAGCACCGGTTGAAGCCCCAGGTCCATTTGAGCGATTTCCAGTACCCGGGCGTATCGTTCCAGCGGCCAGTTCTTGCCGGGTCGAGTGGTGCGCAGGACGACAGCGAGAGCAGGTGCGTCGATCGGCTCGAAGAACCTGTCGCGCTTCTCGCGCTCCGATTCGGAGAACGCGAACTCCCACTCCCTGGCGACGGGAACCCCAAGGTAATCGAGAAACTCGAAGTACTGATCCTCCACGTGCTGCGGCTTGTGTGGCGGGATCCGCTCGGAACTGAACAACCAGTTGAGGTCCCTGGCCCTGGCCCTGTCGAATCCAAGCTTCCGGTCTGCCGGAAGCATGCCCATGATCAGGCCCGCCTTCAGGTATACCTGCAGTCCGATCGCGAGATCGAAGCGCCGTCCTCCGAGTTGCCGCCTCAAGTCCGCAAATCCCTTGAGACCGGCCTTTCGATCGAAGAGGTGGAACTCATCCACGGCCGGGTGCGGCGCCACCAGTCCGTGTCCCACTGGCTGAATCACCCAATGAATGCGCGTGTCGGGCCACGCGCGTCGCAGCGAAGTGGCTATGGGCATCCCGTGCACCACATCGCCGATCGCGCTGAGCAGCACGATCACTACGGACTCGGGACGGGGGACCTGGGGAGCCAAATCGACCATGGCCGGGTATGTTCCGCCGACGCCCGGCTCCTGTCAATCGGAACCGGGCGTACGGAATACCAGTCCGTGGACCCGAGTCGCCGGAGAATCAGCACCGCTTTGCGCATTCTCACTCGTTATGTGCTGCGCCAGCTCCTGGCGCCGTTCCTGTTCGCAGCGATCCTCCTGACCGCTCTGATGATGCTGGACGTCGTCGCGGATCGGTTCGGCAGTCTGGTAGGCAAGGGACTCGGGTGGAGGATCGTCTCCGAAGTATTTCTGTATTCGATTCCGTTCATCTTCGCGGTGATCGTACCGATGGCGGTCCTCGTAGCCGTCCTGTTCGTATTCAACCGACTCGCAGCCGACAACGAGATCTCGGCGATGAAGGCCAGCGGCGTCAGCCTGGGGCGAATCACGCTGCCTGTCGTG
>JAMJQL010000127.1 GCA_023554245.1 Gemmatimonadota bacterium
AGGGCGTATATTTTCTCGGACTGCTGGGGATTGCCGGCATGCTCCACGCGATCACCATCTTCTTCGCTCGCTGCGGGTACTGCGCGTGGCGTGATCGGCTGAGCCTCAAAAAGGGCAGCTGACGAAGCGAAGGAGTGTCCCGGCCGGGCCGGGATCGAGCGCAATGCGATGAAGCCGCCTCAAGGCGGCTTCATCGCGCTCAGGACATGCCATCTGTGACTCAGACGGGCCGACGGGTCTGTTTCTGTCGGTGGGCGATGAACTGCCAGGCTCTCAGTTGTTGGGAGTCCGGTGATCTCGCTCCGGCCGCAATCGCGGTAGCGAGGTGATTCGACGAGGGGTGACGGGCGCCGACATCACTCAGCGCCCGCTCCGCTTCATCCTGAGCCGCCTCGAGCTCCTCGATCTGCCGGGTCAGTGCCAGCATCTCCGTCTCCCGCTCGAGGGCGCGCTCCTGCTCGTTCTCGAGTTCCTCGATTCGCGCCTGCAGCTGTTTTGCGCGTTCCTCCTTGCTGGCCGCGGTGCGCCGGGCGGTGGCCAGTGATTCGGAGGCCTCCTTGCGAACCGCCTCGAGCTCACGCTCGAAGTCCCGAACCGATTGCATCCTCGACTTTCGCTCTTCTACGAGGCCCCTGAGATGGTCCCACTGGTTCTGGAGACGAACCCGCTCCGCATCGAGCTCCGAACGAACGAGATCCGCATCGAGAATCCTGCGCTCGTACTCGTGCTCCAGCTCACGGGCCTCACGTTTCGCCTGCTCGGAATGAAGGGATGCGGCATCGGCAGCCGATACCCGGATCGCGATCAGGTGCAGCACGTAGGCACCGGTAACCAGGGCGGCGAGACCGAGAGGGCCATGCCACCAGAAGATGGCTCCGATCGCGGCGGCCAGGGCTGCTACCGTGAGAAGCGCCACCACCCAGGTGCTGGCCGGCTCGGGAATCGGTCGCGTCATCGAGGGAATCTCCTGCGTCCGGCAATTCGGTGCGCTGGCATAGGCCTGCGGATCCTGACTCGTGCCGACAATACTAAGGCAGCCACGGCCGATTTGCTTCCGCGTCCCGGTCCGCCTGCTCTTCGAACGCCCGGCGACGCTCGAGGATCTCCTCGAAGCGCGGGTCGTCGCGCAGGCCAACGAAGGCGGGACTGTGGCGCAGTTCGACCACGTCGATGAACGTGCCTGGAAGCTCGATGATCTCGTCGAGCAGGCCGAGCGCCTCCTCGGGTCGGCCGATCACCGGCGCAAGGAGCGCGGCGTTCGCGCGAATTACCGCCGAGGTCGCGGCATCGTCCGACGCACGCGCCAGCCGGATCGCCTCCTCCAGGGCCGTCCATGCGCCGTGTTCGTCGCCCTTGAACGAGAATGCGAAAGCCTCTCCGAGCTGCTGCCAGCCGTGTGTCCCCGTCGGCGCCCAGTCCAGCGCGAGTGCAGAGTCGCCGATCGATGTCGAACTGTGTCCGGCGAGCAGTCGGGCCCAGCCGCGCGAGAACAGTCGCATCAGTTCGCCCGGGACTTCGCCGCTCGGGGGGAGACCGTCGGCGATTCGAGCGGCCTGGTCGAGATCTCCCTCGTAGATCGCGAGATCGTAGAGTGCGGTTGCCTCCGCCGGCTCGGACGCGTCCAGACCGAGCTCCGTCGCCAGACCCCGGGCCCGGCCGATGTCCCGATGCCGGTTCAATGTGCTCAGTACCTTGTTCGAACGAACATAAGGGATCGAAGGGTCGATCTGCAGCGCACGTTCGGCGACAACATCCGCTGCCGTGAACCGGCCCATCTGAGATAGCATCCCGGAGTAGCCGCTGAGCAGGTCCGGGCTACGCGGGCTCACCGCCACCGCGCGCTGCATCGAGGCCAGCGCCTCGTCCCACCGTCCGAGCCGCCGCTGGAGGTAGGCGATCCCCGAGATTACGTCGACATCGGACGGCGCGAGTCGTTCCGCGTCACGCATCTGGCCCAGCGCTTCGGCGAAGTTCTGCTCTACGTAATAGGTGAAGTACGCACGCGCCGTGATCGCCTGAACGCCGCCGGGCGCCAGTGACTCGGCTCTCTGTACGGCATCCGATGCTCGTCCCTGAACTGCATCGCCAAGCGATGCCGAGCGAGACCTGAGGCGTGCGAGAAATGCCCACGCATCCACGAACTCCGGGTCGAGTTCGACGGCCCGTTCGGCCAACTCGACCGCGTCCCCGAATTCGTCTCCCCGTCCCGGAGTGAAGGCGACCTGCCGCGCCCGGTTGTAGGCCGCGATCGCCGCCAGGTCGTCGCTCGGCGGTCCCTGGTCCAGCGCCGCGAGATCGGAGGGGCTGAGCTCCGTCGCCAGCTGCCCCGCGACCTGCCGGGCGATGTCCGACTGGATGTCGAACAGGGTTTCCGCCGTGACCTCCCGGTCGAACTGGTCGGTCCACAGGTTCTCGCTCGTCTCCGCGTCCACGAGCTGTACGAAGATCCTGGCCCGGCTTCCGGAACGGCGCACACTGCCTTTCAGCAGGTAGTCCACCCCGAGCTCCGCGGCGATCTGCTGGTCTCCCTTCTCTGTCGCCTCGTACTCGCGCACCGACATCGGCGAGGTGACGCGCAGGGCGGAGAGCCGGCCCAGCTGATCCTGAAGATCCATGTGGAGGCCCGAGGCGAGGACTTCGTTGTCCCCGTCGTCCCCCACGTTCTCGAACGGCAGGATCGCAAGCGTGGACAGATCGGAGGCGTGCGCTTCCGGGATGGCGAGACTCAACTGGCGACCCGGCGCGGTCTGCCGGCCCACCCAGACCGAGCCGAGGACCAGGGCTACAATTCCGGCCAGCGCCAGTAGTCCCGCGGGCCAGCGACGCGAGGCGGGCTGCGCGACGATCGCCTCGATCTCGCCGGGTGCGGCCGATTCCGCCTTACGCACGCCCTCCGGGGTGAGCTCGAACGCCCATGCGAGCACCAGCGCGACCGGGAAACCCAACAGCAGCAGGGCGACCACGATCCTGAGGAACGAATCGGGGAGTGCAAGCGCTCCGGCCAGCGGATCGGCGACCTGCAGGATGCCGAAGGCCACCGCCCCGTAAATCGCGGTCACTTTGAAGACCTGGCGCCGCTTGAGCTCAGCGAAAAAGCGCTGGTAACCGTGAGTTTCGTTGGACATGCGCACGAAGATCGCAGAAGGAGTGTCGAAAGCCAAGCGCCTGGCGGGGTGTCTACCGGGTCAGACTACAGCACAACGGCATGGATACTGCTCAATTCGACTGTCGAAGGCAGGCTTCGTCCATTTCATTGCGAATCACTGGCAGGGAGCCATCACGATGCGTGCAAATTGTAGTCTGCTGGCCAGCTTGATCCTCGGTTCCGCCTTGCTCACGACCACTGCGGCTCCTTCCTTCGCACAGGGAAACAGCAAGAAGAGCGGCGAGCCTGTCGTATCCGTCTCGGCTTCGATTGCGCTGACGAGGGATATGCAGGTGGAGATCCGGGACTGGTACGTCCAGCACCCGGTCGGAAACGTCGAGGCGCTGCCTCCCGGCATCCGGAAGAACCTGGCTCGCGGTAAGCCTCTTCCGCCCGGAATCGCGAAGAAGTTCGCTCCCGATGGCCTGCGTTCACGAGTTCGCCTTCCGGTTGGCTACGAAATCATGGAGGTGGGCCTCGACGTGCTGCTTGTGGAGATCGCCACCAGCGTCGTGCACGACATCCTGACGGACGTCGTGCGCTGACGCGGTTGCTCTACGAGGCTACGTAGAGCTCCAGGGAGTCCGGATGGACACCATCGTGCTCCATGGCCGCCGCCGCATCGGGGCCACTGAGCGTCTTCTTGAGAGCTTCCAGGCTGGGCACGTTCTCGATCATCACGCCGACCCGGTTCCCTCCCGCGGGATCGACGAACGTCTTCACCGTCATTCCGTGGGCGGCGAAGAACTCGTCGCGC
>JAMJQL010000128.1 GCA_023554245.1 Gemmatimonadota bacterium
GAACATCGCTCTTCCGATTTCGGTCTGGATCGTCAACGGATTCCGGGCGACGGAGTCGTGACGGGTTACGGGAAGGTGGACGGTCGCACGGTCTATGTGTTCAGCCAGGACTTCACGGTTTTCGGCGGGTCGCTTTCGGAAGCGCATGCAGAGAAGATCTGCAAGATCGTAGACCTCGCGGTCCGCAACGGAGGTCCGGTCATCGGGCTGAACGATTCTGGCGGGGCGAGGATACAGGATGGCGTCGCCTCGCTCGGCGGTTACGCGGAACTGTTCTGGCGCAACACGATGGCTTCGGGCGTCGTGCCGCAGCTCAGCGCCATTCTCGGCCCGTGCGCGGGGGGAGCCGTATACTCGCCGGCGATTACGGACTTCATCTTCATGGTTCAGGGTGTCAGTCACATGTTCGTGACCGGTCCCAACGTCGTGAAGACGGTGACGCACGAGGACGTCAGCTTCGAGGATCTCGGAGGCGCGCGGGTGCATGCCACGACCTCCGGAGTCGCACACTTCTCCCGACCGACCGAGGTCGAGTGCCTGCAATCGATTCGTGAGTTGCTTTCGTACCTCCCTGCGAACAACTCGGAACCGCCTCCACGGAAGTCGACCGAAGATCCCCTCGATCGGGCGGATGAGGATCTGCTGAAGGTGATCCCGGACCTGCCTACCCAGCCGTACGATATGCACGAGGTCATCCGCCGGGTCGTCGATGACGGTGCCTTCCTCGAGGTCCACGCGGGCTGGGCAGGAAATCTCATCACCGGGTTCGCCCGCCTCGGCGGGCGCCCCGTGGGCGTGATCGCAAACCAGCCTGCCGTGCTGGCCGGGGTGCTGGACATCGATGCGAGCCGAAAGGGAGCCCGATTCGTCCGCTTCTGCGACGCGTTCAACATCCCTCTCGTGACCTTCGAGGACGTGCCGGGCTTTCTGCCCGGTGTGGCACAGGAGCATGGCGGGATCATCGTCCACGGTGCGAAGCTCCTCTTCGCGTACTGTGAGGCCACGGTTCCGAAATTGACTGTGATCACGCGGAAGGCGTACGGAGGAGCTTACGACGTCATGTCCTCGAAACACATCCGCGGGGACCTCAACCTGGCCTGGCCCACTGCGGAGATCGCAGTGATGGGTCCGAAGGGAGCGGTTGAGATCCTGTACCGACGCGAAATCGCCGAGGCTGAGGACCCGGAGGTTCGAGCATCGGAACTCGAGGCGGAATTCAGGGAGACGTTCGCCCATCCGTACCTGGCGGCTCGTAGAGGCTTTCTCGATGATGTCATAGATCCTCGCGAGACGCGGTCCCGGCTGATCTCTGGTCTCGAAATGCTCGAGGAGAAGCGGGATCGAAATCCCCCCAGGAAGCACGGGAACATCCCGCTGTGACCTCTCGTCGCCGGGCTTCTGCCTGATGCCGGGATATCACTGGCTGCCCGATCGACTCAAGACGAGGGCACAGAGCCGACGAGGTCGTCGGGATCGACTTCGACTGTCCAGAGATCCCCGCGGGTTCGGGTCCGGTCGCAGACTCTCGGACCAGGAGGTCGATGCGCTCATCCAGGAAATTCCGGAGCGCCTCGCAGAGTACATCCGCGAAACCGGTACCGACGAGATCATGGCAGCTTCGATCGAGCTGTGCCGGTTTCTGGTCCGGTGGTGCGAGGTGCGACGTCCCGGCCGAATCGTGGACCTCGGATCGGGAATCACTTCCTGGACACTGCGCAGCTGGCGGGACCGCTTCAGCCCTGACAGCACGGTGATCTCGGTGGACGATGATCCGGAGTGGCTGGCCCGGTCACGGGACTATTCGAGAACCGCCGGGACAGGTGACGTCGACTTTCTGCTCTGGGATGAGTTTCTGGAGAAGCATGGATCGGACCGGTTCGACCTGGTCGTGTACGATTTCGGCAGCGTGAGAGAACGGGCGCGGCAGATGGCGACCGCATTCGATCTCGTGGCGCCGGGCGGAGCGATCATCTGCGACGACATACACAAGGCCCGGATCTGGAGAGCTGCCCGCAACAGCATGTGGCGCAGAGGCTGGACCGGGTGGAGTGTTAGAGAGGAGACCCTCGACTCGATCGGTAGATTCGCCCTGCTGGTCGGCAGGCCCCCCGAACGGGTGTGAAGGGGATCCGGAGGCAGAATGCTCGAGAAAGTCCTGGTCGCGAATCGAGGTGAGATCGCACTGCGTATCGTGCGTGCATGTCAGGAATTAGGAGTATCGGCAGTTGCCGTCTACTCCGAGCCGGACGAATTCTCGCCTCACGTGCTCACCGCCGAGGAGGCGATTCCGATCGGTCCAGCGCCGGCCGGTGAGAGTTATCTGGACATCGATCGGCTGCTTGATGCGGCCCGGCGGTCAAATGCGCAGGCCATTCACCCCGGGTATGGATTCCTGGCCGAAAATCCGGAATTCGCGCGTCGTGTGGAAGAGGACGGCTTCCTGTTCATCGGACCGTCTGCCGCAGCCATAGGGGCCATGGGCGATAAGACGGAAGCGCGCCGGCGGATGCTCTCGGCGGGCGTTCCAGTCGTCCCGGGCAGCGAGGGTCCGATCGAGACCGACGATCAGGCGCGGGCGGAGGCGGCGCGCATCGGCTTCCCGATTCTGCTCAAGGCTGCTGCGGGCGGGGGGGGAAAGGGAATGCGCGTGGTCGAGGAAGCGTCCGAGTTGCCGCGGGCCTTCGAGGCGGCGACCCGGGAAGCCGACCAGGCCTTTGGAGATCCGCGCGTTTACATGGAACGGTTCCTCGCGCGCCCGAGGCACATCGAGATTCAGGTTCTGGCAGATGCGCACGGGCACACGATTCACCTGGGCGAACGGGAGTGCTCGATTCAGAGGCGACATCAGAAGCTGATCGAGGAAGCACCCTCGCCTGCCGTGAACGCCGATCTCCGAGCGGAGATGGGGAAGGTGGCCGTGGCGGCCGCAGAAGCCGTCGATTATGTCGGCGCGGGCACGGTTGAGTTCCTGGTCGAGGACGGGCAGTTCTTCTTCCTCGAAATGAATACCCGCATCCAGGTGGAGCACCCCGTCACGGAGCTCGTGACGGGGGTGGATCTGGTGCAATGGCAGATCCGTATCGCAGCCGGTGCGCGGCTCGAGGTCGATGCTGACCCGGACTGGCCAGCGGGCCACTCGATCGAGTGTCGAATCAGCGGGGAGGATCCGTTCGCGGGGTTTTTCCCGTCCACCGGTCGCATCGAGTCCCTCTACGTACCGACCGGACCGGGCGTCCGCTGGGATGGTGGAATCGCCAGAGGCTTCGAGGTCGGGCTTCACTACGACCCTCTGCTCGCGAAGCTGGTCGTTTATGCTCCGTCGCGAGAGGAAGCCATCATGAGGATGCGGCGTGCCCTTCGCGAGCTTCAGATCGAAGGAATCCGGACTACGCAGCCCTTTCATCTTGCCGTGATGGATGAGCCTGACTTCAGAGCCGGGGAGTTCTCGATTCAATACATCGACGAACACCCGGAATTGCTCGCGGACGGAGCCGCGAGCTGGCAGGAACGGGCGGCGGCCATCGCGGCCGTTCTGCTCGAGGAAGAGCGAAGGGAGCGGGGAGGGGTCTCCTCCGGATCGCCGGCGGATCCTGGACCTACCCCAGCCCGGGAAGGTCGGACGGCATGGCAGCGGGCGTTCGATCCCCGGTGAGCGAGCTCGAATCGGTCGCGCAGAGCGGGGGACAATCATTCGTGACTCTCGCAATCGACTCCGTCGCCGCCGGGGGAGAGGGTGTGGGTCGGGACGCGGACGGCCGGGTCGTCTTCGTTCCCCGGACTGCGCCCGGTGACCGGGTTCGAGCTCGCATCGTCAGCACCCGCAAGCGCTGGGCACGAGCCGAATTGGTCGAGATTCAACAGCGGGGCCCCGGACGCCGGGACCCGCCATGCCCCCTGTACGGCCAGTGCGGCGGTTGTGCTCTCCAGCACCTCGACATCGGGTCTCAGAGAGACGCCAAGCGCACGATCATCCGCGAATCTCTCAGACGCATTGGCGGGCTGGAGGCCGACCTTCCTCCGGTTTCCACCTCCGGTGCGGAGTTCGGCTACCGGAACCGGGTGACTCTCACTCTGCGTCGGGGGCCGGAGGATGTGCGGCTGGGCTATCACGCGAGGCACGATCCGAATACGATTCTGGATGTCGATGATTGCCTTCTGGCTGAGACGCCGGTTCGAAAAGCGCTGACTGAGCTGCGGGCGAACCTGGGCCTCGACGCCGGTCTTCTCCCCGCCGGGCAGGACCTCAAGGTCACGATCCGCTGCACGGAGGATGGCAATGTGGGACTGCATGTTCGTGGCGGCAGGTCCGACCTGACGGGCCGTCCGGACACGGTTGCGGCTTCCGTCTCGGCTCTCGCCTCTTACGTTCAGACCTGTGACGATGGAACGCGGACGGTGCTGGCAGGATCGGAAAGCCTGTCGGAACGCTGGCAGGGTACCCGATTCGAGCTCGGCCCCGAGTCCTTCCTGCAGGTAAACCGGGACGTTTCCCGTTCCATGGACAGTACCCTGGACGAGTGGGTAGGGCCCAGGCGTGGAGTTCGAATCGCCGATCTCTACGCCGGAGTGGGAGCCCGGGCGATCAGGTGGGCTCGTGAAGGGGCGCTGGTGACTGCGGTCGAGTCGGACCCCTCCTCAGTCGCTTCGGGTCGAAGGGCCGCCGCTGACGAGGGACTGCAGCTCGAGTTCATAGCGGCCCGGGTCGAATCCGTTCCCGACTCGTTCGCGAACGCTGATGTCATAGTTGTGAATCCTCCTCGCGCCGGACTGTCGGGAGCGGTCGTGGACGCGCTGCTGCGTCCGGGCGCGGCACGCGGCCTGGCATACGTGAGCTGTGATCCGGCGACACTCGGCCGGGACCTCTCACTTCTCGCGAGCGAATGGCACCCTCTCGCGGTCAGAGGATTCGACGCCTTTCCGCAGACGGCGCACGTTGAGACTCTGGTGTGGATGCGACGGGCCGACAAGGCCGTCACGACCGAAACGGAGGCCGCTTGAAATACTTCGTGACCGTCGAGGGGCAGGAGCAACTGATCGAGCTCGAGGACGGCTTGCTGCGGGTCAACGGGGATGAGATTCGGGCGGAGCTCTCCAGTCTGCCCGGAACGGATCGTCGACACCTACGGGTCGAAGATCGTTCCGTAGGGCTGTTCGGCCGGCGAGTCGCCGAAGGATGGATGATCGAGCTCGAGGGAAGGGCTTTCGAACTCCGGGTGGAGGACGAGCGTGCTCGCCACATCCGGGAGCTGGCAGGCTCTACGGCTCAGACACAGTCGAGAATCGAGATTCGAGCGCCGATGCCGGGCTTGATCGTCAAGGTCGAGACCGAGGTGGGGCGTGAAGTGCAATCCGGCGACGGCCTCGTGGTCATGGAGGCGATGAAAATGGAGAACGAGCTGAGTGCCGAGGCGTCGGGAACGGTCCGGGAGATCCATGTCGAGCCCGGTATGACCGTCGACCGGAACGATTTGCTCGCGGTCATCGAGTAGCGGGAGGCCGA
>JAMJQL010000129.1 GCA_023554245.1 Gemmatimonadota bacterium
CCCGAGGACTCATGCCGAGAACCGCGGCCCGGACAACGACACTCCTCCTCGTGGTGGGAGCTCTCGGGGCCTGTAGTGACAGCACCGGACCCGAGCGCCTGTACTTCGGATCGTCCGTCGCCGTCGGACCTGCGAACGTGATCAGCGGAGAGGCTGCGGTGCGGGCTACGGGCTACCGGTTCGCTTTTCTGCGCTACACCGATGGCGCGGGCGAAGTCCGGGAGTCACCGCTCTACCCGTTCGGGCCCGACAGCACCGCACGTCCTGCTCTCCTGGGTCTGCGGCCGGAGACGAGCTACGAGGTCGAGGTCGTGCTCTCCGATCCCGGAGAGCTCTCCGTCGAGACTCTGTCGCTCACGACCGGAACCCTGCCCGACTGGCTTCCGGCGGTGACGCCTGTCGGGACTGACACCACTCCCGGTTTTCTCACCCTCTCGGTCCCCGACGGGCCCGTGATCATCGACAACTCCGGCCGCATCGTCTGGTATCGCTACGACCCCGATCAAACCCTGGTCAACTTCCAGGCTCATCCGGCAGGCACCTACACGTTGTATGGCCTGACCAACGATGTCAGGGCGTACAGGGTACTCGACGAGCTGGGCCGGGAGACCGGCCGCATCCGCTGCATCGGGTACGAGACCCGCCCGCACGAGATTCGGGTTCTGGCCGACGGTCGGGCGCTGGTCATGTGTGACGACTTGAGACCCGAGGATCTCAGCCCATTCGGCGGCTTGCCGACGGCCGAGGTAAACTGGACGGTCGTCCAGCTTCTCGAAACCGATGGCACACTCGCCTGGGAATGGCACTCGGCTGACCATTTCGACGTCACCGACACGTCGCTGAATTCACTGGAAGACATCTCGGTCCTCAATTTGACTCACGGCAACTCGATCGACACCGACACCGATGGTAACTACCTGTTCTCCTTCCGAAATCTCAACGAGGTCACGAAGGTGAACGCCCGAACGGGAGAGGTGATCTGGCGGTTCGGCGGCCGGCGAAACCAATTCGCTTACATAGACGATCCGAAGGGGACTTTCGAGCGACAGCATGGAATCCGGGCCGCCGACGCCGGAGAGATTCAACTCCTGGACAACTCTGACGAGGCACCAAGCAGGTTCCTCCGGTACCGGATCGATGAATCCGCCAGGACCGCCACACTTGTATGGCAGCACATCGACGCGCCTGAGACGCATACACTTGTGGGCGGGAGTACCCAGGTCTACTCGGATCGTGGAGGTCTCGTATCGTTCGGCAGGGAGGGACGGGTAGTGGAATTGGATGAGTCCGGAAGCCGCCGCTGGGAACTGACCGGGATTGATGGACTGTACGTGTTCCGGGCTGAACGCATCCCCTCGCTGTACGCTTCCGAGCGGTCTCAGTGACCGGAGCTGCCGCACCCCCGATCGAAGTGGTCCGGGCGATCCTCGCGCGCTACCCTCTCCGCTGGGACGGAACGCATGGCCTTCCGCACTGGGCGCGGGTGCTGGAGACCGGCCAGCGCCTGGCCGGGGAAACCGGAGCCGATCGAGAAATCGTGGCTCTGTTCGCCGTCTTCCACGACAGCTGCCGGGAGAACGAAGGGTGGGATGATGGCCACGGCCGGCGCGGGGCCGAGCTCGCCGCCTCGCTGCGCGGGAGGCTGTTCGATCTCGAACCGGCCCGGTTCGACATGCTCTACCATGCCTGCGAGTATCACACCGACGGCGGCACCGAGGGAGACGTGACGATTCTGACCTGCTGGGATGCCGACCGGCTGGATCTCGGACGGGTCCTCATCACGCCGAGTCCCGAGTTTCTTTGCACCCCTGCCGCCCGACGGCGGGAGACGATCGACTGGGCCGAGGCTCGCAGCCGTTCCGGTTTCGTGCCGGAAATCGTCATACGGGAGTGGATGCCGCTCCCCGGAGAGGAACAATGATCTCCAGCGTATCAGCGATTCGCGATCGGTTTCCCGCCCTGCAGCGAGTCCATGAGGGGAAGACTGTGGCCTACTTCGACGGTCCTGGCGGCACACAGGTGCCCGCTTCCGTGGCCGGAGCGGTGTCCGACTATCTCCTCAGACACAACGCGAACACGCACTGGGGCTTTCCCACCAGCGCCGAGACGGATGCGGTGGTCGCGGGCGCCCGTGCGGCGATGGCCGACTTTCTGGATGGATCGCCGGACGAGATCGTTTTCGGCCCCAACATGACGACGCTGACCTTTCACGTGGCCCGCGCGCTCGGGCGGAGATTTCCACCGGGCTCTGAGATCGTCGTTACCGAGCTGGACCACCGGGCCAACGTCGACCCCTGGCTGGACATGGCCCGGATGTGGAACTTCGAGGTCCGGACCGTCCCGTTCCGGTCGGACACGGGAACGCTCGAGTTGTCCGACTTCGAGTCGGTCGTCAATTCCCGCACCCGATTGATCGCGGTCGGCGGAGCGTCCAACGCGCTCGGGAGCGTGAATGACGTCGAGGCGGTCTCGGCCATCGCCCGGCGCCACGATTCTCTGCTGTTCGTCGACGCAGTGCATTCGACGCCGCATCTGCCGGTGAGTGTCGAAGTATTGGGCTGCGACCTGCTCGCCTGCTCTCCGTACAAGTTCTACGGCCCGCACGTGGGAGTTCTCTGGGGTCGACGCGACCTGCTCGAGGAGCTCGATGCACCGCGGCTTCAGCCCGCCGGCGAGCATGCTCCAGAACGGCTCGAGACCGGCACGCTGAATCACGAAGGGATCGCGGGAACTCTGGCAGCCGTCGAGTTTCTGGCTTCTCTGGATTCGAGCTCTGGCGAACGGCACGCCAGGCTCGGCCGGGTCATGCAGGAGCTGCACCACCGCGGCGATCAGCTGGCGTCCCGGATGTGGCAGGGCCTGTCGGCAATCGAAGGTGTGCGGGTTTTCGGCCCGGCCGCCGGTACCGCGCCACGCACGCCGACCGTCTCCTTCGTCGTCGATGGCGTGGTCAGCGCCGAGGTCTCCCGGCGATTGGCATCCGAGCATGCCGTGTTCTGCTCGTATGGGGACTTCTACGCGAGCGATGTCACGAAGCGGCTGGGAGTCGAGGTGACCGGTCTCGTCAGGGCCGGCGCCGCCTGCTACACCGACTTCGAAGAGGTGGATCGACTGATCGACGGAGTGAGCGCCGTAGCCCGGAGCGCCGGAAGTCGCAGTCCTTGAACCAGGACCGTCCGGTGAGCCTCGAAGCAGTGGTGGTCCACCTCACCGGCCCGTTCCGGGGCACGAGACAGCACCTGTTCTCCGACGACATCTCGTTCGGAACCGGGCCGGGAGTGGATGTGCGGTTTCCGGTCGGGTCGGCCCCCGCCGTCGCGCCGCATCACGCGGCGCTCCGCAAGTCGGAGTCCGGGGAATACACGCTGCAGGTCGATCCTGGCGAGACCGTATTTCTGAACGGCGTCCCGGTGGAAAGGCACGCGCTCGACTCGGGAGATGTTCTGGCTCTCGGCGAGGACGGTCCCCTGCTCCGTTTCCTGCTCCTGCGCGACGCCCCGACCCGGCACAAGACGGTTTCCGAGACCTGGCGGGACACCCTGGACGGTGCCCTGCTCGGCAGTGCGAGCCGGACCGGTCGATTGTGGCAGCTTTCCAGGCACCTTCCCGGGGACCTGCTGACCCAGACCTCTCCACCCGTCAGGGTCGCGCTCGCGGCCGTGGCCCTGATGACGGTCGTCTCTGCGGTCACACTCGCGATCTTCGGCTTCCGACTGGAACGCAGGATCGACGAGGAAGGACGACGGGTCAGAGATGTGGAGGCGCGGATCGAGGAGCAGGGTGAACGTATCGACGACCCCGCGCTGACCGAACGCTATGAAGAACTCGCGATCGCCCTCTCCGAGCGTATCGACGCGCTGGAAGCCCTGAACGAAGCCGGACGAACAACCGTCCGGGTTGCCGAGCCTTCCGTCGTGTTTCTGCAGGGCGCATACGGTTGGCGAGCCGCCGATGGGCGCACGCTTCGCATCGTGATGGGACCGGACGGCAGGCTGCTGCGAAGCCCGGGAGGCGGTTACATCACGGACCTCGATGCGAGAGGGCCTCCCTGGTCGTCGGAATTCACGGGAAGCGGGTTCGTGGCTGGCGACAACGGCCTCGTGGTCACGAACAGGCACGTTGCCCGCCCCTGGAGCGTGGACGAGCAGGCGGTTGCGCTCGAGGCGCAGGGGTTGATCCCCGTGCTTCGCCTCAGGGTGTACGCCCCCGGAGCCTCGAAGCCGTTCGATGCCGAATTCATTTCGGCCAGTGGAACGAGCGACCTGGCTCTGCTCCGCGCGCCTGGTCTCTCAGACCGGGCCGAACCGCTTCCACTCGCCATGCTTCCCCCGGGCGCCGGAGACGAGATCCTGGTGCTCGGATACCCGGCCGGAATCAACGCGCTTCTGGCCAGGTCGGGCGAAGTGTTCGTGGACTCACTACGCCAGTCGAGACCCGATTTCTGGTCGGTCGCCGAGCAGCTGGCCGCGGCGAACCTGATCCGACCCCTGGCATCACGTGGGATCGTGGGCCAGGTGACCAGCGCCTCGGTCGTCTACGATGCCGAAACCACCCGCGGCGGAAGTGGGGGTCCTGTCCTCTCGCTCGATGGCGAGGTCGTGGCGGTCACCTACGGAGTGCTCGAAGGATTCGGAGGCTCCAACCTCGGCGTGCCGGTAGACGAAGTTCGTCGGTTGATCGCCGCGGCCGAGGCCGGAGATACACCGCTCAGGTCAGAGCCGTGATGGCGAGGTGATTCGGCTCGTTCCCCTCCGGAGGATCAGCCGGCCCGAAAGCTCCCCGTGACTCGCCCGCGCTCGTCGGTAATCTCGATCGGTCCATCCCAGACGTCGTTCTCGAGAATGATCAAGTTTGCGGCGTCCGGCTCCACCAGGTCATCGAACGAGAAGAAGAAGGGATCCGCGACCGCGGAATTCACCGTGTATCCCAGGTCACGAAGCGATTCGCTGGTCACCACGCTCAGCGGACTGGCCCCGAATCCGATCGCCGGTGTCATCAACTCGGTCCCGAATACAGACTCCCGCCAGTGCCGATTGAGGCTCCCGTCACCGAACCTCGTGTTGTCGTTCTCTACCGGCACGATCTCCCCGTCGTCGTATTCATCCCCGCCGATCGCCTCGAACGCCGCCGTCGCGAGCGCCCCCGAGAACCAGGTGTCATTGCTGGGGCCGCCGGGATCGGTGGGGTCCTCGAGAAGTCCCTTCAGAGCCCACACGGTCCCGATCCCCAGGACGTGTCCGAGCTCGTGCAGGATCACGTCCTCCAGCCGGCCCTGTGCCTCGAGACTGGACAGGTCCGCGGTGTCGAACAGCATTCCCCCGAGGTAGGGGAGGAGCGAGCCACCCCGAACGCGGCACGGGCCCGCGGAGCCGAGGGTGCCGCCCACCCCATCGATTGGCGCGGACTCCACGTATACGACCAGATCGTCGATGGTCTCGTTCAGCGCCGGCAGGCTGGCGCCTCCACAACTGCCGGCCGCACGAACCGCGGGAACCGGAGTCAGGTCGGTCTCCAGGAATTCCCTCCACCGGGAGACCGCGCTTTCCAGCGCACTGCGTTGCGAAGTGCTCAGGTTGACGCCGGCCGATTCCCGAATCTCAACCTGAAATCCCGGTAGCAAAGGCGCGCTGAGGCTGATCTCCTCGCTCGCGGGCGTCGAGACCGCCGAGTCATCGTCCGTCACCACCAGCGTCACCGTGTACGGTCCACCCACCGCGTAGGTGTGCTGAGGGCTCTGCAGTGTCGAGGTGTTACCGTCACCGAAGCTCCAGTTCCACGCGACCACCGTTCCATCGGGATCGGACGAGGTGTCGGTGAACTGGCATTCCAGGTCGGTGCAACTGAAGGTGAAGCCGGCGACCGGTGCCTGGTTCGGCGGGAGATCGACCGTCACGACCACGCTCGCCGTGTCGGCCGCCCCATCGGCGTCGCTGGCGATCAGGCGAATCTCGTTCGCCCCCAGCGGCAGGTCGGATCGCGCGATGGTCGCACCGCTGCCGAGAGCGCCGCCGGCCGCTGTCTGCCACTGCAACGACGACCCGGTCAGCGCCCCGTCCTCCGGATCTGACCCGCCTCCCGCAAAGCTGACGGCATCGCCCTGCGTGACCGTCGTGTCCTGCGAAGGCGTCGTGATCGTCGCGGTCGGCGACTGGTTCGGAGCGGCGGAGATCGTGACCGTGATCTGGTCGGTCCCGCTGGCGCCGTCGCTGTCGGTCGCCGTGAGGGTGATCGTGTGGACTCCGGTGGTCAACCCGTTCTCGTTGGTCGGGCTGCCCGAGCCGAACACACCATCGAGGCTCGAGCTCCAGACCAGCTCGCCGCCCGATAGTGAACCGTCTTCGGGGTCCGATCCCTCGCCGCGGAAGGATACGTTCGTACCGACGATGAAGGCGCTGCCGTCCGCCGGGTCCGTGATAGTCACCGTGGGCGGCACATTGATCCGGATCGACACTTCCGCCGTGTCCGCGGCTCCCTCCGCGTCGGTCGCGACCAGCCGGACCAGGTGCGTTCCGGCCTGCAGATCACTGCGCGGGAAGGTCGAGCCGGATCCGATCGCACCGTCGAGAGAGGACGTCCACTGAAGCGAGGCGCCGACCAGTTCTCCATCCTCGGGGTCCGTACCCGTCCCGTTGAAGGTGACCGTCTCACCCAGCGTGAACACGGTCCCGCCGGCCGGTGCGAGGATCGTCGCCGTCGGCGACAGGTTGACGATCGTGATCGTTACCTGTGCGGTGTCGGCAGCTGCCCCATCGGTCCCGATGAAGGAGATCACGTGGGCGCCGACCGACAGCGCGGAACTCGTGAACGAAGTGCCTCCACCGATCGAGCCATCGAGACTCGATTCCCACAGCAGCGTCAGGTCGTCGCCGTCTCCATCCAGGGCCGTCCCCTGGAACTGGACGGTCGTTCCCACGTTGAAGCTGGCACCGTTCGCAGGCTGCAGGATCGAGACGATGGGAACCGAGTTCACGCTGACGGTCTGGGATGTCTGGCCGGTGGCCCCATCGTTGTCGGTCACTTCCAGCGACACCTGGTAGTCACCCTTCGAGGCGAACGCATGCTGCGGATTCTGCTGATTGGAAAACGACCCGTCCCCGAAGTCCCAGCTCCACGCCGCGATCGTGCCATCGGGATCGCTGCTCGAATCGGAGAACTGACAGACGAGATCCGCACAGCTGAAGGTGAACTCGGCGGTCGGCCCCTCGTTCGCGGGCGACACGCTGACGGTTCGGGACGCCGGAGGATCCGATGCCGCCCCATCGTCATCCATGACGGTGAGGGTGACCGTGTACGTACCTTCCGTCGCATAGCTGTGAGAAGGGTTCTGCGAGTCGGATGTCGCACCGTCTCCGAAGTCCCACGACCACGATACCACGGTCCCGTCGTCGTCCGTACTCGTATCCGAAAAGCTGCAGCTCAGGTTGGTGCACGTGTTGGTGAACGACGCCACCGGCGGCTGGTTCGGCTGCAGGACCGTGACCGTCTTCGTGACCGTGTCCCTCGCGCTTCGATTGTCGGTCACGATCAACCGAACCTCGTAGCTGCCGTCCGAATCGTAGGTCTTGAGTGGATTGGCCTGGGTCGAGGTCGATTCATCGCCGAAGTTCCAATCGCGCGAGGCGATCGTTCCATCCGGGTCCGTGCTCTGATCCGAGAACTGGCAGGTGCGCCCGGTGCACTGGAAGCCGAAGTCGGCGAGAGGCTTCGCGTTCGGCGTAACCTGACGGACCGCCTGGCCGGTGGCCCCATCGTCGTCCGTAACTTCCAGCGTCACCGTATAGGTGCCGCCTGCGCCGTACGTATGCTGCGGGTCCTGCAGCTCCGAGGTCGCTCCGTCATCGAAGTCCCAGCTCCAGGCCACGATCGTGCCGTCGGAGTCGGTGCTCGTATCGGTGAACGAACACGAGAGCAGATCGCAGCTCACCGTGAAGGAGGCCGCGGGGCCCTGGTTCTGAGGCGTGACGGAAATCTGCCGCGTCGCATCGTCCGTGGCGTCGCCGTCGTCGGTCACCGTGAGGGTGACATCGTACGTGCCTCCTGCCGGGAATCGGTGCTGCGGATTCTGCGTGCTGGCCTGTGTGCCATCGCCGAAGTCCCACGCCCACGCGACTACAGATCCGTCAGGATCGCTGCTCCCATCCGTGAAGTTGCAGGTCAGATTCGAGCAGCTGAACGAGAAGGAGGCATTCGGGGCCTGGTTCGGCGGCTCTCCGACCCCGATCGAGATCGCAGCCGTGTCTGCCGCACCATCGGAATCGGTGGCGATCAACCGGATGAGATGCGTCCCGAGCGAAAGGTCGCTTCGGGAGAACACGATCCCGGTCCCGAGCTGCCCGTCGAGGCTGGATTCCCACACCAGCGACGAGCCGGTCAGAGGACCGTCCTCGGAATCCGAACCTGTGCCCTGGAAGCTGATCGACTGTCCGATCGTGAACTCCGCTCCGGATGCCGGCAGGTTGATCTCTGCCGTCGGTGGCCGGTTTTCCGGCGCACCCACTCCGATCTCGATCGAGGCCGTGTCCGATCGTCCCCGCGAGTCCGTCGCGATCAGCCGGATGACATGCCGGCTTTCCGACAGGTCGGAGCGAGAGATCGACGCTCCGGTTCCCAGCGTGCCGTCCACGCTCGAGAGCCAGCGCAGTGATTGTCCGCCAAGGGACCCGTCCTCCGGATCGACGGCACTCCCTTCGAATTCGATCGTTTCGTCCACGAGCCAGCTGGAGCCGTCAGCGGGCGCATTGATGGTTGCGGTTGGAGGAAGGTTCGTGTCCGGATCAGTGGGGCTGTCGGGCTTGCAACCGTACGTAATGGCCCCCAGTGACAGAGCCAGCAATACGGTGGTTATCGTGCGGTTCCGGGAACGACTCACTATCGTCTCCAACGATGCTTTCGGCCGGAGAACCCGGCGGCTGTCCGGCGCCTCGTTCGCTGCGCGGGGTCCTCGCGCCAATGGCGAGGCCGCACAGTATCGGCGTGCGGGATCCGTTCCGCTACCCGCGTTCGCCGATTCATCTGCAGGACAAGATACACGATTCTGCCCGCCGCTGGCGGGCCCGGAGGCCTGGAGGCTGGCAATGACCGAACCGGCGAACGTTCTTGGAGGCCCGCTCTCGATGTGCTGCGAGGACCCCATGACCGGGTATTTTCGCGACGGACGTTGCAGGACCGGTCACGGTGACAGGGGCGTGCACGTCGTCTGCGCCCGAGTGACCCGCGAATTCCTCGATTTCTCGGTGAAGGCGGGCAACGACCTCGTCACTCCCCTTCCCCGCTACGGATTCCCGGGCCTGGTTCCCGGGGATCGGTGGTGTCTGTGCGCTGCCCGCTGGAAGGAGGCCTTCGATGCCGGCGTCGCCCCGCCGGTCATTCTCGAGGCGACTCACGTGGCGGCGCTGGAGTTCGTGGGTCTCGCGGACCTGGTCGCTCATGCCGAGACGCCCTGAGCCGGTCTGCACGACCTGTCATGTCGCAGCGCTTTCGTGCTACGAATCCGGCCGGTCGGGTCCTGTTTTCCGTCGACCGTCGGTCTCCGGTCGATGCCGTGGGCGACCATCCTCCGGTCCTCGCGCCCCCGGAGGTCCGAATGGCATCCGGCCGCGTGTGATCCGCATCCGTTCGTCGAGGCGATCGCGCTGCTCGGGCGTGAGCAACGGCTCCAGCTCGGCGCGCACCGAGTCGGCGAGCTGACGCATCCTGTCTCTGGACCCCTCCATTTCGACCGCGAATCGCGTCCCCGCGGCCTCGAGGACGGCCCGAATCTGCTCGCGCTGTTCCGGCGACTCAGGCCTCACCACTTCCTCCAGGAAGTACGCCATGCCACGGCCACTGCGCATCTCCACCAGCCGATCGAGGCGCCTGTTATTCAGGGCACCCGTGACCAGACTGCCGATGACCATTCCGATCAGGAGGGTCGCGAACAGAATCAAGACCGACTTGGTGCCTGGCTTCATCTTCCGATCACTCTCGACAGTTTCGGGGAGCCATCACATTCCGCCCAGCGCGAAGGCCGTCTCCAGGGTCTCCGCCGGGAGCCCGAGAAGCGCATCTACGGGTGAGCCGGCCAGGCCCGTATCTCCTGCCAGCGCCAGCGTGCCGAGAGCGAGCAGGCCCACTACGCAGGCTGCTGCCAGCCTCGGAAAGGCATGCCTCAGGTGCTGATACAGCAGGTCCGAAGCACTTCCGTCGAGCCTCGCCGGCGCGCCGACACCCTCGAGGGATTCCAGTTCTCGTATGCGTGTCATCACGCGGCCGGAAAAGCCCGGCTTGAAACGCATCTGATCGGCGCTGGACCGGATCGTCCGTTCTGTCCTTCTCATCCCGACATCCTCTCAGTCATCGTCATCCAACACGCGCCGAAGCCTGTCCATTGCCCGCTTCAGTCGGGACATCACGGTCCCCTCGGCAACCCCCAGGATCTCTGCCGTCTCGCGAGTCGAAAGATCGTCGAGCCAGCGGAGGACGACCACGGAGCGCTGTTCGGGAGGCAGTCCGTTCAGGGCTCGGTGAATCCTCTCGAGCTCCTGCTCCCGACCGATCCTCTCCACGACATCCTCTGAATCATCGGCCTCACTCGACCGGTATGCTGGCGTATCTTCGACGGAGCGGAATCGATCGAGCCACCGTTTCCGTCGTTGAACCTCGGTCAGCGCCAGGTTGACCGTGATCCGGGTCAGGTACGTACCCAGCGATGCGTCACCTCGGAATCGGTCCAGCGACCGGTAAAGGCGCACGAAAGCCTCCAGACCGACCTCTTCGGCATCCGCACCCGGTCCTAGCATACCGATCGCGGTTGCCGCGACGCGCCCTTCGTAGCGCTCCACGATGGCCGCGAACGCTCTTTCGTCTCCCTGGCGGGCCCGGCCGAGCAGTGCTTCGTCGGTCGGGGCTTCAGCAGGTATGGGCACTGCTTCCGGGGTCGAACAAATGGAGACCCTTCCGCCAGGGTGATCGAATTGGCGCTCGTCACGGAGATCGGGCGCCGGGCACCGGGCCGCTGACACAATCTGCTACTGCGTTGATTCCGGCCGAGACCTCCGGTGCCGATGAGCGCCTTCACCGCCACCGCGGTGACCGCGCAGCCAACCTGCGACCAGGACGCGGTGCAGGGTGACGGTGCGCAGCTGCGCCTCGGTCAGGATCGCCGCGACCGATTCGCGCCTCTCCTCGCGGTTCTCCCGAGCTTCACCCCGGGCGGGACGATCGGCCCGGAGGGCGTCGAGCGCCGCGACCTGCTCCTCGCTCAGGTCGAGCGCGTCCCGCATCGCCGCCTGCGCCAGCTCCCTCCGGTCCTGCATGGCAGACGTGCGCTCCCTCCGTTGCTCGGCCAGATGCTCACGCTCACCGGACTCACCCGCGCGCTCCACGCCGCTTCGGGCCCGGCGCCTCTCGCCGCGCGCGGACCGGCGGGCCTTCAACTCCGCCTCCAGGCTCTCCACCTGTTCGGCAGTGAGTATCTTCTCAAGACCTGCAGCCAGATACCAGGCCGCGCCAGGCTTATCTGACCGCACCTCCGGCGAAGCGAGCAGATCCTCGATTGCCTTGCGCTGCCCTTCAGAGGCAGATGTGCCCTCGAGTATCTCGGACACGATCTGCTCCGCTCCTCCTGACGAAAGCTGCGACTCGGCGGGCTCGACGACCGCCGTCGGTTCTGCCGGCGTGTCGCCGCCTCCACACGCCCAGGCTGCTGTGGCAGCGAGGACGAGTACGAGCAACGACGCCCTCTTCCTCCAGTTGTCCCTTCCCGTTTCCCCCATCATCCGATCCTCCTGATCCGTTACCCTTCGGATCGCCCGGTCCCGCAGCTCGACTTCACCCGGGCGCTTCCATTCGAAGGGTTAGACCTCGCCGGATCGGAGTTCATTCCCTCGGGCACGAGAACGCACCGGCGCGTTTCGCGTCTATTCTTGCGCCGCGAGACACGCGTTGCACAGTCGGTCGCGATTCAACTGCTTTCCTGAGTCTCGAAATATTCTTAGACGATTGTGATTAAAACGCAAATTGACAATTACTTATAACAAAACACACAACCGTTACACGCAGGTTGTACGAGCGGTATACGACTTGCCTGTACAGCCACTGCCCTACTCGAACTCAAGAGGAAACCGCTTTGAGCGACTCCAGCTGCAGGATCTGCGGCGGCCCCGTGCCGGGAGATGCCCGCTATTGCAACGACTGCGACTTTCAGCAGGCGCGGTCGGGCCGTTCCAATCATGAGCAGTCGAAGGCCAGGCCGGCTCACGAGTCACGCGCGGAGAGGGGATCTCTCTCGATGTTTCTCCTCGTGTTCCTGGTGGCCTCGGTCGGAACCATCGGCATGGGAATCACGGCGACTCCCGGGATGTCCTTCCTGGGTGTCAAGGCAACGCTGGGAATCGGTGCGGAAGCCCCGGAATCGTCCATGCTCGCGAGCGGAGAGCTCCGCACCGTGCATACACGGGTCCGCATTCGCGCCGACCGCAGCACGGAGAGCGACATCGTCGGAATGCTCGAGAAGGGAGACGCCGTGCTCGCCGACCAGCTCGAAGACGACTGGTATGCCGTGTACGCCCCCGACGTGACCAGCCACGCAGCGGAAGACGCTCTGGGTTACGTGTACGCTCCCCTGCTCAAGCCGCTCACGGAAACGCAAGCAGACGCGGGTGGCGATCGACGTCGATCCTGATCGGGGGTGAATTCGATCCTCTGCCCGCCTGCGAGCCAGTTTCAGTCAGACATCCGTCGGATAACCGGGCTCATCGGATTCCCCGGCGGTATCATCACGCCCGCTCTCCTGTGCCGACTCCGACCGGCGCTCCGCGATTCGCAGCGCCTCCAGTAACGACCGGGTCGCTTCCGACACGGTATCGCTGGTCACCCTTACGCCCTTCGTCACTCCCCGGCCGATGTCACCGATCGCGTCCGACCCCACCTCCACGAAGCCGGTGCCGATCTCCTTCGCCGCGCTGCCGGTCCGCTTGACCGCCGTGCCCGTTCCGGTTACCGCCGACCGGGTCCGCTGCACCGTGGCGTCCTTCATCGCCACGGCGAGTGTGCGCGTCCCTTCGACCACGATGCCGCCCAGCATTCCCGCGGCTTCGACGGCAGCCGCATGTCGAAGCGTGCGCTTCTTTGGCTGAACCATGGCACAGCAATAGCGCCTCGTGATCACGCCGACCCGCAGCGTGAGGAACCCGTTCGCCGTGCCGGTCAGCACCGAGTTGACGAGAATCCCGGTCGCGACCTGAAAGCCCGGAATCGCCGAGACACCGGCGCCGAGAACACTGGAAACGATCGGTTCGACCTGGGTGGCAACGTCCACGTCATCCAGCTCGGCGGCCACGAAGGCGGTGCCGGCCACGTTCATGTACAGCTTGCCCATGTCGCGGATCGTAGGTCGCTGCCAGTAGACGTGCGACACCCTCCACACCAGGCGCATCAGGGCGCCGAGTACGAGGAACGCATCGAGCCGGCCGCTTTGCGAGATGGCCGTCGCCAGGAAGACGCCACCTGCCGCGTTCTGGATCTCCCGGTCGGCCTCTACGGATAGAGAATCGAGCGCCGTCTCGATCTCCTCGCGATTCGCCAGCGACATCCCGGCCAGTCGCGGATTGCCTGCCAGACGGCGCCGCAGACCATCGAGATACGCCTCGAACTCAGGCCCTTCCGCCAGCTCGGGAGGCGACAGCGGAGCAGGAAGCCGAAAAAGCAGAACGACGGGCGTGATCAGGAGCACGACGTACAACCCGATCAGGACCCACAGCGCGATCCGGCCCGCTTCCGGATTCCATCCGGTCGAGACGAGCTCCACGATCCCGGCGGTCTGGTTGACCATGAACAGAAGGAATGCGAGGACGAGGAAACTGAGAAGTGCCCAGCCAAGGCGAGTGAACGTTCTGTCTATCGCGGCTGTCATACCCTGCCCCCATCCTGGTCTCGAAGGTCGGAGATGGCCCGCCGCATGCGAGCGGAAGTCGCACGCGAACGGATCGCTTCACCCGGCAGTATCTTACAGTACGTGAGTTGACCAGACGATGCCGAAGGACCCTTGAATGAGACGCCTGAGTCAGACGCAGATCCGCACCTGGCGGACCTGCCCGCAGAAATGGAAGCAGGTCTACCTGGAGGGGCGGCGAGAGCCGCCCGCACCCCCGCTCACCTTCGGTTCGGCCGTGCATTCCGGGCTCGAGACATTCTACCGGAATCGTACCGCCGCTCCCGCGACACCGGAGGAGATGCTCGCTTCCTTCGATGACGTTCTGGACCGCTCCGCGTACGATTCGGACCAAGCATTCGAGAGAGCCCGCGACGATGGCCATGCGATGCTGCAGGCATGGTACGAGCGGCACGCGCCGGAATTCCGTCCGGCCATGGCCGTCGAGCTTGCACTGCGCTACGACATCGATGACGTCCCGATGATCTCGATCCTGGACCGGGTGGACCTCACAGCGACCGGACGGCTGCGGATTACGGACTACAAGACGGGGAGGTTTTTTCTTCGGGACACCGCCCGAGAATCGCAGCAGCTGACTCTCTACCAGATCGCCGCCGAGGAGAAGCTGGAGCGACCGGTAGAGTCCCTCTCTCTGGTGCACGTGCCGTCCGACACCGAGTGGGAGGTGCCGCGCAGGACCGCCGCGGAGATCGACGAGGTCCGCCGGGTGGTGGTCGATACGGCGAACCAGATCGAGCAGGGCGCGTTCGAGCCTCGACCCGGCCGTCACTGCGAGTGGTGCCACGTGCGGCCATGGTGTCCTGCCTTCGCGGACCACTACCCCGAGAACTGGCCGGAGCAGCCCGACATCTTGCAGCTTTCTCGCGACGAGGTGGCCGAACTCGCCGACGCACTCGGCCAGGCGCTGAGTCGGAAGAAGCAGGCCGAGCGCGAGATCGCCGATCTGCGTGACCGCCTCACCAGCTGGTTCGAGGTCACAGGGGAGCGGGCGGCCGCAGGGTCGGAATTCCGCATTCGGGCCACCCGCTCGGAGCGAGACGACGACCGGGTCAGCTGGCGCCTGACGCCGGTCGAGCTCGAACCAGCCGACGAGGAATCGAGAGGAGAGCCAGTCTGAGCGTTCCGGCCTCACCCTCCTCTCACCGACGCGAGTCGCAGCCGAGAGACTGGCACATCCGGTCGATCGAGGAGACAGTCGTCGCCCTCGTGTCGCCACCGGGAGGCCTGGCTGACGAGGAAGCACGCCGCCGGCTGGAGCAGGTCGGCCCGAACCGGCTCGCCGACTCCGCGAGAATCTCGCCGCTCCGTCTCTTTCTTCTGCAGTTTCAGAATCTGCTCATCGGGCTGCTGTTCGCGGCCGCGCTCATCTCACTCGCGATCGGACTGCTCCCGGGATCGGATCCCCACACGACCGACGCGCTCCTGATCCTGATCATCCTCCTCGCAAACGGAATTTTCGGATTCATTCAGGATTACCGGGCACAGTCCGCCGTGGAGGCCTTGCGTGAGCTCGCGGCCCCCGAGGCCACGGTGAGCCGGGGCGGCAGGATCCGGAAACTGCCGGCCGCCGAACTCGTCCCCGGCGATCGAATCCAGCTCGCGCAGGGCGATCGGATTCCCGCCGACGGCCGGCTGCTGGAAAGCACCCATCTCGAGACCGACGAGTCGGCTCTGACCGGAGAGAGCATGCCGGTCGATAAGAGTCCCGAATCGGTGCCCTTCGCTACGCCGGTCGCTGAACGCGGCAACATGGTGTTCAGTGCGACCAGCGTGGCGAGGGGGCGAGCCGAGGCCGTGGTCACGGAAACCGGCATGCGGACCGAAATCGGCAGAATCGCGCGGCTCGTCCAGGACACGGAGGAGCGTCGGACTCCCTTTCAGAAGGAGATCGACCGCCTGGGTCGCCGAATCGGAATCGGCGTCGTCGTACTGATCGCATTCATTGCGCTGGTACTCCTGCTGGTCGCCGGGGCGCCTCCCCTGACCGTGCTTCTCCTCGCCATCACCCTGGCAGTGGCGGCCGTGCCGGAGGGGCTGCCGGCCGTCGTTACGCTGACCCTCGCCCTCGGCGCCAGGCGGCTTCTCGAGAGCCGGGCCCTCGTGCGTCGGTTGCCGGTGGCCGAGGGACTGGGAGCCGTCGATGTGATCCTCAGCGACAAAACGGGCACCTTGACGGAGAGCCGGATGAGCGTCGAGCGGCTGGTGGTGGGGGGCGAGGAGATCCGGGTCGAGGTGCCCCGGGACGGTGACAGTCCGCGTTTCGTCGGGGAGAGAGACGATCTCGACCGTGAGTCGCTCGGCCTTCTCATCCGGTGCGGACGGCTCGCGGGCGACGTACAGCGGGAGCCGGGGGGAGAGTACCTCGGAGATCCGACCGAGGTGGCGCTCGCCACTCTAGCCGATCGGGTCGGCCCCGAACTGGAAATGGAGGTGGCTGCGTCGGCAAGACGCGTGCGGGAGATTCCGTTCGATTCGGCGCGAAAGCGAATGACGGTCGTGACCGATGATCGGCGCCCCACGGTCTGGATGAAGGGCGCCACCGAGGTCGTACTCGACCGTTGCGACAGCGTGGTCGTGAACGGCGACATCGTGCCACTCGACCCGGAGACGCGGGCACGAATTCTGGCCGACGACCGCCGGCTCGCATCGAAGACATACCGGGTTCTCGGGTTCGCTTCCCGGATCACGACAGCCGCGGAGATCGAGAGCGCGGAAGACGAATCTCTCGAGACCGGCCTCACCTTCCTCGGACTGCAGGGATTGATCGACCCGGTCCGATCAGATGTCCCGGACGCCATCGATAACTGCCGGGGCGCCGGAATCCGCGTCCTGATGGCCACCGGTGACAATCCCGAAACGGCCCGGGCGATCGCCGATGAGCTCGGTCTCCGGACCGAAAGCGTCGCGCACGGGACGGAACTCGACGCGATGTCGGACTCGGAACTCCGGGATCGGGTCGAGCAGACCGACGTATTCGCCCGGGTGTCGCCGGCACACAAGGTGCGCATCCTCTCCTCCCTTCAGGACGCGGGTCACCGTGTGGCGATGACCGGTGACGGCGTGAACGATGCGCCCGCGCTCCGGGCGGCCGACGTCGGAGTGGCGATGGGACTGCGCGGCACGGACGTGGCGCGGGAGGCGGCAGACCTCGTGCTACTGGACGACGACTTCTCGGCGATCCGCGATTCCGTGGCGGAAGGCCGGCGCATATTCGACAACATCCGTCGCTTCGTCACTTTCCTGCTCTCGGCGAACGTCGGCGAGGTGCTGATCGTGTTCCTGGGCGTGTCACTGGGGGCATTTCTGCTTCCGGACGTCCTTCGCGGTACGCCCGATGCGCTCATCCTGACGCCGGCGATGCTGTTGTGGATCAACCTCGTGACCGATGGCCCGCCGGCCCTCGCGCTCGGCATGGACCCGATGGCGCCGGACGTGATGAAGAGACCGCCAAGGTCCGCTGGAGAATCGGTACTGAATCGATCGACCGTCGGCATGATATTCTGGATCGGCGCGGCGTTGACCCTCGTCGGGCTGGGACTCTACGGATTCGAGCTCAGACGTGGCGGCGAACCACTGGAAGCCCGCACGATGCTCTTCACTTTCCTGGTGACAGCGGAAATGGGCGTACTCGGGGTGATCCGGGGTCGCTCGGGTCTGACGCCTCTCTCGAATCGCTGGCTGGTCGCCGCGGTCGCCGCTTCTCTGGGACTGCACCTGCTCCTCCTCTATTCGCCTCTCAGCGACCTGTTCGCCGTTCGCGCTCCCACGAGCGAGCAGTGGTGGTGGATCGCGGGCGCCACGGCCGTGTTCCTTGTGCTGGCCTGGTTCGGTGGGCGCCTGTTTCCCGCCTCACGTGTCGCGAACCAATCCGTCCGCGCGTTGTAGCAGTAGTCGAGGCAGGCACGCGCGCCAGCCGGCCGGCGTGCCTTTGGCGGTCATTCGAGGGGGAGATCCTATGAGCTACTTTCGTGGCGTTCGTCTGGCGTTGCTGACGCCGGCATTGCTCCTGGTCGGCTGCAGCGACGACGATGGCGACGGTGGATTCACCCCCGGCGAGAATGCTCCGCCGGTCGTGAACATCACCAGCCCCGCAGATGGCTCCCGGTTCGACGAGGGCGAGCCCGTGGCTCTCGGCGGCACAGCGCTGGACGCGGAAGACGGGATGCTGGGGGGGGAGAGCGTCGTCTGGAGCTCCGACAAGGACGGAATCCTGGCGACGGGAACCACCGTCGCGGTGGCAAACCTCTCGGTCGGGGATCACACGATTACCCTCACGGCAACTGACAGCGACTTCGCCACCGGGGACGATGTCATATCGATCGGCATCGATGCGCGACCGCCGGAGCCACCGACGGCCTCGATTACACAACCGATGACCGACGACACCTTTGCGCAGGGCGAGCAGATCCTGTTCATCGGAACCGGGAGCGATCCCGACGGGGCTGACCTCGAAGAAGAGGCGTTTGTCTGGACTTCAGACGTCGATGGTCTGATCGGAGTGGGACGTCAGGTCGACAGCAACACTCTTGCCCCGGGTCCTCATCTGATCGTCCTGACCGTGACGGACCCCCAGGGTCTGACCGGCACGGCGGCGGTCCTGATCGAAATCAATCCTTAGCAGGGATAGCTGCCGGCTCGATCAGCGGGGCGGGATCACCTGCCCGCCCCACCCCTTCTGCCTCATGATCGAGCGGCCCGGGCACCGGCGACATGCCTCTGAGTGCAGCCGAGTTTCTCTCCGGACCTTCCTAATCCGACCCATTCATGTCAGATTGGGCGGGTCCCCCGCACGTCGGTGTTGTGCAGCGTTTCCGAGCCCGGCACGCACGGAGTTCGTGAGGCAGTGAGATGCCCCGTGCGTGACACCTGCTGTACTCCGGGCTCGCTTTGCCCAATCTGCCAAGGAGGCACCCGATGAAGAGAGCTCTCCCGCTCACCGTCCTCGCCGCTCTGGTGCTCGCTCTGGTCCCGGACTCGTCGGTGGCGCAGGAAGCGGAGTTGAGACCGATGTACGAACTCCCCACGATTACGGTTCTCGCGCCGGTCGAAGGAGATCCGCTCTACGATCAGGCAATGGCACTCTACGAGCAGGCGCGCTGGGAGGATGCCGCGAAGCTGCATCGGGGGGCTGCCGAGAGCATGCCCGCGAATGATGCGAACGCCTACGTCCAGTACGACCGTGCTGCCCGGCTGTATTTCTACGCCGGCGACTACAGCGAGGCCCGGGAGATGATGGAGCATGCGGCATCGGTCGCAGAGGCCACCGGTGACATGGAATCAGCCGCCTACCGTCACATCGACGCGGCGTTCATAGCGGTATGGGAGGGATATCCCGGCAAGCGACGCGAGCACGTCGAGATCGCCGAGCGTTATGCGAACGAATACGATTTCGGCAAGGAAGACGCCTCGCACGTTTACGCCCTGACGAGAGGCATCGGGACCCTGCCCATGGACGAGTAGACTGTCGGGCGGGCATCTCGCGGCGAGACTACGGCGAGTCGGCTCTCTCCGCAGAACGCTCGATTCGCAGGGCGCTCGATCCTTCATACGGATAGTTGCGGTCGATCCGGGCCTCCCAGCCCGGGTCGATTCCGCCCCAGTCGGCCGGTCTGTCGCCTCCCGCGACGGCTTCGAAGTCAGCGTTGGGGATCGTCAGCCGGCGCCACACCCCGGATGGTCTCAGGACCGCCAGCTGGAGGTCATCGGCCCAGACCGGACCCGATCCCTCTAGGCCCACGCCGAACAGGAGATCGATCGCGTCTCCCGGAACCGTCGCCCGGACTTCCTCCACGGACCATTCCGCTGAACGCACTTCGGCTGTCCGCTGCTCCTGCCCGGGACCCTCGGCCGGCGGCCCATCGACCTGCAGCCACCCGAATACCCTGGAATTACCAACGGAATCGCCGGACCGGATCGAGACCCGAAGACGAATCTGCTCGCCGCGCAGGTCGATCGCGTCCATGAGGTGATAGAGTCGGAAGCCCTCGGAATCCGTGCTTCCCTCCTGGGCCACGGTCGAATCGATCGGGACGAACGAGCTCACAAGCAGGGTCAGAAGCCCGATTCTGGCTGTGGGAGCAACCGTGTGTATCGAGAACAGAACGGAACCTCCAGGGGTGGCGCTGCCGCGTCGAAACTCTCGACCTCCGTCTGTTCAATCTACCGCCGTGAGGCTGCGGCCGCTTCTGGCGACAGCCGGGCGGGAGGTGCCGAGAAAGCTATCGGGACAGGACGACCTTGCCGAGGTTCCTTCGCTCGTGGATGTACCGGTGAGCGGCTACGGCCCCCTCGCGCGTCAGCGGAAAGCTCCGATCGACGACGGCGCGCAGCCGACCACTGGCGACATCATCCAGAATCCGTCCGAGGTGTTCACGCACAAGTTCTTCCTGTGCATGCAGATGCAGAAGGTGCACGCCTGAGATTCCGATCCCCGGTTTGATGAGGGAGAGAGGGTGGAAGCGGGGCGTGTTGAGCCAGGCGCGGGCGGCACGCAGCCAGTTCCGAGACCGTCCCGGCATCGCGTCGCTCAGCCCGTAGAACACGATGCGGCCGAGCGGCGCGAGCAGCCGCTGGCAGGATCGCGTGGCGCTTCCTCCCACGGCATCCAGTGCCACGTCGATCCCTCGTTCTCCCAAGTGGGCGGCGACCCCAGGTTCCCAGTCGCCTCGGGAATCGAAGCAGGCCTCGGCGCCCAGCTCCTCCGTCACGAATCTCCGCTTCGCCTCGGTTCCGGCGGTACCGATCACGCGCAATCCCGCTCCCCTGGCGAGCTGAACGGCAGCCGTCCCGACTCCCCCTGCGGCGCCGAGAATCAGCGCGGTCTCTCCTTCCCTGACCCTGGCTGACTCGAACAGGCAGACGTGGGCTGTGAGGAACACTACCGGCGCCGCGGCCGCCTCGACCGCCGAAAGGCCTTCCGGACGCTCGAACACGTTTCTGGTCGGGAGCACGACGTCCCGGGCGTAGCCACCATGGCGCAGCAGCCCGACGCATGCATCGCCTTCGCGCCACTTTTCTCCGCTTCCGCGAACGGCTCCTTCGCCGACTCGCGTGACGACTCCGGCGATCTCGAAGCCGGGACTGTAGGGCCGTGGCGGAACCGTGTCGTAGAGTCCCGCCCGCATCATCAGGTCGGCGAAATTGATCCCGGCTGCCTCGACCCGGATCGACACTTCGCCTGCGCCCGGGTCCTGCAGCGGGATCTCGCGCTCGACGAATACCTCCGGCGGACCGTGTTTCTCGATCCGGATCGCTCGGGTCGTCCGGCCGGCGGCGCTCACCACTCCCACCCTGGCGCCAGCGCGCGTGCCCTGGTCACCGAACCGCGCGCCGACAGGTCAGATCGCCTCTATGCTCGTCGGACCAGGTTCCCGTCACCTCGGTCCCCTTGCCCTCGAGCTCGATCCGTGTCGGGTTTCCCCGGTCGTCCACGAAGACGAGAGCCAGCCGCCCGCTCTCCGGGTCCGACCAGGCGACGGTGACTTCCGTCTGCACGGGCGGCTCCTCCACCAGAATCTCCCACACCCCGAGACCGCCGATCCGCCCGGACCGCTCCACGAGCCCGAACTCTGCCCGCACCAGCGGTTCGGGATCTTCGTGGAACGCGTCGCACGTCCAGTTTCCCGCCCACTCCGCAGCAACAGCCGGATCCGGTGCAGTTGCCACCGAGACGGGCGCGCGGAAGGCCTCGGCGAGCAGGAACGCCGCCCGGTGCAGCCCCACGCCCTGCGAGGTATTCGCGGTGAGCGCCGCTACGACTCCCTCTTCGGGGAGGAGCAGCAGGTAAGTCACGCCGCCGATCGATCCTCCGCCGTGACTGATCGCGGGGGTTCCGTCGGCCGTCGTGCCCAGGAACCAGCCGATGCCGTTGTCAGTCTCTTCACCATCGGCTGTGCGCTGCGAGGTCCAGAACTCCGTCAGAGTCTCTGAATTCAGAAAGGAATCGTCCAGGTGCGCCATTCCGAACCGCACGAGGTCAGAGGGAGTCGAGAGGAATCCGCCGCCCGCCCACTTGTAGCTGTTGTCCACGTAGGGACTGTTGTAGACACGGCCGTCGTTCGCGACTTCGTAGAACCGGGTTCGGTATGGGATGATGCTGTCCACCTGGTCCGCCACCGTGCTCATCATTCCGAGCGGCTCGAACACCTCGACGTCCATGAACGCGAGGAACTCCTCGCCGCTCGCCCCCTCCACGACGGCGCTGAGCAGATTCCATCCGTAGCTCGAATAGCGGAACCGCGCTCCCGGCTCGAACAGCAACGAGTCACCTGAGAACATCGCCAGTCCGTCGGTTACCGTGTCGTAGTGCTCGCGGCTGAGGAACTCCTCCCCGTCGTAGTGCCGGATCCCCGCCAGGTGCCCCGCGACCATCCGCGAAGTGATCGGCCAGCGTTTCCGCGGAAACGTCGGAACGTACTCCTGCACCGGGGCATCGAGATCCAGCTGCCCGCGCTCGACCAGAAGGGCCATCGCGGCAGCCGTGAGGGGCTTGGAAACGCTTCCGACGCGGAATTTCGTCTCCGCCGTAACCGGCACGCGATTCTCGACGTCGGCCGAACCGAATCCCTCGGCGAACACGATGCGGCCACCGATCCCGACTGCAGCCGAGAGGCCCGGAACCCCCCGTTCGATCCGCATTGCGTCGAGCATGGCCCGGGCGTACTCGACGGCGGGACCCATACCTTCGTAGCTGGGCGTGACCGCCGACGGGTGCACGGCGGACTGGCCCGGGAGCGGACCCGCAACGAGCAACAGCAAGAGCGGGGTACGAAGGCCGACGCGGATGGCGGCTGGCGAGGCTGGAAGGAACGGCCGCATTTGAATCCTCCGGCTGGGATCGGGAATGTCGACTCTCAGTTCAGGCGTGCGGTGATTCGGGTGAGGCCGGCGGTCGCCGAGTCTGCGAGTGCCTCGAGCTCAGGCACGTCCGGCTGCCAGTAGCGAAGGAAGAACTCGTAAGCGGCCCTGGCCTCGGCGTCGCGGCCGAGCGCCTCGTATGCACGGGCCCGGTCGAACACGGCCAGCGGTTCGGGACCGAGCCGTCCGAGAGCCTCCAGCGCCTCGGCAGGTCGATCGAGCGCGATCAGAATCCTGGCCTTGATTCGGTTGAAGTCATTGGGAGGCTGGCTCGCGAACGGCAGCGTCTCGAACAACCGCAGCGCGCCCTCCGCATCGCCTGCTTCGAAGGTCGGCATGATCTCGCCCATCGTCCGCGCGATCGCGAGATTCTGCTCCGCTGCCGCTCGGGCATCGGTCGGCAGCACTCGCAGCATCGAATCGACGGCAACGGACCAGGTCTCGGCGTCCGCTTCCCGGTCGACCATGCGGGCGGCATACCCGGCACAGGTCGCCGCCCACAGCCGCGACTCCTCGGCGCCCGGGCCGCTAGCCGATTCCATCGCGTCCCGCACGGCAGCCGGCGCCAGGAATCGCTCGTACTCGCGCACAGGGAGCACACCCGCAGCCATGCTCCGCTGGGCCGATTCGCAGATGCGGGCGCGCGGATCGTCCACCGACTCGAGCAGCGAGAGCGCCGCGTTCAATCTGCCGCTCCCGGTGAGCGCGACCGAGCCTCCCGGCTTGAAGGTGGCCTGGTATTCCGGCGGAAAGTCGGGGCGGGCCATGGCGGCAAACGCGACTACGTTCGAAACGGAATCGTACTCGGGATGCGAGAAGCGCGGCATCAGGTACAGGTGCTCCGACAGCGGCAGATCGGGAAGCCGGTCGAG
>JAMJQL010000016.1 GCA_023554245.1 Gemmatimonadota bacterium
CGCGTCGGATGCGGGACTGGATCAGCACGACCTGGCGATTCCGAGCGTCGTGCTCGACCGGCTCGTAGTCGAGGCGATCGTGGGGCTCGATGCGGACGCCGCGGCCCACGCGGGAAGACTCGTCTACGTCCGCGACCCGGAGGAGGCGATATCCGCCGCAGGAACGCCGGGGGCCGCGTTCCTGCTTCCCGCCGTAGACCCGGCGGCGGTATGGACGGTCACCGGGCTGGGGCGCCGCCTTCCGCCCAAGTCCACGTACTACGAGCCGAAAATCCCCTCGGGCCTGCTCTTCCGGCCGCTGGAAGGCCCGGAAGCGGAGGCGTGACCTGGAGGCATCGAGACTGCGGACGGACTCAGGCGGGGTCCGCTGGCTGAGCCGTGTAGGCGTCCAGCGACTCGACTCGCATGCCGGCTACCCGGCGCAGCGAGGAATGGCGCGTCAGAAACAGGTCCGCGTCCTCGGAGAGCGCCGTAGCGAGCTGAACGGATCGCTCCAGCTTTCCGCCGATCCTGGCCCTGACTTGTGCTGCCTGCCGCGCGATGCGTCCGTCGAGGGGAATCAGTGTCAACCCCGGCAGCGCCCCGAGGAGCCGCTCGACCCGGTCAGCGGTGGTCTCCTCTCCGCGCCGATACGACTCCATCAGCAGCTGGTAGAGGCTCAGCGCCGAAGTCTGTGCCGTGATATCCCCTGATTCCATGAGCTGAAACAGAACTCGGGTCAGTGGCAGGGAGGCCGGGATGCCCGCCACGTGCAGTGCCAGAATACTCGCGTCCAGATGTACGAGTGACGGCTCTCCAAGCAGCGCCTCGAATCGATCGTAGTCACTCACCGAGCACCTCCGGCCAGAGTTCCTCCGACCCGGGTTCGGTGTCTACGCGAATCAGCCCTTCGAGCTCGGTCGCCGGATCGTCCGGGCGCCGCCGCATCTCGATGACACCGTCATCGCGGACAGTGACCAGGAGATGATCCCCGGGCCCGAGTCCAAGCGCGTCACGCGCCTCACGAGGAACGACGATCTGGTGCTTACTGCTGATCTTCACCGTCGAAGGCACATGGACCTCCCCCGTCTGTCCGAACGCCAGATCAGGGCCGCCGCAGCGGCCTGGCTCTTTACTCTGATACTTTACAGTAAAGGCGGTCAGATTACCATGAAGATGAACACCGCATAGCCGACGAGGAGAAATCCGCCCTCCGCCCGGCTGACACGCGCGCCGGTGTAGGCGATCGGTATCAGAGCGAGGCAGAACAGGAACGCCGGCAGGAGCTCAGTCTGCACGGCGAGCTGGGAGAATTCGAGCGGACGGACCACCGCAGCCGTACCGAGCACGAGTCCGAGATTGAAGATGTTGGACCCGATCACGTTGCCGATCGCAATATCTCCGAGGCCGCGGGCAGCTGCCGCGATGGTGGACGCGAGCTCGGGCACCGAAGTTCCGATGGCCACGAGGGTCGCTCCGATCACCTCCTCGGGGACGTCGAACGCGCGTGCGATATCGACGGCAGAGTCCACCAGCCAGTCGGCTCCCAGCAGCAGCATCACGAGACCGAGGGCAACGCGCGCCCAATTCAGCCATGGGCGCCGCCCTTCCGGGTCTCCCTTCTCTCTGGCGATCTCGATCTCGGCGGAGATCATGTCCTCACTGTGTCCGGAAGCGTGCCCCCACCTGAACAGGTAGTAAATGTAGAATCCGAAGACGCTCAGCAGCAGAAACCCCTCGAATCGATCGACCGTACCGCTCGAGGCCAGGAGCATCACGATGAGAAGAAAGCCTATCAGGAGGGGAGCCTCGCGCCGAATCAGTCTGCGATGCACCGAGATCGGACGAATCAGTGCTCCGAGGCCAATGATCAGTCCCACGTTCGCGACTGTCGATCCCATGATGTTGCCGATCGCCAGGCCCGACTCTCCGCGAAGCGCTGCCGCACTGGACACCACGAGCTCAGGAGCGGATGTCCCGAACGCGACGATGGTGAGTCCGACCATGAGCGGACTGACACCTCTCTGCGAGGCGACCCGAGCGGCGCCCGTGACGAGCCAGTCGGCACCGAGAGTTAGCGCGGTCAAGCCGACCGCAAACAGGAGGAGCTCGAAGATCAAGCGGCGCTCCCTGGCCGCATTCCCGGGGTACGTACGCGATGAGGATACCGTGTGGATAACTTCCGATACGCCGCAACTCGTCGCACGGGAAGAGTGTAGCGCTCCACAGCTGAACACGGCCGAAGATCAAGTGTCATAAATAATTTCATTCCAACGCGTTACGAGAATCCAGGCGGCGTTTTCAGCCCGCCTGAGCCTGCTTCGCCTTCGTCACTTCAGCAGTCTTCGCCCGACCCTCCGAGCTCTGTTGAACGTTGGCGCCCATGTGCAGGGCGCCGTCCACCTGGCCGCCCTCTTCCAGCTTCACCCGTCGACTGCGAATATCGCCCTCGATCCGACAGCTCGCCTGAAGTTCCACGCGGCTTTCGGCGGTGACGCTTCCACTTACACGCCCGGCGATGATCGCGTCCTGCGTGCTGACGTCGCCGACCACAAGGCCGTCCTTTCCGACAACTACGCTCTTCGCGGCTTTCACGGCACCCTCTATCGAGCCCTCGACGCGAATCGTACCGTCGCTTTCGCAGTCTCCCGTGATCTTCATCCCGGGCCCGATGATCGACACGACGTCACCGAGCTCGCGCGGCGATCCGTTACCGAGACCCTTGGTCATCATAACCTGCCTCCCCCGTTTACAGTTCCTGTTCACTCATAGCGTGCCGGAGACCCAGGGCAGAGGATCCACCGGCTCTCCATCCTGCTCGATCTCGAGGTGAAGATGCGGGGCAGTTGATCGTCCCGTATTACCCGACAGGGCAATCACTTCACCCGCTTCCACGGAGTCACCCTCTGCGGTAAAGATCCAGGATGCGTGTGCGTACAGCGAACGGAGACCGTCGCCGTGCGCAACCCGAACGTAGCGACCGTATTCTGCGTCTTCGCCGGCGTCGTCGACCACTCCGGCTCCGGCCGCGCGAATGTAGGAGCCCGACGGAACGGCGATATCCAGCCCCACGTGGCCTCCATCACGGATCGAAGACGTGTCTCCGAATGCCCGCGTAATGAAACCGGGCTCGACAAGAGGCCAGAGTCGCGGACCGGGCTCGATCTCGGACTCCCGCTTCGCAGCCCCTCCATCCGAAGGCTCGGCCGATCCGACCGCCGGAAGCAGAATGTCTCCTGCCGAGGGTTCGACTTCGCCGGTCATGATGCCTCGCAACTGATCGTACGAGCGCTCCATCTCCGTCAGGGTCGCCGCGAGACGCTCCACTTTCGCCGTTTCGCGCTGAAGGGAGTCGATACGGGATTCCAGTTCCACGATCCTCCGTGGCGTCTTCAGCGACGCAGCCCAGCGACCCGCGGCAAATGAGCCGATGATGCCGGCTCCGACCACGAGCCCGAGCAACAGCAGCCTCAGCGGGCTGAGAACGAACCGATGAGACTGCGCCTCACCTTCTCGTATCAGTAGAACGTTCCACCGACCGCCGGAGGCCGTCATGCGTCCTCGAACAACTCCGCGGAATCGCGGGCTTCGAGCATTCGACGGAGGATCCGCTCGAAGTCCTCGGCGTCGTGGAAGGGGATCCGGATCTCACCAGCTGCCTTCCCCCGAAGCCTGACTTTCACATCGGTTCCGAAGTACCGGGCGAGGGCCGTGGCCGCTCGGCGGGCGACCGGGTCTTCCTGTGCGCTGCGCGAACGCCCGGCGGCTTTCCGCCCTGCAACCCCGCTGTCGGGTCCGCGCCGGGCACGTCTCTCCGCCTCGCGCACAGATAGTCCCTCGGAGGCGATCCGGCGCGCCAGCTGCAGCTTCCCGGCCTCCGAATCGACCGACAAAACGGCCCGAGCGTGGCCAGCGCTGAGAGCTCCCGAGGCGAGCATGTCCTGGACCTCGGAGGGCAGGGTGAGCAGACGAAGGCTGTTGGCGACCGTAGACCGACTTCGACCGACCCGCCCCGCCACCTGATTCTGGGTGAGGCCGAATCCGTCGATCAGTCGCTGATAGGCCACCGCCTCCTCGATCGCGTTGAGCTCTTCCCGCTGTAGATTCTCTACCAGGGCCAGCAGCAGCATCTGCTCGTCCGTGAGATCGCGGACGAGCACCGGCGCTGTTTCCCTGCCGAGGCCCGTCAGAGCGCGGAGCCGGCGCTCGCCCGCCACGAGCTCGTAGCCCTCGGCGGTCGGACGCACGACCAGCGGCTGCAGCAGACCGTTCTCGCGGATCGAGGCCTCGAGCTCAGCCAGGGCCTCCGGGTCGAATTCACGGCGCGGCTGGAATGGATTCGCGGCGATTCGCTTCAGCGCGATCTCGTGGATGGGCTGCTCCTCCAGCTCCTGCTCGTCGAGCATGTCACCGAGCAACGCCCCCAGTCCCCGTCCAAGTCTGTTCTTCGTATCAGGCAACTCCTGCCCTCCGTTTCCTCTTGTCCCGCCTCACGATCTCGGATGCCAGGCTCAAATAGCCCCGGGCGCCGGTGGACAGGACATCATACAGCGCGATCGGCTGCCCGAAGCTCGGAGCCTCGGCCAAACGCACATTCCGCGGAATCGCGGTCCGAAACACCTTCGCACCGAAATATTCTTCCGCCTCACCCTTAACCTGCTTCGAGAGGTTGAGACGGGAATCGAACATGGTCAGGAGAACGCCCTCGATCCCCAGCTCCCGGTTCAGGTTCCGCTGTACGATGCGCACGGTGTTGAGCAGCTGGCTGAGCCCTTCCAGCGCATAGAACTCGCACTGAATGGGAATCAGAACCGAATCGGAAGCCACCAGCGCATTCAGGGTCAGCAGACCCAGTGACGGGGGGGAATCGATGAGGATATAGTCGTAATCGTCACGCACCGGCTCGAGGGCGCTCCGAAGCACACGCTCCCGATTGGGCCGTTCGATCAACTCGATCTCTGCACCCGCCAGGTCACGGCTGGCCGGTATGACATCCAGCATCGGGAAGTGAACGCTCTGTCGGAGCGCCTCCGCCACCGGAACATCGTTGATCAGGCAGTCATAGATGTCCGGAAGCGCCGGATCCTGTGCGATACCGAGTCCGCTGGTCGCGTTGGACTGCGGGTCGGAATCAACGATCAGTGTGCGCTTTTCGGCCACGGCGAGAGATGCGCCGAGGTTGATTGCGGTCGTCGTCTTTCCGACACCGCCCTTCTGATTCGCGATGGCGATGACACGTCCCATCGGCGTCCCGTGACTCCTGGTTCGAGATCGTATGATGTGGCACACGGCAACATCCGGTGGGGCCGGCGCCTCGCCGTCCTCACGCCCTCAGCCCGGGCGCGCGCTCACGCGCTCGACTCGCCGGGCCCCGAATATATCCAAGCGGGCTCGGGACGCCAACAAACAGGGAATTGTTGCACGTGCAACAGGTGTGCTCGATCCGGGCTGGCCTCAAGCATCGCCCGAAGGCGACGGCTTCCCGGGTGTTTCACGTGCAACAACGCCCCGGGAGCGCTTCCGGATCTCGACGAGGAGATTCTGCAGGTCGGCCGGGGAGATTCCGGGAATCCGGGCCGCCTGACCAAGATTCTCCGGGCGTACCCTCTCGAGCTTGTGCCTCGCTTCCCACGACAGGGATCCGAAGTCCAGGTACTCGGCATCCGGAGGAAGGGGCTGCTGGTCCCTTCGGCGCAGCGAATCGGCACGTGCTCGGTCTCGCTCGATGTACCCGGCGTATTTGGTCTCCATCTCGACCGTCGTGCACGCGTCCGAATCGAAGGCCACGCCTTCGAGGGGTCCGCCGGCGGCGAGCATCGCCTCGAGGCCGACTTCGGGCCGTCGAAGCAGGCGCTGGAGCGGCTGAGGCTCGAGAATGGGTGACCCGCCGCGTGCGCGCAGCCAATCGTTCACCTGCTCCGGTCTCACGCGGGCTTCGTCCACCCATTCCCTGGTTCGCTCTACAAGACGCAGGTGCTCGTCCAGGTGCCGACTCTCCTCATCGGTCAGCAATCCGAGTCTCTCTGCCACGGGCCCCAGCCGGGTCAAACAGTTGTCCTGGCGCAAGATGAGCCGAAATTCGGCCCTCGAAGTAAACAGCCGATACGGTTCGTCCACGCCTCGTGTGATCAGGTCGTCCACCAGGACACCCAGAAATGCTTCGTCACGCGCAGGCACCCACGGATCGCGCTCCTGAACGTGAAGGGCGGCGTTGATGCCTGCGACCACGCCCTGGCCGGCGGCCTCTTCGTATCCGGTGGTGCCGTTGATCTGGCCGGCGAGCCACAATCCCGGCAGCTCGGGAACCGCGAGCGTCGCGGAAAGAGACTGCGGTGAGAAAAAATCGTACTCGATGGCATAGCCCGGCTGGGTCATCCGTGCGGAGCCCAGGCCCGGTACGGCCCTGAGGAATCGCCGCTGCACGTCGGCCGGCAACGATGTCGAAAGGCCGTTCACGTAGAGTTCGCTGGTCTCCAGGCCCTCGGGCTCGAGGAAGAGCTGGTGACGGTCGGCGTCCGGGAACTTGACCACCTTGTCCTCGATGGACGGGCAGTATCGTGGGCCCAGCGAGCTGATTGCGCCACCGTAAAGAGCCGAGAGACCGAGACTGTCCCGAACGATCTCCTTCACCTCGGGTCCGGCGCTGCCGATCCAGCAGGGAAGGGAAGGAAGCCCGTCTGCTTGCTCCCAGTGCGAGAACCTGTGGCCTTCCGCCTCTCCGTCCTGACGGTGAAAGCAATCGAAGTCGACCGTGCGGCCATCGATCCGAGGTGGCGTGCCGGTCTTGAATCGTTCGGCCCGCATGCCAAGCTCAGCCAGCTGTTCGGCGAGCAGGATCGAGGGCGGATCTCCGGCGCGTCCTGCGTCCACCTGCCTGTCGGTCCCGAGATGGATCCGGCCCCGCAGGAATGTGCCTGCCGTCAGCACGACGGCCCGCGCCCGAAACCGGCTGCCGTCAGAGGCAGTGACCCCTGCGACGCGGCCCTCTTCGACCAGCAGTGCATCGACGGTCGCCTGGAAGAGGTCCAACGATGCCCGCTCCTCCAGTTGCCGTCGCACCTCTCGAGGATAAAGACCCCGGTCGCACTGCGCCCGCGGAGCCCAGACCGCAGGTCCTTTCGAACGATTCAACATCCGGAAGTGGAGCGTGGTACGATCGGTCGCTCTGCCCATCAATCCCCCGAGCGCGTCCACTTCGCGTGCGACGGTTCCTTTGGCGACTCCCCCGATCGCCGGATTGCAGGACATCTGTCCGATCCGTGCGAGAAACGATGTAATCAGGAGGGTGCGTGCACCCAGCCGCGCAGCCGCATTGGCGGCTTCACTACCCGCGTGCCCGCCTCCAATCACGATTACGTCGTAGTCCATGCGATCGCGCACCTCTCCTCGAGTCGTCAGATTCGAGTCCTCGGTCGGACCCGGGGGCCCTACGGCCATTGGCGGCGAAGATAGGCAGGGAGACCACGGTGCACCAAACCAGCGAAGTGAGAGCCGACTACCGGGTGACCGGAACGGTCCAGGGAGTGGGCTTTCGCTGGTGGACACTTCAGCTCGGGCGTCACTTGATGTTGCGCGGCACGGTCCGCAACTGCGACGACGGTTCCGTCGAGGTGCGTGTCGCGGGAAGCCAGGGTGCGATCGACAGGCTCCACGCAGCACTTCGCGAAGGCTCTCCGTACTCGGTGGTCGAGGACGTCCGGCGGATCCCCGCCGTCGGCGATCTGCCCCCGGATTTCAGGGTCGAACGCTGAAGGCACCTTTTCGGATTCGGGGTGTATCCCGCCTTCGTATACCGACTTTCTGAATGCCATCTGAGGAATGATCGATGATAGAGCTTCCCGACGTCGAGCGAATGATCGACGCCTTCGCCGGGTACGCGACCGGAAAGACCGTTTCGGCCGTGCTTATCGACAATGAAGAATCCGTCGATATCGACCCGGAGCTTACCGAAGAGAAGATTCAGGGACACGCGATCGACTCCGTCGAGCGTCACGGACGCTTCGTGGTCGTGAGATTCCGTTCGGGTGCCAATCTCGTCTTTCACATGGGAAATGACGGGCGGATCTTCCTCGAGTCGCAGACGACCCCTCCCGACGAGGACAGCAGGATTCGCCTCCAGTTCGCCGCGGGCCGGGAGCTCCGCTTCGCCGCTCCCGCCGATGAAGGTGAGATTCACCTGGTGGACGGCGAGGACTTCAGCGGTCTGGGTACTTTCGAGCGGCTCGGTCTCGATCCCCTGAGCGAGGAATTCACATCCGCCGTGTTCGTCAAGCTTGCCTCCGCGAAGCCGAGGACCTCGCTGAAGGGCGTCCTGATGAACCAGGAGATCGTCGCCGGGATCGGAAACGAGTACGCGGACGAGATCTGCTTTCAGGCCGGATATCGGCCCGACCTGAAGGTGAAGGACATGACGGTCGAGCAACTGGAGCGGGTGCACACGTATCTCCGGCGGGTTCTTCGGCGGGCGACGCTTCACTGGCAGGCCGCGCATGCGGATCCGGGCTGGTTGATCAATCGTCGCGCCCCGGGAAGCGACTGTCCCCGGTGCTCGAGCTCCCTCAAGTCCATGAGCGTTTCCGGCCGCAAGACCTATCTCTGCCCGCGCTGCCAGCGGGTGGCCTGACCGGAATCGAGCGGGGGTGCCGGTCGGCTGAAATCGACCGGCTACTTCCCGACACAGAAGCTCGAGAACACGCGATCCAGCAGATCCTCGGTTGACACGGACCCCAGCAATTCCTCCAGCCTGACAGTGGCATCCTGGAGGTGCGTAACCGCGATCTCCGGAGGCAGGCTCGCCTCGCACGCTGCTGAAAACTCGTCGATCGAGCTGCGGGCCGATTCCAGCGCCCGGATGTGGCGGCGACGGGTCACCAGGGGTGCCTCGGGCCGGGCCCGAAGACCCGACCAGGCGGCATCGAGCATCATCGTTCTCAGCTTCCCGATTCCCTCGCCCTGTTCAGCCGACAACTCGACCTGCAATGCGCAACGATCACCATCTGCCGGCGGCCCCAGTTCGCCTGCGGGACGAAGGTCCGCCTTCGTACGGACCAGAATCGTAGTTCTCCCGTTCGAGGGCCACTCATCGAGGAATGCGATCTCATCCGGCTCGAGAGATCGCCCGGACTCGACACAGAACAACACGATGTCCGCCCGTCCGAGGTAGCTGCGCGCAACCTCGATCCCGATCTCCTCGACCGCTCCCGACGCCTCCCTCAGGCCGGCCGTGTCGACCAGTCGGAAGGGATATCCCTCCACCCCTACGACTGCCTCGATCGCATCACGCGTAGTACCCGGATGCTCGGTCACGATCGCCCGTTCGAACCCAACTAAACTGTTGAAAAGACTAGACTTACCGGCATTCGGACGCCCGGCGATCACCGTGAGTGCGCCCTCCCGCAGCATCTCGCCCTCCGGGGCCAGGGCGAGTAGCGTGTCCAGGTCGTCCCGCAACGCCGCCAGTGCCTCGTCGACCCGGGTGCGATCGAGCGGACCATCGTCTTCTTCCGGAAAGTCGATGTCGTAGGCCAGCAGCGCCTGAACCTCGATCATGCGCTCCCTCAAGGACTCGATCCGTCGTGACAGACCTCTTTCGAGCTGGTGGAGTGCCGCACCCGCCAGCGCAGGCGATGCGGCTTCGATGAGGTCGGCGGTGGCTTCGGCCTGGAGAAGGTCGATCCGCCCATTCAGGTAAGCGCGTCGGGTGAACTCGCCGGGTTCCGCGAGCCGTGCCCCGGCAGCGAGGACCGCGTCCAGCACCAGTTGCGGAAGCAGAGTGCCGCCGTGCGAGCTGATTTCGAGGAGATCCTCGCCCGTATACGACGCGGGAGCAGGAAACAGAATGGCCAGCACGCGGTCGACGGGCTGGCCACCTTCGGGATGCTCGAGGCGACGCAGGAGCGCGGTGCGAGGCGAGAGGTCAGTCAACCCCAGCCGACGCGCGACCTGAACGGTGTCAGGCCCCGAGACACGGACGACAGCGATGGCCCCTCGGCCGGGGGCCGTCGCGATCGCTGCTATCGTCTCCTGTACGGGGTCCGCCTCGGGGCGGAGTGCCTTCACCTCCGACCTCCCGGAGTCAGCGCTTCCCGCGATCGCCCTTCCGGCTCCGATCGATCCCCGCGCGCCTTCCCTTCGACTCCTTGCGGTCAGATCTGGGCGCGGCGGATGCCATTTTCGCGCGGGCCGCCTGCCGTTCCTTCGACAGGTAGAGCTGCTGCGGAAGGGACGCGATGTTGCTCGTCGTGTAGTAGAGATTCAAGCCGGACGGAAATCCCGCGAACATGACCGTGAATACGACGGGCAGCACGTAGGTCATCATCTTCATCTGCGGATTGACCTGGTCCATCCCCCGTTGCCCGATCCACGACAGTAGGAACATGGACACGCCCATCAGCAGCGGAATGATGTAGTACGGGTCCTTCAGAGACAGGTCGGGCAGCCACAGGAACGGGACGCCCCGGAACTCGATCGTTCCCTGGAATACGAAAAACAGGGTGAAGAGAATCGGCATCGGCAGCATCATCGGCAGGCAGCCGGCGAGCGGGTTGACGCCGTGCTCCTTGTAGAGCTTCATCATCTCCGTCTGAAGCTTCTGCGGATCGTCCTTGTGCTTCTCCTGCAGCTCCTTCATCAGCGGCTGTACCTGCATCTGCGCCATTTGTGCGCGCATCGATTTCTGGTACAGCGGAAACAGGACGACACGCATCATCACGCCGAACAGGATCAGCACCCAGCCGTAGGCGAGATTCAGGGTTTCGTGCATCCAGCCGAGGATCAGCATCACGATACCGACCAGCGGCCGGATGATCGGCCTCAGCCAGCTCCATCCGTACGGGTTCACCCCCTCGAGGTCCTGTCCGACGGCCTCCAGCCGACGATACTCCTGTGGACCGATGTAGGCGTCGAATCGGAACCCGGCGCTGCCCGCGGGGACCGGCATCGAGGTCGCAGTCGCGGCGACGTGCTCCTCCTGCTCCCCCCTCGCGACCAGGCCTCCGAACCTGGGCCCCGACTCGGGGGCGACCAGCGCGATCAGGAAGTACTTGTTCTTGACCGCGACCCAGTAGAATGGGCCTCCCTCGGCGGTTCGAACTTCACCGGGTTCGAGCTTGTCGACCGGGAGGCTCTCGATGCCTCCGGCCTGCCCGTTGGTCACCAGGGCGAGCTGTGTGAAGTCGTCCTTCGAATCCTTCTCGTTCGTCGGCAGACCTGAGCCCAGCGAGGTGATCACCGACCAGCCCTGGTCTCCGAATCCCTCCAGTCGCCCCGTCACCTCGACCATGTAGCTGTCGGGCCGGAAGTGATAGACCACCACGAAACGGACCTGGCTGCCCGGGAACTCGTAGGACATCTGCAGAGAGTCGGCGCCCGACCGGGCATCGATCGTCAGGCCGGGCCGATCGACGGTGAACAGCCGTCCGGACAGCGAAGCCGTGTCGCCCGCAACCGCCACGCGCCAGCCGAACACCGAATCGCCGGACCTGATGAGCTGAACCCGGTCATCACCGTTCTCGCGCGGGGCGTACGACTCGTAGCCCAGGAGTCGCGCGCCCACCATCCGGGCGCCGAGCGTGGCGAACCGGAGCTCGTAGCGGTCGCTCCTCACGACGATCGTATCGTGGTCGATCGCATCCACGACCCCGGGAAGCCGGCCGGGATCGGTCTCCACGATCCCTGCGGCACGATCCTCCGGCCCGGAGACCTGGCCCCCCGTCTCCGCATCCGTCCCACCCTGTACCGGCTCACCCGATGGCGATTCGTCCTGCAGCAGTGAATCCGCGTCGGCGATGGCGCTCCCGGGCGGCGCTGGCGGCGGCGGAAACAGAATGTTCGTCAGGAAGATCACCGCGATCGTCAGGACCACGGCGAGAACGACACGTTTCTCCATCTATGGGCCACTTCTTTCGAGTTCTGGTTCCGGAGATCGGGGCTCGGGGACGGGATCCGGTCCGAATCCGCCGAACGGGTGGCATCGGCCGACACGGCGTGCCGCAAGCCAGAGCCCTTGTCCCACGCCGTGGCGCTCGATCGCGATCCGGGCATACTCGGAGCAGCTTGGATCGTATCGGCATGCGGAGGGGAGAAGCGGCGAAACGCCTGCCTGGTAGAGTCGTATCGCTCCGACCAGCAGGCGGGTCAGCATTTCAATCTCTGCAGGCAGCCCGTCATCGCCTCCAGCAGATCGTCGTAGTCGCTGCCGTAGGCGGATGGCCTCGCTCGCACGATCAGGTCTCCCTTTGCACCCGTGGGGAGCCAGTGCAGGCGTACGATCTCTCGAAGGCGCCGTTTCAGTCGATTCCGCTCCACCGCCGTGTGTCCGTGTCGGGGAACGACGATCGCGGCTCGAGGTGCATCGCCGGGACCGGGACCCAGAAACAGATCGATCGGCCCGCATCGATGACGGCGGCCCGATCGAAATACGCTACGGATCTCGCTGGATCGCCGAAGCCGGCTGGCGCGCGGAAACGCGAATGTTCCGGACACGTGCCCGGGCTCCCGCCCGTGCCTCAGCGGCGATGTTTGCGGTTTACTTCGTCGCTGACCGTCAGGGAATGACGACCCCGCTTGCGGCGGCGCGCCAGTACCTTCCGGCCCGCCTTCGTCTTCATGCGCGCGCGGAACCCGTGATCCTTGACCCGCTTCTTCCGGCTCGGATTTCTATACGTCGGCTGCATCTGGTCGTCGTCTCCGATCGTGACGTCGTTCGAAAAGAGCCCTTGAGACTAGGGGGATACGGCCATTCTGTCAAACCAGATTCATGGTCGGTGGCCCCGCGTTGACAGTGTGGAAAACTTCTCGTAGCATCCCTGCCCGCTCCCTTCCGGGGTGCACCTGATTCCTCTTACGGTCAACACGCGATGGAACTGACGGCTGCCGAAGCCTGGTCCTCGATCACCTCCGCCGCTCGCGAGGTGCTGCCGGAGCAGACCTTCCGCACCTGGCTGACGTCCACCGAGGCCGTCGCTCTCGCAGAGGGAACGCTGGTCGTCGCCGCGCCGACCCGATTCGCCGTCGAATGGATCGAGGACAAGTACGGCGACTTGCTGCGCGACCTGGCACGCCGCGAGCTCGGCCGGCCGCTGCAGATTCAGTTCGAGCACCACGGTTCGGGTGACCGGCTGGTCATTCCGGAACTCGGCGATCCGGTCGAACCTCCGGCGGTGAAGAGACCTGACGGTGAAGATGAAACGGAGAGCCTGACGGAGGCGGCCGCAGGGGCATCCTACGAGGCGGCTGCACGCGCTTCGGGCCTCAACCCCCGCTACAGCTTCGACCGTTTCGTCGTCGGCGCCAACAGCCAGCTTGCCGCCGCTGCCTGCCGCGGCGTGGCCGACAGTCCGGCACAGCTCTACAACCCGCTCTTCATTTATGGTGATACCGGACTCGGCAAGACACATCTGATGCATGCCGTCGGACACGATATCCTCTCGCGCAATCGCTCGGCTCGTGTCGCCTACGTTCCCTCGGAACAGTTCACGAACGAGATGATCGCCGCGATTCAGAGTGGCAGGACTCCCGAGTTCCGGCAGCGATATCGCAAGATCGACGTGCTGCTGGTCGACGATGTGCACTTTCTCGGGAACAAGGAGGGGACGCAGGAGGAATTCTTCCACACCTTCAACTCCCTCTACGATGCCCACAAGCAGATCGTCATCACCAGCGACCGCCCGCCTCAGGAGATTCCCGGGCTTCAAGAGCGCCTGGTGTCCCGTTTCGAGTGGGGCCTGGTCACCGACATCAAGCCGCCCGACTTCGAGACCCGTGTGGCGATCCTCCAGAAGAAGGCGGCAGAGGACCGGCTGGTGCTCGAGGATGCGGTGATCGAGTTCATCGCGAGGAACCGAAGGACCTCCGTTCGACAGCTCGAGGGTGCGGTGATCAAGCTTCTCGCGTACAGCTCGCTGACACGGCGGGAGATCAGCGTCGATCTGGCTCGGGAGGCGCTCGGGCCGCGGCTCGAAGATGAAGAACGGTTGCGAGTGACGCCCGAACAGATTCGGGAGCGGGTAGCCGAGCGATTCGGGGTCAGCGTCGAAAACCTCGTCTCGAAGCGACGCAACAAGCCGATCACGGTACCCCGCCAGGTCGCGATGTATCTGATCAAGACCATGCTCGACATTCCGTATACGGAGATCGGATCGCTGTTCGGCGGGCGCGATCATTCGACCGTCATCCACTCGGTGAACAAGGTGGAGGCCGAGATGGCGGCACGGCCCGAGTTCCGTGATCGAATCGAGTCGCTCCGCGAGGAATTCGGCCGTGGATAACCGCTGTGGAGAACCGACTGACGGACGGGGAAACAGGGTGTCGTCGATCTCCAACCGTGGAACGCCGGTGACGATCCGGGTATTTTCCCCCGCGGCGTTCACACCGGCGCGATTACGACAAGCGCACCGTACGACAGGCACCAGTCGGGAGACAGGGAGAGTTTTCCCCGTTCCCACGCCACCTACTGTTACTGCTGTTGATGTATCAATAGAGTCTCAGAAGACATCTGTTCGGGGAAATCTGTATTCCGATCTGAACCGCGAGGTTGAGGAATGAAGCTTTCGATCACACGGGACAGTCTTCACGCAGGCCTGGGCGCCGTCGCCGCGACCATTCCCGCGAAGACGACGCTCCCCGTTCTCTCGAACATCCTGCTCGAGGCGAAGGAAGGATCGCTTTCTCTGAGCGGCACCGATCTGGACATTTCGGTTTCCGTGAAGATCGATGCGGAAGTGGAGCGCGAGGGATCGGTTACCGTTCCTGCCCGGAAGTTCGCGGAGATCGCGAGAGAGCTGCCGGCTGCGCCGGTGCACATAGAGGTCGACGGTGTCGAGATCAGGATCGAGGGCGGGAAGAGCAGATTCAAATTGTTCGGACTGGCACCCGAAGAATTTCCGAGTTTCCCTGAAGTCGAGTTCGACGACAGTTGGCGAATGAAGGCTACGGATCTCCACGAGCTGATAAGCCGGGTGTCGTTTGCCGTCTCGACGGAAGAAAGCCGTCCGATTCTGAACGGTGTGCTGTGGCAGCTCCGACCCGATTCGGCGACGATGGTGGCGACAAACGGGCATCGCCTGGCACGGTTGAGAATCGCGCTCGATGGCATAGGAGCGCCGGAAACCGATCTGATCGTGCCACCCAAGGCTCTTCAGCAGGTGGAGCGACTGTTCGGCGCGGAGGGCGATGTAGAGGTAGCGAGATCCAGGAACCATCTCGGCTTCCGATCGCCACAGCGGCAGGTCTACACCCGCTTGATCGAAGGACCATATCCGAATTACGAACAGGTCATTCCCAGCGACAGCGACAAGACCGCCACGGCGAATCGAGACAATCTCGCTGCCGCGATCCGGCGAATGGCAGTAGTCGCAAGCGATCAGACCCACCGGGTTCGGATGGCGTTCAGCAACGGGACCCTTTCTTTCCGGGTTCAAACACCCGATCTGGGGGAAGCCGAGGAGGAGATGCCGGTGGACTACCAGGGCGAAGACCTGGAGATCGGGTTCAACGCCAACTATCTCCTCGAAGTGCTTCGCTACATGCCGGACGAGGACGTGATTCTGCAATTCAAGGCACCCGAGCGGGCAGCGACGTTCCTGCCGGCTTCAGGGGCACCCGACTATCTCTGTCTCGTGATGCCTCTGCGGCTTCTCGACTGAGGAGGCTTGATGCGCCACCGCTCGAAGATTCTTCTGATCAGCAT
>JAMJQL010000130.1 GCA_023554245.1 Gemmatimonadota bacterium
ACCTGTGAGTGGGTGAACGGCACGCACAGCCGCTCGACCGTCGACGGTTTCTTCGGACTCGGCGAAGAGCAGAGCCACCGTACCACCTTCACCTTCGACGCGGACCACCCGGAGATCTTCGCATCCGAGGACCACGGCGCGACGCCCGTGGAGCTCGTACTGGCGGGCCTCGCGAGCTGCCTGACCGCCGGCGTGGCCTCCGTGGCTCAGAACCGGGAGATCCAGCTGCGCTCTGTGAAGGCGACGCTTGAAGGCGGTATGGACATCCAGGGGATCCTCGGCATCGACGGCGACGTGCGGAACGGATTCGACGGAATCAAGGTGACCTTCGACATCGACGCCGACGCGACGCCGGAGGAGATCCGAGCCGTGGTCGCCCAGTCGCAGAAGCGATCGGCCGTCTACGACGTGATCACCAACCCGACCAACGTCTCGGTCGAGGTCAGGTAGGGACCGTCCGATGATTCTGCCTATCGGAAGCAGGAGAACGACCGCGGTCATTCTGGGAGCCGGCCAGGCCGGACTGGCCATGAGCCGCTGCCTCGCCGAACGCTCGATCGACCACGTGGTCCTCGAGCGCGGCGAGGTGGCGAACTCATGGAAGACGGAGCGATGGGATTCGCTGCGCCTGCTGACGCCCAACTGGCAGAGCCGGCTGCCGGGATACGAATACGAGGGCGACGATCCGGACGGCTATCGCACGATGCCCGAGACGATCCGGTTCATCGAACGATATGCCGGGGTGATTTCGGCGCCCGTGCGGCCGCACACGACCGTCACGTCGGTGCGGCCGAATGAAGACGGATACGAAGTCGTCACCGATCGAGGCACCTGGCATTGCCGCACCGTCGTGATCGCCACTGGAGCGTGCAACATCGCGAACGTGCCGGCGGTATCGGTGGCCGTTCCCCCGGGAATCCGCCAGCTGACTCCCGTGGAGTATCGCAATCCGGACGGGCTCGAAGAGGGCGGAGTCCTGGTCGTCGGCGCCTCGGCCACCGGGGCCCAGCTCGCCGACGAACTGCACCGATCCGGTCGAGCGGTCACGCTGTCTGCGGGCGAGCACATCCGGGTGCCGAGAGTCTATCGCGGCAGAGACATCCAGTGGTGGATGGACGCGGTCGGGGTGCTCGACGAGGACTATCGCGACGTCGAGAACCTGGTGCGCGCTCGCAGCGTCCCGTCGCTGCAGCTCGTGGGCTCCGATGACCGACGCGACCTGGGGCTGAACGCGCTTTCGGATCTCGGGGTCGAGGTCGTGGGCCGCCTGGCAGGCATCAGCGGCGGCCGGGCCCAGTTCTCTGGATCGCTGGCGAACCAGGCGGCGATGTCGGACCTCAAGATGAACCGACTCCTCGACCGGATCGACGACTGGGTCTCGAGCCGGGGCTTCGACGAAACCATTCCGGATCCGCACAGGATGGAGCCGACGAGAGTCCCGACGTCGCCCGCGCTGGCCCTGGATCTGAAGAAAGGAGCCATTCGCACGATCGTCTGGGCGACCGGTTTCCGACCCGACTATTCCTGGCTCGACGTCCCCGTACTCGACCGAATGGGCCGCATCCGACACGACGGCGGAGTGGTGGAGGCCCCCGGCCTGTACCTGATGGGCATGCCGTTTCTCAGGCGGCGCAAATCAAGCCTGATCGACGGAGCGGGTGACGACGCGCGGGAGCTGAGCTGTCACCTCGAAGCATATCTGGCGGGCGCAGGGACGCTGCGCAGCGCCTGAAGGGCCGGTCGCGAACCGAACGCCACATCCCCCGAGGACCGTGACCGCCGCTGGAGGCGTCCCTCAACGAGCGGCCAGACCAAACTGTTGTTTCAGCAGAGAGCGCCCGAATCTCGAAAGGAGCCCGGTAATGAGCAGATCTTCGCGGATCGCTGCGCTGGTCTCGATTGTAGCGGCCGCAGGCTGCTACACGGTTCCGATCTCCACGAACGTGGCTACCAACCCCGGAATGAAGGTGACCTCCGAGGCATCGAAGCTGAACGTCCTCTGGATCACGCCCCTGCCTCCCGAGACGTCGGCCGAACTACTCGCCGACCTGATGGAGCAGTGCGGCAATCGGGGCGTGACAGGCGTTACGATCGGGACCCAGGTCGGCTTCGCCGTGATCGGTCAGCAGGAGAAGATCGTGGCGACCGGCTACTGCGTGGAGTAGTTCAGGAAGCGAGAATCCGACAGTCCTGACCCCCCGCAGCGGCACCCGGCGCACGGTGCCGCTGCGAAGGATCGCCGGCCGACAGAAAGTCCGCCGGCTACTCCCCGCTTTGTCCTTCCATCGCCTCACGGTTCATCAACCGCAGGCGCCACTCCGCGCCCATGCTCTCCATGAGATTCTCGGGCAACGCCTCGACGGGAACCACGAGGTCTCCTTCGACCGGCCAGTCTTCGAGTAACTCCGGCATGTAGTCCTCGGGATAATAGACTGTCGGATCGAGCTGCTGCTCTCGAATCCAGGCGTTCTGGATCTCCTCGCGGCTCGTGGGCGGGTGCGGCACGATCAACTGACCGTTCGTGAAGTCGAACTGCGGCGATCTGGCGTTCGGGTAATCGGGCAGAATCCCTTCACGGACCCAGATGCTCTCCTTCGTCACGTTGACCACGATTCCATCGGGAAAACCAAAATGGTAGGGGCCTTTCCAGTGGTAGCGGACCTCGGCCACTGTTTCTTCATTCTGGTATGGGTCGAAGTTCGTGTGGGTGGTCATGAACATTCGGGGCTGCACCTTGCTAGCCAGGTAACCGGCTGCGTAGGCAGGCGTGTGGTGCGTGTCGATCGTGTAGCGGGAGAGGAACGGGGGTACGCCCTGCACGCCGGATCCGATCTCGACCAGCTCGGTTTGGAGCTCGGTAACGTACACGTCACACCCCTTCGCATAGATCTCGTCCAGCTTGCTCGGCCGGCCGTCGCCTGTCCACACGAAACACAGGCCGTTCCAATCCAGACGGTAGGCGGATGCACCGTCCTTTGCGTGGGAGCGTTGCCAATGGGAGACCGTTACGCCGTTGCGGTCGTAAATCACGCCGCCATTGTCCGCGAAGTCGAACTCGTGCACCACGATGTCCCAGCCCTTGCCCACCGGGAACACGCTGAACGCATCCCTATGCCAGCCAGTCATCATCTTCATGCCCTCGACCATTACCTCCGTGCCGTACTCGGGAGTACGCCCGGATGGACCGAACACCTCGAGCGGCTCGTGCCACCCTCCGTTCCAGGTACGGAACATCCACAGGTACGGGAGAGCGCCGAAATGATCGACGTGCAAATGCGTGATGAACACCTTGCTGATCTGGTTCAGCGCGACCCGAGCGCCCTGGTAGTTGGCGATCGAGCCTTCTCCGAGATCGAACACGAAGTTGTCGCCGTTGCCGAGCTCGACGAAGATCGACGTGTTCATCTGGCCGGGACGGATGAGCGGCGCAGTGCCCATGAAGGTGATTCGCATCTCGTCCGGCTGTACGTCCTCGGTACCCGGGAACCAGTTGGCCGCGCTCTGCAGCCACGGCTGGGGCCGGATACCCTCAAACATCAGGCCTTCCTTCCAGCGTTCACCTGGAATGCCACCGGTCAGAGCGGCC
>JAMJQL010000131.1 GCA_023554245.1 Gemmatimonadota bacterium
ACGACCTCGTCCTTCTGCTCGAGCACGAGCCGGTCGTCACGCTCGGCCGCGGGTCGGCGGAAGAGAACCTGGTCGCCGGCCCGGAGCTTCTCGCGGCCGCCGGAATCGCGGCGGTCGAGGTCGAGCGTGGCGGGGATATTACCTACCACGGGCCCGGTCAGTTGGTCGGATACCCGATCCTCGATCTGGGCCGCTGGAAGCGCGATCTCCACTGGTACCTTCGCCAGGTCGAGGAAGCCCTGATCGTGGCACTCGCCGAGCTCGGCCTGAAGGGCTTCCGGGTGCCGGGATATACGGGAGTCTGGGTAGGCGACCCCGAGGGTGCAGAAACGGCGGCGGACCGGGCCCGGGGACGGGCTCGGAAGATCGCCTCGATAGGTGTGCACGTCAGTCGGTGGATAACGTGGCACGGATTCGCCCTCAATCTCACGCGGGAACCGCTGGAGAAATTCGGACTCATCGTTCCCTGCGGAATTCCCGACGTTCGCATGACCTGTCTCGCGAATGAAGGAGCCCCGACGGACATGGATCGGGTCCGGGAGGCGATCACAGCCGGGTTCGCGTTGGCGTTCGACGCGGAGACCGCGACGGTGGCGGAGGTGGAAGCCGGCGCGGAACCCGCAAACTTCGGATCGGGAGCGCTGACAGGATGACCACGGGACTCTTCGACATCCTGGGTCCGAAGATGGTCGGCCCGTCCAGCTCGCATACCGCGGGCGCCTGCCGGCTCGGCTACGTCGTGCAGGCGATCATTGGCGGTACACCCGACACCGCCAGAATCGGGCTCCACGGGAGCTTCGCGATGACCGGCGAGGGGCACGGCACCCGAAAGGCGATCATCGGCGGGCTGCTGGGCTACCGGCCCGACGACGTTCGACTGCGCGACAGCTTCGCGCGGGCGGACGAAGCGGGGCTGGAGTACGAATTCTACGAGACGGACCTCGGCGAGGAGGCGCATCCGAATTCGGTCGTGTTCGAGGTCACCCGCGATGCGGACCGGATGACCGTCCACGGCTGCTCGATCGGCGGCGGTCGGATCCGGGTTCAGGAGATCGACGGATTTCCGGTGGATCTCAAGGGCACCCTGCCTACGATCGTCGTCCTGGCGGACGACGTCCCGGGCACGGTATCGAAAATCACGGGGATCATCGCGGAGCGCGGGCTCAACCTCGCGACCGTGCGCGTCGACCGTACCGGCCGGGGCGAGCGGGCGCTGATGACGATCGAGACCGACGGCGAGCTCCCCGACGACCTGTTCGCGAACCTGCACGATCGTTCCTGGGTGCACTGGATCCGTAACGTCCACCGCCTGAACGTCTGAGGCCGGAATGTTCACTTCGATCGAGGAATGGTTCGAGCTGTCCGAGCGAGAGGGCATATCGCTTGCCCAGGCCGTCCTTCAGCGCGAGTTGAAGGAAACCGGCGCAGAGGAAGCGGAGGTCCGGAATCGTGTCGAAGAGGCGCTGGAGGTCATGCGCGCAGCGGTTCAGGACGGGCTGGCGATCGACGAGCCGAGCCCTTCCGGGCTGACGGGCGGGCGTGCCCGGCGCCTGGCGGCAGGGGGGCCGGAGCTGCTCGGAGTCGCCTTCACGACAGTGCTGTCGCGGGCGATCGCGACACTCGAGGTCAATGCTCGCATGGGACTGATCATGGCGACCCCGACGGCCGGCGCGGCCGGCGTGGTTCCGGCCGTTCTGTTCACCTTGCAGGAAGAGTGCTGCTGGACGGACGAGCAGCTCGTGGATGCGATGCTCGTCGCTGGTGGCGTCGGAGCGGTGATCGCCGAGCGGGCCTCGATCGCCGGGGCCGGCGGAGGCTGCCAGGCGGAAACAGGCTCGGCGGCGGCGATGGCGGCGGCGGCCGTGGCCTGGCTCGAAGGCGGGTCACACGAGCAGGTCGGCCACGCGATCGGCCTCACCCTGCAGGGAATGCTCGGTCTGATTTGCGACCCGGTGGCGGGACTGGTGGAAATCCCCTGCGTGTACCGGAACGCCACCGCGGCCGTCCATGCGATCGCGGCGGCCGAGATGGCGCTCGCGGGCATGGATTTCCCGATCCCCGTCGATCAGGTGATCGACGTAATGGGCGAAGTTGGAACGAAGATGGATGTCCGCTACCGGGAGACGGCGCTCGGGGGACTGGCCGCGACGCCCGCCGGGCAGGAGATTGCGGCCGCGGCGGGCATGGATCGTCTGGTGCAGCTACAGCGGAAGGGTCGCACCGCCGGAGAGTCGTCGGCCCGGATCGGGCCTTCCTGAGGTCGATCGTACAACCTGACGGGTGATAGAGATGATACTGGTGATTCTTGTCGTGGCGTCGATCTCGGTCGCCGTTCTTCTGGGGGTGCTCGCGAAGATGCCGCCCGTGCAGATTTTGTCGCAGGGGCTCGCGATGACGGGGGCGGCCGTGGTCTTCTGGGGGCTGGTACAGCTGGTCCTGCACTGAGGGGTCTGCTACCCCTGCCGGGCCGCCCGTGAGCGGGCGAGCAGTAGCCTCGCCTTCTTCCTCTCTTCCGCGTCCTGATAGCGACGCAGCTCATCCTCGTTCTCGATCACGAGTCGGGGCATCGGGATCGGGTGTCCCGCATCGTCGATCGCGACCATCGTCACGTAGCAGGAATTCGTGTGACGGCTTCCGTCGCCCTGCACGTTCTCGGCGGAGACCCGAACTCCCACTTCGGCCGAGGTCTTTCCGACCGCGTTGATCGAGGCCTCGAGCGTGACAATTTCGCCGATCTGAATCGGCGAGCGGAAGTCCACCTGGTCGAAGCTCGCCGTTACGCATGGACCTCCCGAGTGACGGGCCGCACAGACGTAGGCGATCCGGTCCACGGCGGCCAGGATCACGCCGCCGAACACGTT
>JAMJQL010000132.1 GCA_023554245.1 Gemmatimonadota bacterium
CGTCCGTTGCTCGATCCGAAAGGCGGCTTCCATCCCGGATCCGTGGCTGGTCAAGCTCCCTCTCAATCCCATCTCTGCGTGGTGAGAACGGGCTCCGAGGCCGGGAGCGTATGAGGCGGCGGAAGATACCGGGCGCGGGACAAGCTCTCAACCGAGCCGTCTCAGCCGACGAACGCAAGCAGCTATTGCAGGACACCACGATTACTTGAGGCCCACTTGCCGCCGTTCGGCTGATCCGTAACCCGGCTCAAGCCCTGTCCCGCTTCCAGCAGAGGACGAGAGAGTTTCTCAACACATTGACATTAATAGGCTTACACAATCCTAATTGCAGTAATAGCTCGCAGATTAGCCGGTCTGGGACCTGCGGGGAATGCCGTTTGCCCAACGCGACTGGAGAACTCGGCCCTCACGCGGCCTTAAACGGACGCGTCGGCTCTGAAGGTGAGAGGCGATGCAACCTCCAACGGGGGAAGACCAGTCATGAAGAAGCTGTTGCTGTGCGTGGCCACGATCGGGCTCCTGAGCGTCCACGCCGAGAGCGCGAAGGCCCAGCCCGCGACCGTCAACACGACGATCAGTCTCCAGATTCCCGAACTTCTGTTCATCGACGTGACGAGCAGCGCCTTGTCGCTCCCGACTCCTGACTTCGCTGAATTCGACGCCAGTTATACGGGGACGGCTACTCACTCCGTCCTGCACCGCGGGAATGTGGATCACACGATCACCGTAGCTCCGGCGCCGGGCGTGACGATCTGGAACGGACCGGCCGGGTCAAGCAAGGCTGCCGGAGACCTGGAATGGTCCACGGCCTCTGGCACCTGGAATTCGGTGACCGACGCAGTGAATGTAGGCACGGGCGTAAAGGGTGGCTTCGGCCTGAACCCCGACATTCCCGTCTCCTGGCGGTCTCTCGTGGGCTACGACGAACTGTCGGGTAATTACTCGATCGTCGTCACGTATACGGCGACCCCCAACTGACTCAGACTGTGTTCACCTGCTGCAATCCGCGAACCGATGGCCGGTCAGCTCTCGCGGGCTTGGCCGGCCTCTTGTTGCTGATGGGCGCGACGCCGGCGGCTGCGCAGTTCTCCGTAAGCCCCGTGATCGTTCAGATTCCAGCCGTTGACGAGGAACCAGTTCGCCTCGAAGTGCGCAACGAGGGCGAGAACACGATGCAGTTCAGGGCCTACGCGCTGGACTTCGACATGTCTGAGACCGGCGAGCACCAGTTCTGGGAGCATGGGTCCCGGCCGCGCAGCTGCGGGGACAGGGTCCGGATCGCACCGGATGCTTTCTCAGTCCCGGCGGGTCAGGCCGGATCCGTCTCCGTAGCCCTCACGCCCGACCCGGGAGGCAACACGTGCTGGAGTATGGTCCTCGTCGAGACGAGCGGGTCGTCGGAGGGGACGATTCTGGTGAATCAGCGGATCGGAGCCAAACTGTATGGTCTCTCCGACTCCGCTGAGATCGAGGGTGAAGTCCTCGGAGGTTCGGTGACGCGAGATACTCTCGGCATGACAGTGGGATTCATGGTGCAGAATGGGGGCGCCTGGCCACTTCGACCTTCCGGAATCGTCGAGATTCGGGACCTTCGGGGTGAGATCGTGGCGTCGCACCCTGTCGACGCATTCAGCGTGCTCCCCGAACGGACACGCAAGATTCGCGTCGTCGTGGATGACCCCGGACTGCTACCGGGGCGCTATCTGGCCGTCCCGATTCTGGACTTCGGCGCAGACTACCTCTCCGGGACGCAGATCGACTTTCGAGTCGTCGAGTAGGCCGATGTACTGGCGGATCGGCATCGCCGGCTTCCTGGGATTGCTCTTCCTGATTCCTTCGCGCGGCCACTCTCAGGGAACATGCGGCGGTGGCGGCAGATTCCACCTTCGTCCGGCTCCCGAGGTCTTGATCGCTCCCATCCCTTCGCCAGCCGATCTCGACGCCGGACAGGTGGAAGCGGGCGTGATGACCGTGACCATCATCCCTCGCGGCACACCGCGAGACTGGGAACTGTGCCTCCGCGTCACGGAACCTTTCATGGGTGGTGCGGGGAAGCCCTCGTCTGACGTGGAATACTGGTCGGCGGGAGGCTCGGCATGGCAGCCGGCGTCCACCTCGGACCAGGTTGTGGCGCGCGGCCGGGGGCGGTCCCAGGTAGAGGTTCGTTTCCGGGTCCGCGTCGATTGGACGGACGAGCCTGGAAGTTACAGCTCGGTGATGGCACTGACCCTCGCCTCCAACTGACTGAACCATGTCATCGCGAGGCGCAGGAACCGTTCTGCTGGCGTTGCTGTTCATCTGCTCGCCGCTCAGGGCGCAGGACCCCCTCGCGTCGCATGCCAGGGTGGATCCAGCTTCAGTCGTCACTCTGCCGATCGCTCTCCCCGGGGCCACCAGGGTGATGGCGCGGGAATCGGAAGGAATCGAGTATGAAATAGAACCGGGAGCCGGGTTTCGCTTGCTCGGAGAGAAGTCAGGCAAGCTCGATCTGGAACCCGGTGAACTGGCTGTTCTTCCCGTGACGCTCAGCGTCGGGACCCGGGTGACGGCCGGCGAGCACGTCGCCCTGACCGCGAGATTTCATTCCGAATCCACTACCGACCTTGTATCCGTCCTCGTCGAGGTCTCGCGGATACCCGGTCTCACACTCCGCATCGCGCCGAAGGCGGAAGAAGCGCGCATAGGCGAAGATCTGCCTGTCCAATTCACGCTCACCAATTCGGGAAACGCTCCCGACAGTGTCGAATTGTCGGTCGATACGAGGCTCGGAGAGGTCGTGGACCTGCTCCCCGCGGTCACCCTTGGACCCTTCGAATCGGTATCCGGATCCTTCACCGTGCGACCAAGGCAGTCTGATCTCTCGGGCTCGCGAGAAGGAATCCTCATGACGGCGCATGGAGAGACCGCCTCTTCCCACGATCGGACCGAGGTCTCGGTCTTTGACCAGAAAGGTCTCCTGGATCAGTGGGCGAGCATTCCCACCAGCGTATTCGTAGGAACCAGTCTGTATCCGGGTTCGGACGGGCGTGCTTCAACTCCGGCCTACGCTGTCGAGAGCGCCGGCATGCTCTATCCCGGAGTCCGCGTCTCGGTCCGGGCGCACAGCGCTCCGGAAGAGACCAGCGTCTTCGCATTTCGTGGCTATCCGTTAGGACCGCGGTTTCTAGCCGAGCTCTCCACTTCGCGCTTTCGGTTGGGCGTCGGCCAACTGTACTCGAAGACCTCCGCATTGACGGGGTACGCTCTCCAGGGCGCCGGGGGGGGGATCGAGGCCGCGCTTGGACCGATTGCCTTGCGTGCCCAGGCGGCTGTCCCGCTGGATCCGAGGGGCAACACGGTCGACGGTGAGCAATACCTTGCTGGAGGCGAGGTGCGCATACCGGCCGGCGCTTTCGGATTCGAAGCCGTGTCCGAGTCTCGCGGACGAAGTGATTTCTCCCCGGAACGGAATCTGAGATCCGCTCTTCTGACTTATCGCTCGCCGGGGCCCTCTTCTCACCAGCTTCGCATAGATGCGGGTTGGATGCAGCTCGCCTATCCTGGTTCGGTGGAGGCCGCGGAAGGGCCCGCCGTGGACGCACGCTACTCGTACAGCGACGGCGCCAGCCTGTTCGAGCTGTCGGCGAGAGCCCGCCCCTCTGTGTCCGCTGAACGTGACCTGCCGCCAGAGGAGTTACGGGCCAGTGGAATGGTTCCACTCGCATCCGACCACGGATTGCTCGCAGAAGCCTATGTGGTCGACCGGCCGCGAACTGCCGGGCTGCAGGCCAGCCGCATCCGGGGTCTCAACTGGGGTGCCTTCTTCCTCGATGGCCCCGACCGCTATGAGGTGCGCTTTCGTATGCAGTCGGCCGACGGAGCGATACCGTTCGCATCTCGTAGCGTGGAAGGCGTCGCCAGCCGCTCGATCGGCACCGGCTTCATCGATGCCCGGCTCGAGATCGGAGAGTCGGTGACGAGTCTGGACCGGGGGCTGCTACTGCACTTCAATGGCGGCTACAATCTGCGCTCGAACCGAAGCTGGGGACGCGCCGGTCTGCTCTATTATCGCGACCCGCTGACACGCGGCAACGTGTCGCTGCAGGTGGCCGGATCCGTCCAGCCTGTGAATCGCCTCGACGTCTTCGGCTCCGTCACGACATCGCTGTCTCAAGGAGACCCGCTCCGTCGCCTCTCCACAGAGCTGGGAGTCCAGGCATATGTCACGCGCAGTCTGTCGGTGCTTGCGGCATATGAGCGGACGGAGGGAGCCTACGGCAGCTCCGCGAACCGCTATTCGCTGGGGATCCGGCAGGGGATTCCGTTGCCCGTACCGGTCCGCCAGCCAAACTCGCTGCAGGGGTTCGTGTTCGAGGACGACAACGGCAACGGCCGTTACGATTCCGGCGAGTCGCCTCTGGATGGCATCCGGCTTCAGATGGGTCGCTCGAACGCGATCACCAGAGACGGCCGATTCGAATTCGATTCCGATGCGGCGCGCGGACCGCTGACCATCGATCCCGCCTCGCTCGGGTCGGCCTACCTTCCCCCTGTCACTCTGCCGTCATTCGATGAGCCCCTGGTCCAGATTCCGGTACACAGGCCAGTGAGCCTTGAATTCTCGCTGTTCCAGGACCTCGATGGCGACCGGATCCGGGACCCGATCGAGCTGCCTATGCCGGATGTCGCAGTGACCATTCGCAATTCGGCCGGAGAAAGCTGGACAGTGCAGAGCGGGAGCGATGGGTCGGGCGTCCTCGGTTCGATGCGACCCGGAGTCTTCACGATAACGATCGATCCAGAATCGCTACCCGGTCGGTCCGTTCCACCTGAGCCGGTGACGATCGCGCTCCGGGGCGGTGAATCCGCGTCGATCGACCTGCCGGTCGGCCAGCGAGAGATCCGTTTCAGAACGTCGGAGTGAAGCGGAGGGAGATAAGCCGGGTCCTGTGACGGGCCTGACGGCCCGCGGGGTCATCTCTCTGGGACGCCGGTTACCCGACGCCTCGTGCAGCCTACCCGGAACTCGAACGCGGCGGGCCGCCGCTCGCTCCTGCTCGGCCTTGCTCCCGGTGGGGTTTGTCGTGCCGCTGCCGTCGCCGGCGCGCGCGGTGGGCTCTTACCCCACCGTTTCACCCTTGCCTGTGCGACCGAAGCCGCCATCGGCGGTCTGTTCTCTGTGACACTTTCCGTCGCCTCGCGACGCCCGGGCGTTACCCGGCACCGTGCCCTGTGGAGCCCGGACTTTCCTCGAACCGACCCGCCGAAGCGAACGGTCCGCGACCCCTTCTCCCTCCGCGCTCCGTCATTCAGCGGTTCATACCCGTTCTGAGAGAGGGCCGTTCCACGGTGGCCTTCAGCCATCTGGCCAGCGTCCAGCTCGCGGCGAGTGTTCCTATGAGAGAGCAGGCCGGTGGTATCGGGTTCTGGAAAACGACCCGCTGACCCGATGGGCCTTTCGGCAGCGGCCACGAGGCTGAAACTTCCGCGGCGTGGTCTTCGTCGAGCGGAGAGGACCAGGCAGCCTGGCACGGGGCGATCTGCGCCCATGCTGCCGGGCGGAGTTCGATTTCAACGCGAACAGGGTGGATCGAGGAAATATCCGGATGAACACCGATCGACGGGCGGACTGGCGGAGTAAGGGACGCGGCGCAGGGCGGTCACTGATCGGGGCGCTGCTCCTCGCGTTGACCGGGCCCGCTATCGGGCACGCCCAGCAATCGCCGCTCGCCGGCGAGAACGTGTATCCCCCCGAGGAGAGCTCGGAGGGCCTCGAGCTCACGGGCTATTTCGGAGTCTTGACTCCGCTCGCCGACCTGGCGAGCGCCGGCGACAGCCTGTCCCTCGAGTTTTCCACCGACATTTCATTCGGTCTCGGCCTCGACTTCTGGTTCCCGAGTGGGTTTGGAATCGGAGTTCTCGGAGGATACTCCCAGCCCGACATGACCGTGCAGCAGGTGTTGCCGCCCCTGGGCGAAGGCCTGCCGACCCGGACCGAGGAATTCAACCTGGGCGGCACAGATTACATCTACGGAGTCGCCACCCTGATGTACCGGCCGAATCTGCAGGGAAGCTGGGGAATGGTGCGGCCCTACTTCGTCGCGGGCGGTGGCGTCCTGCATACCGGATCCGCGACGGGAACGAATGACGATGGCTCCCTCTCGTTGACGGCCGACAGCCAGACGAAGCCAGTCGGCGTCCTGGGGCTCGGAGGACACATTCTGCTCGGAAATTCCTGGTTCCTCCGCCTCGAATTTCGCGACTACATCTCGTCTTTCAGCCAGGACCAGTTCGAGGACTCGAAGCTGCAGAACGACCTCGTGTCGTCGATCGGCGTGGGCTTCACCCTCTGAGACCGGCGCTTTGACGCACGTGCACGTGCCCGGCGTGCGAGAGCTGATTCCGGAGCATGAGATCCGGGCGCGGGTCCTGTCCCTCGCCGAGAGGATCGACGAAGACTATTCGGAGGTCGGGGAGCTTCTCCTGCTCGGAGTCCTGCGCGGATCCTACATTTTCATTGCCGACCTCTCGCGGGCTCTCTCCATCGACAGACGTGTAGACTTCATCGCGCTCTCCAGTTACGAGCGTGAGGAGCAGCGGTCGGGAGTCCGCCTGATCATGGATGCTCGGGTTCCGATAGAAGGGCGGCACGTACTGGTGGTGGAGGACATTCTGGACACGGGCGGTACTCTCACCTATCTGCTGGACCTCCTGGCCGCACGGCATCCGGCATCGATTCGAAGCTGCGTGCTGGTTCGAAAGCCGGAGCAGAAGAGGCAGGTGGAAGCGGACTACGTTGGATTCGAGATTCCCGACACGTGGGTGGTGGGCTACGGACTGGACTACGATGACAGGTTCCGCGCCCTTCCATTCATCGGAACCGTGGACCCGGATGCTCTTGACTGAAGGATCCGTGGTTCCGCCTCGGACCACCCGATTCCCGTCGACGACGACCGGGTCGGCCTCCGAATTCGGCGGAATGGGACTACCTGTCCCGACCGTCGGTTCGACATTCTTCCCGGATTCGGTGGACTCCATGAAACTAACCGTAATTTAGAGACTTACATCGATGTTGAATGTCGGGCCGATCTGGCACAGAAGATGCACCTACCCCGTGGGCTCTCCTCGATTCAGTCCGGAGAGCGGCCGACGATGGGACGAAAGAACACACCCCGTGACTCCGATGGCGCGAGAACGGGATACGAGGAACGTGAGATGACAACGAATTCCGGGGCGACGGATACCGCGACCGACGAACGCCGGACGGACCACGAGATCGAGGTGATCCGCGATCGAATGCACACCGTAGAGATCGTCTCCGACTCCGGCGAGGGCGCACAGAAATGCGGCCAGATCTTCGGCGCCGTCAGCGCGAAGATGGGTAACGGTGTCTGGACGGTCGAGATCATTCCGGCCGAGATCCAGCCACCGGCTCGCAGCCCCGCCGGGGCCAGCGGCAACAGAATCCGGATCGGGACCGATGAGGTGACGAACTGGGGCGACCGCACCAACGTCTGCGTCGCGTTCAACGAGCAGGTTCTCGTGGCGCGCCACAGGCTCGACGCGATCGACTCGGGAGCGCTGCTTCTGGTCGAGAACATGTGGAAGGATCATCGCGACGAGGATATACGAGCCGAATGGACCGCGGCCATGGATGAGCTTCAGGGCCACGGTTACCGGATCATCGAGGTCCCGATGGAGGAGCGATGCCTCACCGTCGTGGACGATGCCCGCAAGGGCAAGAACATGTTCGCTCTCGGCATGCTCGCCTGGATCTTTGACCGGGATCTCGACCTTACCCGTGACCAGATCGCGCACGCCTTCCGGAAGAAGTCGGAGGAGGTCTACGAGAAGAACGTCACCCTGCTCGAGCTCGGATACGAGTGGGCGAGCGAGAATCTGGACGTTCGGATCGATGTCCCGCCCGGACTGGAGGGCGAGGACATGGTCGTCATGAACGGCAATCAGGCGGTGGCTTTCGGCGCAGTCGCCGCAGGCATGGAACTCGCCGCCATGTATCCGATCACGCCCGCGACCTCCGTGTCTCACCAGCTCGGCGAGATCTTCCACAAGTTCGGTGGCATCGTCCACCAGGCGGAGGACGAGATCGCGGCGGCCGGAGTGGCGATCGGCGCGAGCTATTCGGGCAAGGTGGCATTCACGATCACGTCGGGACCGGGGCTCGCACTCAAAACCGAGTTCCTCGGGCTCGCGATCATGTCGGAGATCCCGCTCGTGGTCATCGATGTCCAGCGTGGTGGCCCGTCGACCGGGTTGCCGACGAAGGTGGAGCAATCAGATCTGCTTGCCACGATGTTCGGTCAGCCGGGCGACGCGCCGCACGTCGTGATGGCCGCTGCCACGATCGAGGAGTGTTTCCACTCGATGATCACCGCGCGGCGGATCGCCGAGACCTTCCGCACCGTCGTGATCGTACTCACGGACGCGAATCTGGCGACCGGCGTCCAGCCGTTCCGACGGCCGATGCTCGACCCGGTCTGGATGGGATCGCGCCCCGATATGAGTCCCGTACCGGAGGGCAAGCCGCCCTACGACTGGGACGAAGAGACCGGCCTCTCGCAGCGCTTCATCCCCGGACAGCCGGGAGGCATGCACACGTTGACCGGTCTCGCGCACGACGAGAAGAGCCGCGTCGCCTACGCGTCGGACATCAATCAGAAGAGCTCGGCGATGCGAAGCCGGAAGCTCGCGGTGCTCCACAGCACCCTGCAGCCACCGAAGGTCAACGGGGCGGACTCGGGAGATCTGCTGGTGGTCGGCTGGGGATCGACAAAGGGGGCGATCGAGGAAGCCGTCGAGGCAGCGCGTGAGCAGGGTCTGTCGGTATCCTCGCTGCATCTGCGCTTTCTGTCGCCGCTGGAGCCCGGGCTGAGGGAGATCTTCCAGCGGTTCCGCAAGGTGATGACGGTGGAGATCAACTACAGCGACGAGCCGAACGATCCGTTCATCACCGAGGAGAATCGCCGGCGAGGCCAGCTTGCCTGGTTGTTGAGAGCGAATACGCTGGTGGACGTCGACTGCTGGACGCGCGTGCTCGGCGAACCGCTCCGGCCCGGGGTGATCCTGGACGTGATCAGATCGAACCTGCCGAAGGGGGGTGCGGCATGAGCGGGCATAGCTGTTCGCTGCTCTTTCCGGTCGAGGATGACCGTGAGTACTCGATGTCCGACTACCAGGGCGCGCAGGCGCGCTGGTGTCCCGGCTGCGGAGATCACTCCGTGCTGACCGCGACCCAGCGTCTGCTGGCTTCGGAGCAGCTCAAACCGGAAGAGACGGTGTTCGTATCCGGCATCGGCTGCTCGAGCCGGTTCCCGCACTACGTGAGTTCATACGGGTTCCACGGAATCCACGGCCGGGCGCTTCCAGTAGCTACTGGAATCAAGCTCCACAGGCCGGATCTGCACGTGTTCGTCGTGATGGGAGACGGGGACTGCACCTCGATCGGTGCGGCTCACTGGCTCCACGCAACGCGCTACAACGTCGACATGGTGGCCCTGATGCTGGACAACAACATCTACGGCCTCACGAAAATGCAGACCTCGCCCACGACTCCGGAAGGATATCGGAGCAACACGCAGCCCATGGGCAGCTTCCTGCCGGCGTTGAATCCGATCGAGGCTACGCTGGGCGTGACCAATGCCTCGTTCGTGGCGCAGACCGCCGAGTGGATGCCGGCACATCTCTACGCGACGCTCGAGGCGGCCTACAAGCACAATGGATTCTCGTTCGTTCGCATCCTGCAGCGCTGCCCCGTGTTCACGGGCGACATATACCAGGATGCGGTGCGCAATCCCGACATGATCGAGATGCTCGAGCATCCCGATGGAGTCGAGGTGCCCGACCTGCACCAGATTTATCAGAACATCAGCCGTCACGATCCGCGCAACATGGACGCGGCGCGGGAGCTGGCCGAGAAGATGGATCGGATCCGCGTGGGAGTCTTCTTCCGCGACGAGAGCCGTCCTCGGTACGAGGAGACCCGGCACCTCCCACTGCATACGACGGATGAGAAGATCGGAATCCTGAACGAAGAGCTCGACAAATATGCCGTCTGAACAGACCACCCGGGATGCGCTCGCCGCGGTCGCGGCGGCGCGGGATGACTATCGTTCGGCGCTGGTGGGAACGGCGGACCAGCTCCGCGGCCTCCTGCTGGCGCAAGCGGGATCCGGCGACCAGAGTCTGAGTCGGGCGTCGTCGGAGCTCGGCAACTTCGCCGCGGGCCACATTGACGTCGAGCGATTCGCCTCCCTGTTCCAGGCCGATCGGTCGCTGGACGAGGCGAGCCGTGCCCACCTCGAGCGAGCCGCTGAGACACTCGAGTCGCTCGCGGCCGCGGGTGACGGACTGTTCGTTGTCGACGTTCCCGCAGGCGGCGATCTCGGAGAATCGGTGAGACGTGCTCTCGGCGAGTCGGGGCGGGCCTTCGGAGCCGCTCGCACGGCAGAGCTGGCACGGACCGGTCGATTCAAGGATGAAGAGCACCGCCGCTGGATCGATCGTTTCCCGCCGGACTCCTGGAGCGACCGTGAGCGAGAGATCGCTCCGCCGCTGGTCGTCCGGCTTCGCGGCGAGGAACTGCGCGCGGGCGGGCTGGCGAATCTGCTCGACGGGTCTCAGAAGATCGTACTTATCGTCGAGGGCAAGGCACCCCCGGCGGCGCTGGTCCGCTGCATCACGCCGGGCGTGCACGTGCTGCAGACCTCGGACCCCGCGGCGCTCGGGAGGATCGCGGATACGGACGGGCCGGCAATCGCGGCCCTGGTTCCCGAGGCCGCGGCCCGCTTCGAACACCGCCCGGGGGAGACCGGCTCGGCCGGGATGAGATTGACGGTAGAGTTCATTCCGAGCGAGGAGTCGAAGCGGGCTGTCGGCCGAATCAGCGCCTTCCAGCAGAACGAGGAGCTTCGGCAACTCCACGTGCTGGCGGGCGCCCGACCGGCGACCGAAAACGGTGCAGCGGGCCTCGCCGCTGGCTCCGATGGGGCGACCGACGCCGACGTGCTGGCAGCATGGATCCTCCGACAGGGAGGCCCGGGAGCCGCATGACCGCTCAGGCCATTCTCGGCTCCGTTGCGATCCTCGGGGGTGTCGGACTGACCTTCGGAACGCTGATCGCTCTGGCCAACCGGAAACTGCGCGTGTGGGAAGATCCGAGGATCGAGTCGGTAACCGACATCCTGCCCGGGGCGAATTGTGGCGCCTGCGGGTTCGCCGGCTGTCGTGCCTTTGCGGAAGCCGCGGTCGAAGGGACCGTGGCTCCGGCCGGGTGTACGGTGATGGGTGAGGGAGAGCTGGAGGACGTAGCCGCCCTCCTCGGCGTGGATGCGGGTGAAGCCGTGAAGCGTGTCGCCCGACTGCTCTGCGCGGGAGGCTCCGACGTCGCGCCGAAGAAGGCGATCTACGACGGCCTCGAGAGCTGCGCTGCTGCGGTCGCGGTGAGCGGCGGCGGCAAGGCATGCCCCTGGGGCTGCATAGGGCTGGCGGACTGTGCCGTATCCTGCGACTTCGACGCGATCCGGATGACCGCGTCCGACCTTCCGGAGGTCGACATCGACCTGTGCACCGCCTGCGGCGACTGCGTCGATGCCTGCCCCCTGGATCTGTTCGTACTGATGCCGCTCGATCACAAGCTGATCGTGCAATGCAAGAATCTTCTCGATGGCGAAGCCGCCACCGACCTCTGCGCCGTTGCGTGCAATGCCTGCGGGCGCTGCGCGGCCGACGCGCCGGGCGTGGTGGAGATGATGCAGGGCCTCGCCGTCGTCGACTATGAAGCGATCGATCGGGCCGGTCCCGAAGCGGCCGCGCGCTGCCCCACCGGAGCGATCCGTTGGGTGGAGGGTGCGCAGGATCTTCGGCCCGAGCTCGTCCTGTCAGGGAGTGTCACGTAATGATCAAGCGCAAGAAGTCGGAGCCGGCCCCCGTGGAAGCCCGGTACCCGGGCGTTCAGACCGCGATGGACGGAAGCGCGGCCGTCGTGGAGATGGAAACGGCCGGTAGCGAGGCGGCAGGGGCCTATCCGATCACGCCTTCGACCCAGATGGGTGAGGGTTGGGCCGCGGCGAGAGCCGCCGGGAAGCTCAACGTCAACGGACGACCTCTCCTGTTCTTCGAGCCCGAGGGGGAGCACGCGGCAGCGGGTGTCACGGCCGGAATGAGCATGACCGGACTCCGGGCGACCAACTTCTCGAGCGGACAGGGCATCGCCTACATGCACGAGTCGCTGTATGCGGCCGTCGGCAAGCGGCTGACCTACGTCCTGAACGTGGCCGCGCGCGCGATGACCAAGCACGCGTTGAACGTGCACGCCGGACACGACGACTACCACGCCGTCGATGACACGGGCTTCTTCCAGCTGTTCGCGAAAGACGTTCAGGGCATCGCCGACCTGAATCTGATCGCTCACCGGATCGCCGAACTGGCGCTGAACCCCGGACTCGTCGCCCAGGACGGGTTCCTGACCAGCCACGTCATCGAAACGCTCCGGCTTCCGGAGCGCGAGTTGATCCGCGAGTACCTGGGTGACCCGGCAGACAGCATAGAGTCCCCCACGCCCGCGCAGCGTCTCACCTTCGGAGAGACCCGGCGCCGGATTCCGGAGATGTTCGACCTGGACTACCCGGCCCTGCTCGGCTCCGTCCAGAACCAGGACAGCTACATGCAGGGCGTGGCGGCGCAGCGTCCCTTCTACTTCGACCACGTGGAAGCCCTGACGGACCAGGCGATGCGGGAGTACGCCGACCTGACGGGACGCCGTTATGAGCGCGCACAGGGCTACCGGCTCGACGACGCCGAATGGGTCCTCGCAGGCCAGGGGTCGGTGGTCTCGAACGCCGAGGCCGTGGCCGATTACCTGCGCGACGAGCGCGGTCTGAAGGTGGGCGTCCTCGACGTCACGATGTTCCGTCCGTTCCCGACCGACCTCATCGCGGAGCTCCTTCGCGGCAAGAAGGGCGTCACCGTCCTCGAGCGCACCGACCAGCCGCTGGCGGTCGACAATCCCCTGCTGCGGGAGATCCGCGCGGCGATGGCCAAAGCGATGGAGAACGGCCGGGCGAAGGGCGAAGCTGTCCCGCACCCGGGTGTCCCCGCGATCGGGGCCAACGAGATCCCCGAGTTCTACTCGGCGGGTTTCGGATTCGGCAGTCGTGACCTGCAGCCAGCCGATCTCGTTCTCGCCGTCCAGAACATGCTGTCCGACGGTGAGGGACGGCGGTTCTACTACCTCGGAATCGACTTCGTTCGTGAGGGCACCGAGCTGCCCAAGCTCGAGATCTGGCAGGAGAAGCTGCTCGACGAGTATCCCGAGATCGCCTCCGAGGCCCTGGTTCCGACGGAGCAGATCAACCTGCTTCCGAAGGACGCCATCTCGATCCGGATCCACTCGGTCGGTGGTTGGGGCGCGATCACGATGGGCAAGAACGTGGTGCTCACGGCGAACGAGCTGTGCGGCTACCACGTCAAGGCGAACCCCAAGTACGGGTCAGAGAAGAAGGGCCAGCCGACGACGTTCTACGGGATCCTCTCGCACGAGCCGGTCCGGCTGAACGGCGAGCTGCAGAACGTGAACGTGGTGCTCTCGCCCGACCCCAACGTGTTCCTCAACTCGAATCCGCTCGCCGGACTCGCGGACGGCGGCGTGTTCGTCATTCAGAGCGAGAAGAGCGCCGAGGATCTCTGGGCTTCCTTCCCCCCGGCGGCTCGTCAGATCATCCAGGAGCGCGGAATCCGGGTCTTCGGCCTCGATGCGTTCAAGATCGCTTCGGAGGAAGCCTCGGACCCCGAGCTCCGGTACCGGATGCAGGGAACCGCATTCCTGGGAGCTTTCTTCAAGGTCTCCCCCGTAATGGAGCGGGAAGGACTGGACGAGCAGAGCCTGTTCGAGGGTATCCGGGCGCAGATCGAAAAGAAGTTCGGCCACCTCGGCGATCGGGTGGTCGAGGACAACGTCAGAACGATCCGGCGTGGCTTCGACGAGCTCTACGAGGTCGAGGCAGAGGCAGATGCCACGGTAGGAAGCGAGGTCATGGCGGAAGCCGCCGTGGGCGCGATTCCCACCCTGCTCGACCACCCGAACCAGATGCCCGGGATCGGCAACCAGGGCCGGTTCTGGGAGCAGGTGTGCTCGCTGTGCGGCATCGACCAGGACGTGATCGCCGATCCTTTTGCCGCGATCAGCGCCATCCCGGCCGCGACGAGCACCGTGCGCGACATGTCGGACATCCGTTTCGAGGTGCCTGACTTCATCGCCTCGAAGTGCACCGGCTGCGCCCAGTGCTGGACCCAGTGTCCGGACGCCGCGATACCGGGCGTCGTGAGCACGGTGGAAGATGTGATCACGACCGGAATTCGAACCGCTCAGAACGGCGAGCCGCTCAACCTCATACAGTCCGTGTCCGGGAACCTCGCCCGCGAGGCCCGGAAAGTCCTGAAGGCGGTCCCGTTCACCACGTTCGGCGACACCCTGACGGTGGCCTACAGGAATCTCGTCGAGAAGCTGCCCTGGGATGCCGAGCGAAAGAAGACGCTGGACAGTGAGTTCGCCGCCGTCTACTCGGTGCTTTCCGAGTTCCCGCTGGCGAAGACCGTCCCGTTCTTCGACGTCCCCGAGGGCAAGGAGAAAGGGGCAGGCGGCCTGCTGTCGATCACCGTGAACCCCGAGGCGTGCAAGGGCTGCAACATCTGCGTGGATGTCTGCGCCGACGGCGCTCTGGTCACGAAGCACCAGACCGATGAGATCCTCGAGCAGCTGCGACGCAACTGGGTCACCTGGGAGAATCTCCCCGACACACCGGACCGCTACATCAACGTGCGCAGCATCGAGGAAGGGATTGGCGTGCTGCCCTCCCTGCTGCTCAAGAAGGAAAACTACCGGACGATGGCCGGTGGGGACGGCGCCTGTATGGGCTGCGGAGAGAAGACCGCCGTTCACCTCGTCGTATCGGCCGTGGAATCCCTCATGCAGCCCCGCGTCGAAGCGTTCGTCGGCGAGCTCGACGAGTTGATCGGATCCCTGGACCGGATGGGCCGGGAACTGCTCTCGGCCGACGCCGATCTGGATCTGGCAGCTGCCGCACAGAACCAGGCGACGGTCCCCCTCGACGCTGCCAAGCAGGGGGAACTCAACCGACTCGTCTCGGCGAAGAAGTCTCTCGAAGACCTGCGCTGGCGGTACGTCGAGGGGCCCGGTGGTCAGGGCCGCGCCAACATGGGGATCAGCAACAGCACCGGCTGTTCCTCCGTCTGGGCCTCGACCTACCCGTACAACCCGTATCCCTATCCATGGGTGAACCACCTCTTCCAGGACGCTCCCTCGGTGGCGATCGGAATCTTCGAGGGGCACATGCGGAAGATGGCAGATGCCTTCCGGAGCGTCCGTCGCGCGCGGCTGCTGACATCGGGTGAGTATGATGGGCCGGTGCACGAGCCCGAGCTCGCGATGCTGGACTGGCAGTCGTTCACGGAAAGGGAATTCGACCTCTGCCCACCGATCACGGCGATCGGCGGCGACGGAGCGATGCTCGATATCGGGTTCCAGAACCTCTCGCGGCTCCTGGCCTCCGGAAAGCCGATCCGCGTGATCGTGCTCGACACGCAGGTCTACTCCAATACGGGGGGCCAGGCGTGCACGAGCGGGTTCACCGGCCAGGTGTCGGACATGGCGGCGTATGGCAAGGCGCAGCACGGCAAGGAGGAGACACGGAAGGAGCTTTCGCTGATCGCGATCGCACACCGCGGCGCCTTCGTGCTTCAGTCGTCCCAAGCCTCGGCGTCTCACATGATCGGCGGGGTGATCCGCGGTCTGCAGAGCCCGCGACCCACGGTGTTCAACATTTATACTCCCTGCCCGGTTGAGCACGGGCTGGCCGACGAGTGGGCGCCGAACGCAGCGCGTTTCGCGCTCGAGAGCCGGGCCTTCCCGTTCCTGATCTACGATCCGGATTCCGGTCCGACCATCGCCGACTGCCTGGACCTGTCGGGCAATCCGTCGGTCGAGGATTCCTGGCCGACCTACGACCTCGAGTACGTGGATGACGAGGGCGAGGAGCAGGTGATGGAATTGCCCGTCACCACGGCTGACTGGGCGGCGACCGAGGGTCGATTCAAGAAGCACTTCAAGCCGATTCCGAGGGACGACTGGGACGACGACACCCAGGTCCTGTTCCACGAATTCGTGGCGATGTCCGCCGAGGAACGGCTCGGCAGGACGCCGTTCGTCTGGACGATCAACGACGGCCGGAAGCTGAACCGGCTGGCTTGCTCGATGGAGATCGTGGCGCTCGCCGAGGATCGGCTGCTCTTCTGGGCGCAGCTCAAGGAATTGGCCGGCCTGCAGGTCCCTGAGTCCGTCAAGGAGTCGATCGCGACGGAGATGGAGGAGCAGTTCGATGCGCGAGTCGCCGCAATGCGGGCCGAATACGAGCGGCAGATCGAGGAAATGAAGACGAGCCTGCCCCAGGTCGTGGCGCGTCGTCTGGCCGAGGGCCTGCTGCAGTCAGGGAACGGGCAGCTAACCGTCTCGGAGCTGCTGGGTCGCGCCCGCTCGGAGCCCGATCTGAAGCCGATCACCGCCGATGCGGTGGCCGGGGCGGTCGGCATCGCAGGCAACACCCCGCCCTCCGGCGCTGAGGCCGCAGCCGAGGCGCCAATAGCCGAGGCGACGGCGGCGAGCGCTGCACCGGCAACGGCCCGGACCGCTGCGCCGGCCGAGCCCGACGCGGAACCGGTGGCGGTCGAAGATGACGACGATGACGCGCTCGTGATGGAGCCGTACATCGAGACGGCACGCTGCACCTCGTGTGACGAGTGCATCAACATCAACAAGAAGATGTTCGCTTACAACGATGCCAAGCAGGCGTACATAAAGGACCCGAAGGCAGGCACGTTCGCGGAGATCGTCCAGGCGGCCGAGAAGTGCACCGCGGAGATCATCCACCCGGGCACGCCGCTGAATCCGAAGGAGAAGGACCTGGAGAAGTGGATCGAGCGCGCGAAGCCGTTCAACTGAGGCCAGCGTGACCAGAGACCACGGCTGACGGGGACCAGATGCTCAGCGACCTGCTTCGATCCGACACCTTCCGGCACGGAGTGCACCCGCCGGAGCGGAAGTCGTATACCGAGTCCGTCCGGATCCGGCGCATGCCGTTCCCCGACGAGATCGTCCTGCCGCTGCGTCAGCACGCCGGTCGTCCCGCCATCCCCCTGGTCCGACCGGGCGAACGGGTCGAGCGGGCCGACAAGGTAGGCGAGGCGGATGGCTTCATCTCGGTTCCCATCCACGCCTCGGCTGCCGGCCGGGTCCGTGACGTGACCCTGTGGCCGCACCCCGATGGGAGCATGGCCGAGAGCGTGGTCATCGAGGTGGACCGCTGGTCTCCCCAGCTCCCGCGTCCGCGCATCGTGGCTCAGTGGGAAGGGCTGGAACCCGAGCAGGTCGTCCGGGAAGTCCAGAAGGCGGGCGTGGTGGGACTGGGGGGTGCCGCGTTTCCCACCCACGTGAAGCTTCTGCCGCCGAAGGACACGCCGGTTCACACACTCATCGTCAACGGTGCCGAGTGCGAGCCTTACCTCACGACCGACCATAGAACGATGGTCGAGTACCCGGAGCGGGTGCAATTCGGAATCCGGATCATGATGAAGGCGCTGGGTGTCGAGAAGGCGATCATCGGCGTGGAGAAGAACAAGCCAGACGCGATCGAGACGCTCCGCGCGACGCTTCCGTCGGATCTCGACGTATCGGTGCTCCCTCTTACGGTGAAGTATCCCCAGGGCGCCGAGAAGATGCTCATCGAGGTGGTGACCGGTCGAGAGGTCCCGACCGGCAAGCTCCCCATGCACGTCGGGGTGGTGGTTCAGAACGTGGGCTCGATCGCCTGCATCGCCGAGATCTTCGAGACCGGACAGCCTCTGATCGAGCGGGTGGTGACGGTGACGGGTCCGGGCGTGCGGCGCCCTTCGAACCTCCTGGTGCCGGTGGGGACGAAGCTTCGTGATGTGCTGGAGTTCTGTGAGGGTCTCACCGATGACGCCTCCCAGATCGTGTTCGGCGGACCGATGATGGGATCGGCCACACCCGACCTGGACACCCCGTTGATCAAGGGAACGACGGGCGTCGTGGTGCTCACGGAGTCCGAGGCGAGGCCGCGGCAGGTGCACCCCTGCATTCACTGCGGACGCTGCCTCGAATCCTGTCCCGTCTTCCTCAACCCCTCCCTGCTGGGCTCCCTGGCGCAGGCCGGCCGGTACGGGGAGATGGAAGAATCGAACCTGATGGACTGCATGCTTTGCGGCTCCTGCTCGTACGTATGCCCTTCGCACATCCCGCTTTCACAGATGTTCGCGCTGGGTAAGAACATGCTGCGCCGCCAGAAGGCGAAGGAGAACGCCGCGTGAGCGCCGCACGCGGAGGAGCGGGAGATGTGCGCAGCGCGGATCACGTCACCGGCATGACGCCGCAGGACGAGGAGATCCTGCTTCGCATCGCCGCCTCGCCGCACGTGCACTCGCCTCACTCGACGCCGCGGATCATGTGGACGGTCACCGCCACACTCGTTCCGCTCGTCGCCGCCGCGGCCTGGTGGTTCGGACCGAGCGCCCTGCTGGTGATCGGCGCCGCCACGGCCGGTGCGGTGCTGACCGAGCGGCTCTTCGGACGGCGTGGTGCCCTGGGTGATGGCTCGGCCGCGATCACCGGGATCCTGCTCGGCCTCATCCTGCCCGCCGGGTTCCCGATGTGGATGGCGTTCGTGGGGGGCGCGTTCGGCATCGGGTTCGGCAAGCTGATCTTCGGCGGACTGGGGCAGAACGTGTTCAATCCGGCGCTGCTCGGACGTGCCTTTCTGCAGGCCGCATTCCCGACCGCGATTACGACCTGGCCGGCGGATACTGCCTCGTGGTGGGCGCTGCGCGGCGACAACTTCGCGTGGCCGCTGATGTCGCCGGAAACGGCCGATCTGGTGACGGCCGCGACCCCGCTCGGAGCCTGGAAATTCGAGGGCGTCGAGACGCAGCTCGCGGACCTGCTGATCGGGCGCACCGGCGGATCGCTCGGCGAGACTTCGGGCCTGCTGATTCTCGCCCTCGGCGTGTTCCTGGCGCTGAAGAAGTATCTCGACTGGCGGATTCCGGCTTCGATCCTGGCGACCGTGGCCCTGTTCTCGGGCCTCCTTCACCTGCTCGACCCGGTTCGGTATGCCGGTCCGATGTTCATGCTCTTTTCGGGGGGCCTGATGATCGGCGCTGTCTACATGGCGACCGACATGGTCACTTCTCCCGTGACGCCTCGGGGAGCCTGGATCTACGGGATCGGGATCGGCCTGCTGGTGGTGCTCATCCGCGTGTGGGGCGGTCTGCCGGAAGGCGTCATGTACGCGATCCTGCTGATGAACGCGATGGTTCCCTTCATCAATCGGGCGACCCAGCCGCGCGTGTTCGGACACGAGCGGAAGCAGCGGGAGGCCGCCGCATGAAGGAGCTGCCGCAGGTATCCCCCGACGTCCTCGAAACAGCGGACGCGGGAGCGGCGCGTGAAGCAGGCGGCGGCGGGCCGACGGCTCCCCCCGAGAGACCCGCCACTTCCTCGGCCCGGCTCGTTGCGACACTCGCCGCGGCGGGCGCGCTGGCAGGACTGGTGATCGTGCTCGTGTTCGGCTGGGCCAATCCGAAGATCCAGGCGCACCGGGCCGAAGTCCTCAGACAGGCGATTCAGGAGGTGCTCAACGGTCCCGAGTCGGTGCGGACCTACTACGTGGTGGACGGTGCTCTGTCCGAGTCGCCCGTACCCGGGGCCGATACGATCAACGCCGAAAGGATCCACCTCGGTCTCGACGACGCGGGGGAGCCCGTCGGCTACGCGATCACCGGACAGGAACCGGGATTCCAGGACATGATTCTCGTCATATTCGGTTACGACGCAGAGACCGACCGGGTGCTGGCCATGAAGGTGCTCGAGAGCAAGGAGACCCCCGGTCTGGGAGACAAGATTTTCAAGGACACGAGCTTCGTTGCGGAGTTCCGCGGAGCGGCAGCGCCGCTGGAAGGAGTCAAGTCGGGTGCGGGAAGCGGAGTCGAGAACGAAGTCGACATGATCACCGGAGCGACGATCTCTTCGCGGACCGTGATCGAAATCATCAACAACCGGATCGAGGCACTGGGACCGATGCTGGACGAGAGCGGATCATGAGAGCCACCACGCCTGCCGAGGACTTCGTCCGGGGGATCTGGAAGGAGAACCCGGTCCTGGTCCAGTTGCTGGGACTCTGCCCGGCTCTGGCCGTCACGAACACGGTGGCGAACTCCATCGCCATGGGGCTCGCCACCTTTTTCGTCCTCGTCGGCTCGAGCCTGCTCGTATCGACCTTCAAGAAGGTGATCCCGCACGAAGTCAGAATCTCGGCCTACATCCTGATCATCGCCACCTTCGTGACCATCGCCGACCTCGTGCTGGCTGCCGTCGTCCCGTTGATCCACAAGGAACTCGGCGCCTTCATCGCACTGATCGTGGTCAACTGTATGATTCTGGGCCGGCAGGAAGCGTTCGCCTCGAAACGGCCCATCGGGCGGGCGCTGCTGGACGCCGTCGGCACAGGGGTCGGCTTCATGATCGCCATGCTGATGATGGGGACCTTCCGGGAAGTGCTCGGCAACGGCTCGATCCTCGGCGTTCCGCTGTTCGGGGACAACTTCGAGCCCTGGGTGATCTTCATACTGCCGCCGGGCGGCTTTCTCACCCTCGGATTCATTCTGCTGGCATTCGGCTGGTGGCAGGAACGCAAGTCGGACACTGCGCGAATCAGGCAGTGGCCGCACGGAGTAGCCACTCCGTCGAGGGAGGAGGCAGCGTGATGGGCGACCTGCTGTGGATTCTCGTCTCGGCCATGCTGGTGAGCAATTTCACGCTGAGCCTGTTTCTCGGGCTGTGCCCGTTCATGGGCGTGTCGGCTCGGGTCGAGACGGCGCTCAGGATGGGCATGGCCAACATCTTCGTACTGGTGATCACCTCGATTTGCGCCTGGCTTCTCAACACCTACGTGTTGCCCTACGCCCCCTATCTCAGGCTCATCTCTTTCATCGTTGTGATCGCCTCGCTCGTGCAGATCGTAGAGATGGCGATCCGCAAGATCAGTCCGACCCTGTTCCGGGAGCTCGGGATCTTCCTGCCGCTGATCACGACCAATTGCGCGATCCTCGGATTCGCGATCTTCCAGACCAACCGCGGTTATGGGTTTCTGGAGGGTCTGACCTTCGCCGTCGGCGCCGGACTGGGCCTCACGCTGGCCCTGGTGCTCATGGCCTCGATCCGCGAGACCTCTGAACTGTCCAGCGTTCCGGCGATGGCCCGGAACATGGGACTGGTGCTGATCATAGCCGGCAGTCTCTCCCTGGCGTTCATGGGCTTCGCCGGGCTGTTCAGCACCTGAGCCTGTACGCGGGAGACTGGACCCTGGAGACGGCACTGGGCATACTGGGATTCATGGCGCTGTTCGTGGCGTTCGGCCTGTTTCGGCCGGGCGCGCGGCGCGGATGTGGAGGTGACTGCGGCGCCAGCTGTTCGGGATCGTGTGATTCCCACACTCCACGGGAGGTTCCGATCGTTTCCGGCACCGGTGCAAAGGAGAGCTGATGGACAGGCACATGGCCTATTGCTCGGCCTGTGATCGCCAGGTCGAAGTCGTCGTGAAGCCTGGCGCGCGGACGAATCCCGAGACAGGGCAGCCAGAGGACGAGATCGTCTGCCTCGAAATGGGCGAGTCCTGCACCGGATCGATGTGCCCGATGTGCGATGTGCCCACCGAGGAAATGAAGCGCAGCTTCGAGAGACACAGCCGGTCCGAGGAAGGCTGAGCCAGTCATGGAAACCTACCAGTTGATTCCACTCGTCGCGATCGTGATGGGCACCCTTACGGTGCTCGTTCCGGTAAGCCTCATAGCGCTTCGTTTCGCGATCAAGCCCATCGCCGAGGCCGTCGCACAGATGCGCGCCGGGGTGGCGCCGGAGGAGGTGCGGGTCATGCAGGAGAGGATTTCGCTGCTCGAGCAGCAGGTGAACGGGATCGATTCGGAAGTCAGCCGGATCTCCGAGGCCGTTGAGTTCCAGGATCGCCTCCTGAAGCCGGGAGACAAACCGGCCTGACGGGCCGCCGTACACGTTCGACAACACAGTCCACCTGCAGGGGTGCCGGCCGCATGCGGCGGACGGCTGAGATCATACCCTTGGAACCTGATCTGGGTAATGCCAGCGAAGGGAGTCCCGATGTCACGTCACACCACGCATCGAGATCAGCCGGGCCCGG
>JAMJQL010000133.1 GCA_023554245.1 Gemmatimonadota bacterium
ACGAGATCTACGGCTTCCAGCACGGCAAACGCGGCTCCGCCGTAGATCGCCATGACGCGGAATACGCGTCGCCGCTTCAGTTCGGCGAACAGCCGCTTCACACCGCGCGCATCCGTCCCGGGATTGCTGGACATGGGCGAATCTCGCCCGTTCGCCTCAGGTCGAGCAAGCCGGGACCCTGCCCGGGCCCCCGGGCATCAGTGTCGAGTGTCGAACAACTTCCCTTCGAGCGAAGGTGTCTTGTCGGTCCGCGTAGCTACCTTCACGAAGGACACCAGCCGGACGACGCCTTCGGCGTGCAGGGTCTCGTGAATCTTCGCGACGGCGGCCAGAATCTCGTCCAGCTGACCCTCTACGCTGGTCCCGTTCGGGTGCAGAGTCACCTTCAGGCCCGATTCCTCGAGAATGGCGTGCGCCCGCTTCACCTCCGCGCGCACCGAGACGCCGGAACCGATGGGGATGCACTGGATGTCGCCTGTCGCTTTCACCTCGGACTCAATCTCCTTCCGATTCGAGAGCCGCCGCCCCCCCGGGGCTCAGACTCCTTCCAGCTTGGCACGAAGGCGGCGGCGGATCTCGGCTCGCAGCGGATCGTCGGGTGGGATTTCCGGAACCAGCCGGCCCACGCAACTCAAGAGTGACCGGTCTTCACGGCGGCGAAGGCGGCCGCGCGAGGGCATCTGTCGAAGCGTCTCGATCAGTGCGTCGGCGAGCGCCCGGTCCACGTCGTCCCAGCTGCAGCCCAGGTGACGGGCGATCGCGTGCTTCGCCTGTACGGCCTGCGCGGCTCCTGCAAGGAGTCCGTCCGGGTCGGTCATCCAGTACCGTCGCTCGTCCATCACCTCGCCCCGCCATGGATCTCGTGAAGCCGCCGCGGTTTCGACGACCACGCCCATTCTCATGCAGAGGGTATGCCCTCACCTATGCCCCTGTCATGGATCGCTTTACGGGACCGCGCGCGCAGGTGCGTGGTCCCGGAGCTACACTCCGGTCGCTCGCCCCGCACGAACGGCCGGGCTCAGAGGGAGCTCCCGCAGGCCCTGCAGTACCCGGCATCCGAATCGTGGCCCTCGGCATTGCACGATCGGCAGACCCGGGTCGTGAACCGGCCCCGGTCCTCCCTCACGAGCTCACGAGTCACGATGCCCGTCGGAACGGCTATGATCCCGTACCCGAGGATCATCACGCAAACCGCGATGAATCGTCCCAGCGATGTGCCGGGAGCGATGTCGCCGTACCCCACCGTCGTCAGCGTCACGACCGCCCAGTAAATCGAGCGCGGGATGCTGTCGAAGCCGTTGGCCGGCCCCTCCACCAGGTACATCAGCGAACCGACGATCACCACGATGATCACGACGGCGAACAGGAACACGAAGATCTTCTTCGAAGAGGCGCGCATTGCAGCACTCAACGTCCGCGCCTCGGACACGTATTGAACCAGCTTCAGAACCCGGAAGATCCGGAGCAGTCGAAGAACGCGCACGACGGTGAGCGCCTGGGCACCCGGAATGAGGACGCTGATATACGTGGGCAGGATCGCCAGCAGATCGACGATCCCGAAGAAGCTCGTGGCGTACACCGAGGGCCGCTCGACACACAGCAGACGGAGGATGTACTCGATCGTGAACAGGATCGTGATCACCCACTCGGCCGCGCGGAGCTGCGGCCCGTATTGCGCTCGGATCTCCGGCACGCTCTCGAGGCTGACGATCACGACGCTGAACAGGATGGTGACGATCAGCAGGATATCGAATGCTTTCCCCGCCGGGGTGTCCGCCTCGAAGATGACTTCGTGAACCTTCGCCCTCCAGCCGTGGAGGCGCGAAGGTTCTCCGGGATGCACCGTCTGGTCGGTCATTCGATTTTACCCTACCCAGTTGCGCGAAAAGAACAGTGCGCTGAACAGCAGCCAGAGCGTGAAAGAGACGATTGGGAGTCCTCGAGCAAGAAGATGCCGCTGCCCGATCGCAAGGCCAAAGAGTAAGAACGGTGGAAAGATCGGCAGCACATATCGGGCAACGCTGTACAGCGGAAGCACGTCAGACGTCGCCAGGAGCAGAAAGAACAGAATCCCCGCGGAGTAGAGTCCGAACGACACGCCCAGCCTCCGAAATACAAACGGCAGCGCCGCAAGCATGCCGGCCACCGCGACGAAATCAACCCAGAGCACAGGCAACTGCTCGGCACGCGCCTCGCCTCCGAAAAAGAGAGTGTTGATCGCCGTGAGCAGGTCTTGGCCCGGTATTCCAGGAGTGCGAGCCCAGTACCGCGTGAATGTCTCGTCAAGCGGCGCGAACCCAAGGCTCCGCCGGAATGCGAGAAATCCCGTCGTGGCAAGAGCAGGCAGGGACGCTGCTCCAAGTCGCATTGTCAGCTCGATATTGGCCGAAGCACTGCGCTGACGGCTGCGCCACCGCACGATCGCCTCCCATACTATCGGGAGAGCAAGTACCCAGCCGGTGAGCCGCGTCATCGACGCCAGTGCACCGAAACCGCCAGCGGCTGCGAATCGGCCATCGCGGGCCGATAAGAAGGAAGCGAGGCACAGGAAGAGGAATAGCGACTCACTGTACCCCGCAAACAGGAAGAACGCCGTCGGGAACGTAGCGAAGAGCAGCACCGCATTCCGGGCAGAAGTCCGATCAAGTTCTCGCAGCGCGAGCCTGTGGAGAAGGTAGAAAGCGCCGAGTGCTGACAGGGTGGCAACTGCAAGAGCCGCGAACATTCGGGATGCTGGACTCGAGCCGAAGGGAGTAGCACCCAACCTGATTAGAACCGGGTAAAGAGGCGGATAGTGTGAGTCGTCGGGCGCGACATAACCCTCACGAGCGATCCGAACGTACCGCTGGGTGTCGAATCGCTGCCAGGGCCCGAGCAACGCACCAGCGATACCGTCGTCGAGTCGTGGTGCCCCCAGATACGGGCTGCCGACGACCGCTGCCGGCTCAGCTGGGGACCTCACGACTGGAACGACCAGCGCCCAGGCGCCGAGAATGAGCCTCGCCGCTAAGACCAGAGAAATGGCGAACAGTATACTTCTGCGGCGGCTCACTCCCGCGGGAGCATTTCCCACAGCACGTTGACGATCTTCCACTCCCCGTCCACCTCCGCGAGGTGCATGTAGTCGATCCACATTCCTGCCACGATCTTGACGGATGCCATCTGTCCGTACACGTCGAGAATGCTGACGTCGGACCGCTTGAGATCGTCCGGCATCCCCGTGCCACCACCACCGGCCGTCATGCTCACCAGCTCCCCGGCGGTCATCTCGTCGAGCACCTCCGGCTCTCCCGGTTTGCGCTCCACGATTCGCTTCTTGAGGTCCTCGTGCAGCGCCCGCTCCATGCGCTCCGCATCGCCCGTATAGAATCCCTCGATGTAATCCAGAGCCGTTGCTCGGATGGCGGCCGAGTCGGCCGCGGTCTGGGCCTGCCCCGCACGAGGCAGCGACAGTGCCAGTGCCAGCGCACCCGCGAACACCATCAGCCCGGTCCGGATCGACTTCGTACTCATCGCCATTCCTCCCTGGAGAATCTTGATTCCAACCTGGCGGCCGACGCGTCGGTTTGCACCGGCACGTGTCCCCCCGTAACCTCAGCCGGTTTGCAACACCAGACAACCGTCAGGAGAGAATCATGGCCGCAGCAGTGATCGGCGATACCGTTACAGTCCACTACACCGGCAGCCTGGACGACGAATCCGTATTCGACAGTTCGCGGGGTCGGGAGCCCCTCGAATTCACCATCGGAACGGGCCAGGTGATTCCCGGATTCGAGGAAGCAGTGATCGGACTCGAGCCCGGTGCATCGGCACGAACCAGGATAGAGCCCGAGCAGGCCTATGGGCCGCGACGCGATGATCTTCGGATTCCCATCGCCAGAGAGCAGTTCCCCGAAGGAATGGAATTCAGTGAAGGCGACCAGCTGCAGATGCAGACAAGCGAGGGACAGACGATCCCGGTGCACGTCGTCGAGATCGGCGACGAGAGCGTTACGGTCGACGCCAATCACCCCCTTGCCGGACAGGCGCTGACCTTCGAGATCGAGCTGGTCCAGATCCGCTGAGTCGCCCGCGTCGTTCCCCGGGGAGCGGACCTGTGGGAGGCATCAGCCCTCCCGCAGGTACTCCCCCTCCATGAGCGGCTTCCAGCTCTCACCGTCCGACGAGGCCTCCATCAGGTAGCTGTAGCGCCCTTCCTCTCCGAAGTCCCAGACCGCCCGGATCCACCCCCCTGGTTCCTCGTTCGTGAGCGTCAGCACGTCTCCATCGAACTCGCCGCGGAATTCGTCCGGCGGCATCCCCATGGAATCGAACCAGGTCAGCACGTACCGCTCGGCCGCCGCGTCCCACCGGATCACTCCGTGGCCACGGAGTGCGATACGTCCCTTTCGCTCCTGCTCGTAGTCGTGGATCAGCACGAAACCCTCGAGAGCAATGCGATTGCGGACGCGGCCGATTGCGTCTCCTCCCTTCGGATCCCAGGGGCTCGGGTAAACGCGCTCCTCTCCCCGCCAGAATCCGACGAGTTTCTTGAACTTCGCATGCGCGGCTCCGGGAGTCGGCATTTCCATCTCAGGTCCTCCTGCCTCACGGGGATTGAGCCGACCGGGCCGGTCACGTGGATCCATGACCGGCACCTGGACCGAATCGAAACGGGGACACCCACCCGGCAGACTTGGCGCACGAACGGTCTCCGCCCCTAAACTGAAAGATCGAACCTCAGACGGGTTGGCGACAGGGCGACGGGAATACCCCCTGGCAGCAGACGGTCGTTGCGCTACTGCGGTCGGCCAGCGAGAAATGGGCGAATGAACGAGGACCCTGGCCTCTGCCGAAGTTGTGACTGGTCACGCACCATACGGAGCCACCGCGGCTCGACCTTCTGGCTCTGCCGCGCCTCTGTTTCCTACCCGGGCATGCCGAAGTACCCGCCGCTGCCGGTGTTGGCCTGCCGGGCCTGGACGGCGCGGGGAGAGGATTCGAGCGAAGGCGGGACGGGGGACAATCACTCCGGGCGAGCCTCGAAGTGATTCGGGCCCGGCGAGCCAATCCGCTCACCGGGCCCGACCGGTTTCTGCCGGGATTCTCGCTGTCGAGATCGCAGCGAGTCCACCCTCACCTGCCAGCGACTATGGGTGGCCGACCGCCACGCAGTCCTTTACCACGGGCTCATCGTCCTTCATCACCATGGCCTCCGGACCCTTACTGAAGAAGCTCCAGGTTCCGTCGGAAAATTTCATGCCGGAGCCGGACCGGACTCTCTCGAGATCGTGCGTCTCTCCGAGCACTGTCACCTCAGCCCGGTCTTCCTCCGAGTAGAGCGCCAGCTTCAGGGTCACATCGTCTGGACAGGAGAAGGAAATTTCCATGAGCCCACCCTGACCGGGCATGGCTCCCGCCGCGTGCGGATTCTCCATTCCTCCGGCACCGGGCATTCCAGCCTCGTGCGGATTGGGCATTCCTTCCCTGGCCGGACCGACGTCCGAATGCGGATTCGCCATCCCACCCTCCATGCCAGAGCCGGCAACCTGTCCGGTCTCGGCAACGGGCTCCTGCTCGGTCTCTGCACAACCGGCAAACACCAGAAGCCCGGCCAGCGCGAAGACCGCGAAGTTCCTCTGCGTCATCAATCTCGTCTCCTCTAGTAACGGCAGCCCCGCGTCCTGGCGGGGACGCAGCCGGGACCCGTCCCGACTGCGAATCGCGGAGTCTCGCAGAGCACCGGGGGAAAAGCAAGGAACAGGGTCCGCAGCCCGTGCCTCCCATCCTCGAACGATGGGCTGCCGGTCAGAAGAGGAGAACCTGTGCTGCGGATCCGGCCAGCAGCAGAACCCCGATCAAACCCAGCAATGCTGGAGCCCAGCGTCGAGCCCGCGATCGATCCACGCGCTGCCGAATGTCGCCCGAGCTGGCGGCGTCAGTCCGATCCACCCCTTCGTCGGTGACGTCGTAGTGCCATGCGATCCACAAGGCGACCGGGTACCCGATCAGGATGAGTACGGCCAGCGTCCGAACTCCACCGGAGGGAAGGGAGAGCGCGGGCGTCCAGAGGCGGGCGGCCTCAAGAAGCACGAAGGAGACCGATCCATATACGGCCGAAGCACGGAACACTCCGCGCCGCTGCAACTCGGCCAGCAGCACCCGACGCCGGGGAAAACCCTGATTCATTCAGCCAGTATCGTCGGCGGCCGGGGACTCGGGCAACGGTCGCGGAGCGCGGCGTGACACGATCAGCACCACGCCCGTGATGATGATCGCAGCGGCGAGGATCACGCGGAGTGTCACCGGCTCGTCGGCCAGCGCCCACCCGAGGAAGACGGCTACAACCGGGTTGACGTAGGCGTAGCTCCCGACCCGGGCCGGCGTCGACACCTTCAGAAGGTACACGTACGTGGCAAACGCTATGATCGAGCCGAACACCACGAGGTAGGCCAGCGAGGCCACTGATTTCGTGGATATGGCGGAAAGGTCCAGCCTGCTCCATTCGCCGACGACTGAGCCGAGCAACAGCAGCAGCAAGCCGCCCATCATCATCTGAAGGGCCGCCGCCATGCGGGGTGCCGGAGGATGCGGGAACCGCGACCCGAGAACCGATCCGGTCGCCCATGAGATCGTCCCGAAGACGACCACCAGCGCACCCAGGTACTGCATCCGACCTCCCCCTCCCAGCTCGACCGGCCCGATCAGAATCGCGACGCCGGCGAAGCCCATGATCAGGCCGGCCACCACCGGGCCCGTCGGCTTCTGCCCGCCGGGCCGGAGCCAGTCGAGGAGAACCATCCAGACAGGGACGATCGTGACGATCAGGGCGGCGAGCCCCGAAGGGATCCACTGCTCGGCCCAGCCGACGGCCCCCGTACCGCCCACCAGAAGAAGCCCCCCCACCGCCGCGGACCCCGCCCATTCCCGGCGTGGAGGGACGGGCATGCCGCGAAGACGGAGCCAACCGAAGAGGAGAACTCCGGCGACACCGAATCGAGTCGCCAGCATCAGGAATGGCGGCAGCGTCTCGACCGCGAATCGGATCGCCAGGTACGTCGAGCCCCAGATCAGGTAGATCGCGCCAAATGCGGCCAGAATTCGAATCGGAGGTTCCGCCGCCGCCGATACGCCGGGCGCCTCGTCCGCTTCGACCGCTTCGAGACCGTATGCTTCTCGTTCGAACCGGTTTCCGAGATACGGATCCTCGCCTCGAAACAGGGCGAGCAGACTGGAAACGAGGTAGGCAGGCAGAAACAGCGGTCCCCAGCGCTCGTACTGGCTCACGTGCACCCGCTCGTGATCGCCGCACTCGTGCAGGCACTGAGTGTCGCGCCCGAGTATCACGTGCCCGAGCGTCATCGCGCGGGCACCACCCGGGATCGGCACCAGGTTCCGAAGCAGCCAGGACAGGGCCGGCCCGGACACCTCGATCACGCCCCGATTGAAACGGGCGCCGCCACCGGGCAGCGCTACGAGACCGAGCGCGAGGCCGAGCAGAGTATTCGGAAGGGCCCAGAGAACCCGGAGAATTCGCATGGGGGTGAGGTGCGGGAGGTCCCGAGGGTCCCCTTCGCCGCTCAGTCCTGCGCCAGCCACTCGGCGAACGCACGATCCGCCGGGGCGAGGGGAAGGTCCAGCAGATCGGGGCCGGCCACCCAGCGAATCTCTTCGTGCTCGGTCGGTCGTGGTGTACCCCCCGCTTCCACCTCCATGAAGTGGATCACGAATGGAGAGTCGGGATCACGGAACGAGTATCGCGACTCGACGGAATGCAGGAGCTCGAGGTCAAGCTCTTCCCGCAATTCCCTGGCGGCTGCGTCTTGCCGGGATTCGCCCGGGGCGATCTTCCCGCCGGGAAACTCCCAGAGTCCCGCGTGTCGCTTTCCCGCAGGCCGTCGGCAGACGAGAAACCGGTCCTCGCGGCGAATCACCGCGGCGAGCACGTCGATCGTCGCCGATTCTCGAGCTGCAGCGCCGACGAATGCGACCATCGCCTCGTGTAATTCGGGCCTGTCGAGAATGTCCTTGTGCTCTGCCCCTTCGATCCAGAGGACTTCGGTACCGGCATTCTCGGCGAGACGCATGGCGTGCTCCGCGGGTACGCGCGCGTCCCTGTCGCCGTGTACTACGAGCAGCGGCAACCCGAGTCGGCGGGCGCCCGCGGCAGGATCCAGATCGCGAAACGGCACGCCCGCCCGACGCTGCCAGAAAGGTCGCAGGGCGCCCGTCAGGAGCCCGCCGGGAAGGCCGCGATCCGAGAACATCCCCGCCGTGACCTCCATCAGGTCGGCCGGCGCCGCAATCAGGATGACGCCATCGACCGGCGCACCCGCCGCCCCGAGCAACAGAGCGGCGGAGCCTCCCAGACTGTGCCCCGCGACCAGCACGGGCGCACCCGGCCGGCGCTCACGAACGAGCCGCACGGCATGTGCGAGATCATCCCGGAAATGGCGGATTGTGACGTACGGCGCATCGTCGCTGCGGCCGTGGTGGCGGACGTCGAATGTGAACACGGGGTAGCCGGCCTCGAGCAGCGGTCGTGCCACGTAGAGCATCGTGCCGCTGTTTCCGGTCCAACCGTGAACGAGGACGACGACCGGTCTGTCCCTGTCGGTCCCGAGGTGCTCGATCCACTCCCCTCTCAGCGTGATTCCGTCGAATGCCTCGAATTCGATCATTTCGTGCGGCACCCCGAGGTCGACGGCGGTCCGTTCGAGAGGACGCTTCGGGGGACGCGCGGTGACATGCGCCAGGCGATCCAGAGCTAGAACTCCGCCCGCGGCAGCGGCTATGGGCCAGATGATGGGCATTCGGTGCGTCTCCCTGTCGACTCGAGGCACGACCCCGGACCGGTAGCCAGGGCAGAGGCAAGATCCGCGTGCCCGGGGGCGGTTGGCAAGAATACGGGTCGTCAACGGCAAAAGTTGCTCAATTCTCGGACCCCGAGCTCGATCCGGCGAGGTCCGACCTCCGACCACGGCCTGGTTGGCAGCGAGTACTAATATTCTCTAAATTAATATTTGAAATACTTTTATCAATTTTGTATGATGTGATTTCTTGCATCTGCTCGATCCCCGGCAGAGTCCTTGCCACGGGAGCAGCGGACAGGCACACCGGACCGTTCATCCGGCGCGGTATTCCCAATCGGGAGGGATCCTTGACGGACGTGGCGATGGTACTCGCAGTGTCGGGAGCGGCGGGGTTTCAGGCCCGCCGCCTGTTCCGTATGCGGCAGAGGCCCCATCTCCGACTCAGGGTGGCTGAGAAGCACGATCCCATGCAGGTCCGAGCCTCGAACCGGCCCGCTCTCGTCTGGACGATTCACCTGGAGAACATTGGCAACGAGCCGGCTCTCGGGTGTCATGCCTCGATCGACCGTCTGGAGATGTTCGACGGAGCGCTCTGGCGGCCCCACCCGGGATTCGCCTATCCGATTCCCCTGCCCTGGTCGATTTCCGGCTCGAAGGCCCGTCTGGATCTCGCACCGGGCGCGGTCACCCCGGAGCTTCCGCTGCTCCTGACCTGGCTCGACGCGCCGAAACTCCGTCTCATCACCCCACTCGAAATCTCTTCGGGATTCATGCTGGAGTATCCGGCCGGCACCTACCGGATCACGGTACTGATCCGAACCGAGAGTAACCCCAACATCTTCGCCAGACGGCGATTCCGGGTGCAGTTCGACGGTAAGCCCCGAGGCATAAGGCTCGAAGCCGTTCCGGAATAGCGTCCCCCTCGGCCCGCCCCCGGGACCGTCAGCCCATTGTCCGACCGCTCCGCTACGGTTAGAGTTGCGCGCTCTGACGCCCGGCTGCGCCGGCCCGCGCGGCCCCGGTCGGACATGCGAAAACGGGGATCTGTCGAGCACGGGGGACGGCAATGCGGAAGCTCTCACAACTCTCGTTGATATCGGCACTGGCTCTGACCCTTACGGTCGGGTCAGCGCGAATTGCGCACGCCCAGCAGGAGAGGGCTCCCGTTGACGAAAGTGCCCTGAACACGCTGGCGCCGGAGGACGATCCAGAGGAACCACTGGACGGATTCTACGATACGGCAGATCTGTCGATCGTGATCACGGGCGGTAACTCGTCCGCTACGACCTTCGGATTCAGGAACCTGGCCGAGTACTACTGGCCGACGTCGTCGCTTCGATTCGATGTCGGTGGGTTGAGCACGGATTCCCGCTCCAACGAGGATCGCGTCGCAGTAGGGACCGGGGAAACCGACTTCGAGGTGATCGAACCCGAACGCAAGAAGACGGCTGAGAACTACTTCGCGAATCTGCGGTTCGATCATGACCTGTCCGAGCACTGGTACACCTTCGCGATCGCCGGCTGGAACCGAAACCGATTCGCGGGATTCGACAACCGGTGGCAAGGCGCCCTCGGTGTCGGCTGGTTCGCGGTCGACACGGATCGGACCAAGCTCCGGCTCGATGTCGCCGGCACCTACACCAGCGAGGACCCGACTCTCGGGGCGACGAACGAATTCGCAGGCGTTCGGTTCGGATACGATTACACGCAACATCTCTCCGAGAAGTCCAGCTTCTACAGCGTTCTCATCCTGGACGAGAATCTGAAGGACACCGGGGATCTACGCGCGGACTGGTACAATGCCATCGAGGTGTCGATCACCGATCTGCTCTACCTCAAGACCAGTTACCGCATCCAGTGGCGCAACGAGCCCCTGTTCGAGGCGCTGCCGCTGCTCGATTCGAACGGCGACCCGATCCTGACGCCGGGAGGCGATCCCGTGCGCGTGCCGGTCCAGCTCGACTCGACCGACACCTTCTTCCTCACCTCTCTCGTCTTCAAGATCTGAGACGAGAAGCAGGCAGCGTGCTACGGGGAGTCCGCTTTCGTTCTCTCGTAGAGGGTGACGCCGCCGCCGATACCGCCTGAATAGAGATCCAGGTCACCGTCACCGTCCGCGTCGGCCAGCGCCGGCGCAGCGAACGTCGGGGCTTCGGCGAGCAGCGTCCCTTTCGATTCGAACCGTACCTCGCCGGCCGTGGTGACGTTGGTCCACAACGACACGCCATCCGACTCCGAGCCCAGAATCAGGTCCGGACGGCCGTCGCCGTCCCAGTCGGCCAGCGCTGGGCGACTGCGTCGTCCCGCGTCGATTCCTTCCAGCCGGTCGGTGATCAGACGGAATTCGGCGGCGACCCGAGATCCCTCGTTGCGCCACAGATTCACCTCACCCGAGGACTCGCCCGCCAGGAGATCGAGGTCGCCATCACCGTCGAGGTCTCCGAGCGTTGGAGTCGCGTTGGACCCACGCGTCAACTCGAGTCCCGTCATCGGCTTCAGCTCCCAGCGATCCGACCCGATTCCCGAGTCGGCACGATTTCGATAGATCAGGATCCCTTCCTGCCAGGTTCCCAGGATCAGATCGTCGAATCCGTCGCCGTCGAGATCTCCGAGCGCCGGCGCGAAGTGGTATGAGCCCTCGATCGGCACCACTCCGATCTCCCTGAAACGCGGCGAACGGTCGTCGCCCGTATTCTCGAACGCGTGCATGCGAGAGGT
>JAMJQL010000134.1 GCA_023554245.1 Gemmatimonadota bacterium
GCTCCCTCATGCCCTGGATGATCACGTAGAACGCGGGGATCAGAAAAACGCCGCTCGCCGTGGCGATCAGCATCCCGAACAGCACGGCCGTCCCCAGCGATATGCGGCTCGCGGCACCCGCTCCTGATGCAATCGCAAGCGGTATCACACCGAGAATGAAGGAGAATGCCGTCATCAGGATCGGGCGGAATCTGAGCAGCGCCGCGGTCTCGGCGGCCTCGATTACGGGCTTCCCCTCCTCCCGTTGCTGCTTGGCGAACTCCACGATCAGGATCGCCGTCTTGGCCGCGAGGCCTATGAGCAGGACCAGCCCGATCTGCGTGTAGATGTTGTTGTCGAGCTGACGGAGGCCGGTACCCAGCATCGCCCCGAATATCGCCATCGGCACTCCCATGAGCACCGCCAGCGGGATGAGCCAGCTCTCGTACTGCGCCGCCATGAACAGGAACACGAAGATGATCGCCAGACTGAAGATGATCGGGGCCAGGTTGCCTGCCGCGATCTGCTGAAAGGTCACCCCGGACCACTGATAGCCCATCTGTGGTGGCAGGTACTCGGCCGCGAGCCGTTCCATCTCGGCTACCGCCTCGCCGGAGGACTTCCCGGGGGCCGGAACACCGCTGATGGAGGAAGCGGGAAACATGTTGAATCGAGTAATCACGTTAGGTCCGACGGTGTCCCTCACCTGGGCGAGGGTTCCCATCGGGATCATGTCGCCATTTGCGTTGCGGACCTCCAGCCGATCGATGTCCGACACGTTGGAGCGGAACTGCTCGTCCGCCTGCACCTGCACCTTCCACGTGCGACCGAAGATATTGAAGTCGTTGACGTAGGCCGACCCGAGATTCGCCTGGAGCGTATTGAACACCGACTGCAGGGGTACGCCGTATGTCTTGACCCGATTCCGGTCGACATCCACGAACAGCTGCGGAACGTTGGCTGTGAAATTCTGGTTCAGGCGCTCGACCACCGGACTCGCGGTACCGGCGGCGACCATGTCTTCCGCAAACGTCTGCAGCTGCTGGAGCCCGAGACCGCCCCGGTCCTGGAGTTCCATGGAGAAGCCTGTGGCGTTGCCGAGCCCCGTGATCGGCGGCGGGCCAAAGGCGAATGCGGTCCCCTCCTGTATGGTGAACAGGAAGCGCTGCAGGTTTGCCATCAGGGTTTCGACGTGCTCATCCCTCGAACGATCCGACCAGTTGTCGAGAGTCGCAATGGCGGCTCCGAAATTCGACCCCTGAACGGCGTTGAGCATCGAGAAGCCGCCGATCGTAATGTAATTCGCCACGCCGGGCGTGTTGGCCAGTGCCAGATTCACCCGGTCGAGCACTTCCTCTGTGCGTTGCATCGAAGCACCGTCGGGCAACTCGACATTCACGAAGAAGTACCCCTGGTCCTCATCGGGGATGAAACCGCCGGGAACCAGCCGGAAGCTGAGGAACATGGCGACCATCAGACCCGCGAAACCCAGCAGGACCGCGCCCTTGCGTCGCACCAGGCCCCTGACCGCGCCCATGTACTTGTCGGTCGTCACCTCGAAAAGATCGTTGAACCTGGTGAAGAAGCGGCCACGCTTCTCCGGCGAAGGACGGAGCAGCATTCCGGCCAGCGCCGGGCTCAGGGTCAAGGCGTTGATCGACGAGAACACGGTCGCGATCGAGATCGTGATCGCGAACTGCTGGTACAGGCGACCGGTCAGGCCGGGCATCAGGGCCGTCGGAACGAAGACGGCCAGCAGGACCAGTGTCGTGGCGACGATCGCGCCACCCACCTCTTCCATCGCCTTGGCCGTGGCCGCCTTCGTCTCCATTCCCTCGTCGTCGATCAGACGCATCGTGTTCTCGACGACCACGATCGCGTCGTCCACCACGATGCCGATGGCCAGCACGAGGCCGAAGAGTGTGAGGTTGTTGATCGACATCCCGAACAGCTTCATCGCGAAGAAAGTGCCGATCAAAGAGACGGGGATCGTCACCGACGGAATGACGGTCGTGCGCCAGTCCTGCAGGAAGATGAATACGGAGAAGATTACCAGCAGGATCGCTATGATCAGCGTCTCGATCACCTCGGAGATCGAAGCCTCGATGTACTCGGTCGAGTCGTACGCGATGACCGCCTCGAGCCCCTCCGGGAAACCCTGCTCCAGTTCGGCCAGGGCATCGGCGACACCCCGCTTCACCGCGAGAGCGTTCGACCCCGGAAGCTGGTAGACGGCGATCCCCACGCTGGGCCTACCGTCCAGCTGCACGTACCAGGAGTAGTTCTGGGCTCCGAGCTCCACCCGTGCCACGTCCCGTACCCGGACCAACTCTCCGGCCTGCCCGGCTTTGACGATGATGTTCTCGAACTGCTCAACCGTTTCCAGCCGTCCCTGCGTGGTGATGGTGTACTGGAAGTTGAGACCTTCGGGGTTCGGCGGCTGGCCGATCGCCCCCGCCGCGACCTGTACGTTCTGTTCGCGCAGAGCTCCGACGACTTCATCGGTGGTCAGGTCGCGAGCCCTCAGCCTCTGCGGATCGATCCAGATCCGCATTCCGAAGTCCTTGGCCCCCATCCCTACGACCTTTCCGACGCCGGGGACCCGCGCCAGCACGTCGTTGATCTGGGTGGTGGCGTAATTCGAGATGAAGATGTCGTCGTACCGCCCATCGGGTGAGATGAGGTTCACCATCAGGGTGATCTGGGTGGATTTCTTCTCCGTCTTGACTCCCTGGCGCTTCACTTCCTCCGGCAGGAGCGGCTCGGCGATCGACACGCGGTTCTGCGTGAGCACGGCCGCCATGTCGGGATCGGTCCCGATGTCGAACGAGACCGTCAGCTCCATCGAGCCGACGGATGTGCTCTTCGACTGCATGTAGATCATGTCTTCCACGCCATTGACTTCCTTCTCGATCGGCGTGGTGACCGTCTGCTCGACGACCTGGGCGTTGGCCCCCGGGAAGTTCGTACTCACCTCGACCGTGGGTGGCGTGATGTCGGGCATCGACTCCACGGGCAGGGTCGGAATCGAGATCGTGCCCAGGATCACGACCACGATCGAGATGACCAGCGCGAAGACCGGCCGGTAGATGAAGAAGCGGCTGAACATGCCTTACTCCTCCTCTCCGGAGTCCGCTTCCGCCGGCTCCGCGCCCTCCTGCCCTGCCGCTCCCGCCTGTTGCGCCATAGCGGCCTGGCGCTGCGCCATTTCCTCCTCGGTGAGCGGCGTGACGGGCAGTCCCGGACGGGCGCGAAGCAGCCCGTTCGAGATGTAGGTGTCATCCACTCCGATTCCTTCCTCGACCACGATCGTTCCGTCCGGTTGCGGCTGCCCGACCGTCACGTACACGCGCTCGACGACGTTGTCCTCTCCGACGCGGTACACGTACTTGCCGCCCAGGTCGGTGCCGATCGCCCGCTCGCTCACGAGGACCTCATCTCTGGCCTCCACGCCCAGGACGCGCACGCGGACGAACAGGCCCGGGAAGAGGTCGAGGTCCTCGTTGTCGAATTCGGCCCGGATCTCGATGGTGCCCGTGCTGGGATCGACCGTGTTCCCGACGAAGTCCACGTAGCCCTCGATCGGAAAGCTGTCCGCGTCGGCGGCCGTGCCTACCAGCACCTCGACCACTCCCTTCTTCTGCCCTTGCACCGTGCGGCTGCCTCCCTCGACGGCCTCGGCCACCTGGGCTTCCTCCATCGCGCGCAGCATCGCCAGCACAACCCACTCAGGCGCGTTGAAGAACACGTGGATCGGCTGGATTCTGTTCACCGTGGTGAGCAGGGTCTGCTCGCCGTAACCCACGAGGTTCCCCGGGTCCACCAGGCGGCGGCCCACCTGCCCGGTGATCGGCGTCCGGACCCGGGTGTAGTCGAAGTCCAGTTGGGCGCGCGACAGCCGCGCGCGTGCTCCGAGAACCGATGCAACAGCCGCATCCCGCTCCGCCTGGGCCCGGTCCAGGTCCTGCTTGCTGACTGCATTCGTCTCGATCGCGATCTGGACACGCTCCAGGTTCGACTCTTTCAGCGCTGAGTCCGCGATGGCCGAGTTGAGCAGGGCCGCCGCCTCGTCCCGCGCCGCCTGGTACTGCTCGGGCTCGATCACGAACAGCACCTGGTTCTCGTCCACGATCTCGGATGGCTGGAAGCGCTGCTCCCGGAGCACGCCTCCGATCCGTGCTCTGATCTCGACCGATTCGATCGCGCGGGTGGTTCCCGTGAAGTCGACGAAGGGTCGCACGGGACGGACGACCGGCTGTGAAACCGTTACCTCCGGCGCCCGCCGGGCTGGACCGTCGTCGCCCCCGCAGGCGCTGAGCGCCAGGACGGGAAGCGTGCCCGCGATGACACCTATTCTGCGCAGGGCGCTGTTTACGGGACTCATGGCCATTGTCTGCATTCCCGTTTTGCGATCCATCACTCACCTCCGGCGGAGGGAGCGGGCACCTCGCCCTCGGCGGCCGCCGCGGTCACCTCGGCCCTGGACGGCGACCAGCCACCCCCGAGCGACTTGTTCAGAGTGATCAGGTTGTTGACGACCTGGCCCGCGCTCTCTGCCAGCTCGTCCTGCTGGCGGAACAGGGAACGCTGGGCGTCGAGAAAGTTCTGGAAATTCGTCAGCCCGGAGATGTACTGGGTCTCGACGAGATCGACGGCTCGCTGCGAAGCCTGTACCGCCTCGAGCAGCCGGTCGCGCCGGAGCTTCTCCTGCCCGTACGCGACGAGGGAATTCTGGACTTCTTCCAGCGCGAGCAACACCGTCTTCTCGTACGCGGCCAGGGCCTGTGCCGTTCGCGCCTCCTCTGCACGGATCTGGTTGCGAATCTTGCCACCCGTGAAGATCGGCCAGCTGATCTGTGGTACGATGCTCCAGAACAGGCTGCCGCCGTCTCCGAGGTCTTCGAATTCCAGCGCCTCCAGGCCTACGGTCCCACCGAGAGACAGGGTCGGATAGAGGTCTGCGGTGGCGATCCCGATCCGGGCGGTCTGAGAGGCGAGCAGACGTTCGGCCTGCCGAATGTCCGGGCGACGGCGCAGCAGGTCTGCCGGGATCCCGTAAGCGACCTTGTCGTCCGGGCCCGGCAGCCCGGAGTACGCCGACAGCTCGCCGTGCAGATCGCCCGGCGCCTCTCCGAGCAGAACGGCGAGCCGGTTGAGCGAAGCCTCCAGACCGATCTGAAGAAGAGGGATCGTCGACTCGGTCTGGGCCAGGTTCTGCTCCGCCTGGGCCACGTCGAGGGCCGAGGTGAGGCCGGCGTCGAATCGATCGCGCGTCAATTCCAGGCTGTACTGCTGAGCCTCCACGTTCTGCGTCGCGAAGTCGAGCCGGGTCTGAAACGTCCTGGCATCCACGTAGGCGGAGCCGACCTCGGCGTATAGCGTTACCAGCACGTCCCGGTAGTCCTCGACCGACGCCTGGAGCTGAGCGTCCGACGCCTCCACGGTGCGGCGGATCCGGCCGAACAGGTCGATCTCCCAACTCAGGTCGAGACCGAAGACCCACGAATCGATCGGGTCCGCGAGCAGCGGGTTTCCGCCACCTTCTTCCCCATCGGGCGGAGTCGCCGAAGCGGCGCCCTGCAGCCCGTTCTCGCTCAGCTTCTGATAGCTGTACGCCCCGCCGAGCACGATGTCCGGCCAGTACTCGCCCTGCGCGATTCCGCGTATCGCACGGGCCTCCGCCACACGCCCGACAGCAGCCTGGAGGTCCAGGTTGCCGAACTCGGCCCGGCGAATCAGGTCCGTCAGCAACTGGTCGTTGAAGCTCAGCCACCACATCTCGAGATCCGTGGTGTCGGCGGCCATTTCGGTCTCGACCACCGAATGCCACTGGTCGGGAACCGTGGTCGTCAGGTCCGGGGGTTCGTAGTCGGGACCCACCGTGCAGGCGGAGGCCAGCAGG
>JAMJQL010000135.1 GCA_023554245.1 Gemmatimonadota bacterium
CGAGGAGAGGCGGCGAGCAGTGCCGTGGCCATTCGCACCGTGTCATCCGGCCGATCGTCCGCCCGACCATTCCGTGCGGCGCGAATCGAGGCCACCCGCGCGGGGAACGCCCGGTTCATTCCGGTCCCTTGCGGTCGCGCACGTGCACGAAGCGGCGGACCGATGGCACCGGACAGAGGACCGGTACCTCCAGGCTTCCCCGCTTTCCGATCCGCACCCACACGGGACGCGCCCGCGGAAGGAAAGGACCGAAGGGAACGCCCCGTACCGGCTCGATCCTGCCGGGACGGAAGCCGAGACGAAGAGCCGAGATCGGGGCCTTGCCGAGCACTACGAACAGTGCCCCCGCTTCTTCGGCCAGCCGCTGAAGTCGGACCGCCGCGCCGTGCCGGATCCCCGCTTCGCCTTCCGCCCGACGCATCGTTCTTCTCCCGGGGCCATCGGCCAGCTGAAAGGCCACGGCCCCGAACGCCCCGCTCCGCAGCAGCAGATCGGCGCACCAGGCCGCTTCTCCAGCCGTGCGAGGGCGCACCACCCAGAACTCCCCGGTTCCCGGGACGAGCTCGGTCCAGTCGGGGGCGTACAGGGTACGGCGCGTATCGATCCAGGCCACCGATTCGCCATCCCGGCGCAGACTCGCGAAACCTGTGCGAAGCAGGGCCGTCTTTCCGCTGGAAGCGGGACCGAGCCATTCGATGACGCTCCCCCGGGGCAGTCCGCCGCCCGGGAGGAGGAGATCGAGATCCGGCACGCCCGTGGATGCGACCGGTCCCGGTGCGCGAGGACGCGCCTCGATCCGTTCGATCGCCTGTTCCAGCTCGAGAATCACCGCCGAACGCGCCATGCCCCCCGCACCTGACCGAAACCGAATAAAACCCGAATATCGGAATTGTACCATCCCCCGTCCGGGGATGGCAAGGAAGGAGTATTACTGGATCGCCAGGCCGAGTCCGACCGCGACCGTAACGAACGAAGGGGTGCCCGGCGGCGACTGGTAGCGCACGAATCCGTTGAGTTGGAACGTCCCGCCGAGCCCTACCCAGGCCCGGGTGGTGAGATCGAGCAGTCCTCCATCGAACGCGTCGTCCTCCGAGTCCACGCTGCCGTAGGCGATGGCGGGCTCGATGCCCCAGCCGCCGCTCTCGACCTGGAGGCCGAGTCCGCCGCGGATTTCGGACTCCGGGTCCCGGCCGGTACCGGGCTCTCCGTCATCGCCCGTGACGTTCGAGCCGGCGTTATCGGCCCACGACAGTGTGGGACGCAGGGTGAGACCGGGTCCCAGCGCGAACAGCGCCTCTCCGTACACGGCCTTGTCGTCGCGGTCGTACCAGCGGCCGAGCCAGCCGCCGACCCGCAGCGTCGCAGAACCGGAAAGCGGGATCGCCTGCTCCAGGCGCCAGCTGGTCTGGTAGACGTCGTCAGCCTCGCCGTCCGGACTGGGCTGGTCCCTGCGACCGGCCTCGAACATCGTCACGAACCGGTTATCGGACCCGTATCGCAGTGCCCCCGCGCCATACAGGCTCTGCAGCGCGTCTCGTCCTCGAACCAGGAAGGGCGTGCGCAGTCCGAGCATGTCGTCCCACGTCGCCCGCAGCTCGATCCACGGGGCGGGCACGACACGGGCCTCGGCGTACGGAAGGCCGAATCCGCGGTCATCGTCCACGGTCGTCCCTCCCCAGGCTTCGAGCGCCAGCACGGGCTCCGCGACCGCCTCACCTTCCAGAGCGGCCAGCGCGACTTCGGCCTCTTCGAGACCGGGGTCCAGCAGCAGCGCCTGTTCGTAGGCGAATCGTGCCGCGTCCTCGTCATCAAGCGCCAGTCGGGCGTTCGCCAGCTCCAGCCAGGCTTCCGCGTCCTCCGGATCGCGCTCCAGAATCGACTCCGCCCAGCCGGCGGCCTCCGCCGCCTGGCCCACGGCGAGAGCCGAGCGGGTCCGTCCGAGCGCCGCCCGCCGGTTCAGCGGATCATACCGGGCCACCTCATCGTAGAGGGCGCGGGCCGCCGCGACATCTCCCGCGGCAAGCAGCCGATCGGCCTCGTCGAGGTCCGCTTCCACTTCCGCCACCGATCGGCCGCCCCTGAGCGCCGAATAGCGGATCTCGCGCTCGATCGAACCAGTCTCGATGCGAACCCGCGTTTCGGTGCCCTCGCCTCCCAGTCGGATCACGGCCTCCACGCGACCGGCCGCGTCCGTGGTCGCCGTCCGGGGAGAGACTTCGCCGTCGCTCGCCGAAAGCTGTACCGGCGCTCCCGGGACAGGATCTCCCTCGCTGTCGCGAACCTCGATCACCAGCGGTTCGAGCAGCACCTGTCCCGGCTCTGCCACCTGCGACCCGCCGGAGATCACGACGATCGAACCCGCCCGCTGAGTACGCGCCACGGCGAGCGCCGCCAGGCGTATGTCCCCCGAGCGAACCGTCACGCGGGGCACATCCATGAGTGCGGCCTCCGGCAGACGCACGGTCAGGCTGCCGTCCGCTCTCGCGGCTCCTTCGAACAGGATCGTGCCGTCGTCGTCGCCCGCCAGCAGGACGAGCGGTGCCCCGGGCACGGGATTTCCCCACGCATCGCGCACCACCAGCTGAAGCCCGATCGGGCCCGCCGCCGGGTCAAGAACGCCCTCATCGGCCTCCACGATCGCCGGCGCCCCGGCGGAGACCTGGAGCCGGGTAGCAGTCGCCGGGAGGTTCGGTCGATCCATGGACCGGACCGCGAGGTCGTACTCACGGGCTACGGTGCCTGCGCTGAAGGAGAAGACTGCCCGACCGTCCTCACCCGTGATCGCCGTCGGATCGATTCCGGCCCCGCCCTCGATCGCCGCTGCCCCGGTCAGGACCAGCTGTTCGCCCCGCACCGGCGTCCCGCCCGCCGCCAGGTACGCGAACACCGTCGCCTCGCTCCCCGCCTGCGCCTGCCAGCTGGCCCGGCGAACCTCGATTCCAGCGGTGGAGACACCTGCTTGAGCCGGCGCTTCACGCACACACCTGTCGACTTCGTCGAGAATCGCCTGATCGGCGCCCAGCGCCCGGAAGTCGGTGATGTCCCGGGTCGTCGGATTGAACGAGAGGCAGTTCTGCCGGATGATCGTCGCCACCTCGGGCGCCGAGTAGGTCCCGCTGGTGAGCAGCCTGACGATCTCGCTCTTCTGGAGCGGCGCACGGTCCTGGGCCAGAGCTCCCGGCACGGTGGCGAGACCGATGAACAGGATCAGAAAGAACGCGAATAGCGGTTTTGTCCGCCGATGCGGGAAACGCGTCATTCGGGCCTCGGGCATCCCGAGGCATCGAAGTGCCTGTTCACGTCGTCCACCTCCTGCGAGAGCTGGTCGAACTGCAGCATCAATTCCGACCCTGGCGAGGGTGCGATCTGCGATCGCATGGCAACGAGCCGGATGAACGACTCGTCCACCGAACCGTAGCCCGTGGTCAACAGGTCGCAACCGATCCGACCCAGGTCGAAGTCACTCGCCCGCTCGCCATACCGGTCGATGCTTCGCTGCAGTTCCGCCGCGATCTCGCCGAATCGCGTGATCTCCGGCGGGATGACCGAACGCGTCGGCCGCTCCGTCATTGGCCGTGTGACCTGCGGCGTCGGCTCTGTTCGCATCCCGACGGCAATTACGGTGCCGATCAGCGCCAGGATCGCGACGAGTGCAAAGAGAGTCGTCCAGGAGATCCTCCTGCCACGAGGCGCGAACGGGCGCAGCTCATCCGTCTCGGAAGGAATGACGATCGAGCCTGGAATCTCTCCGGCCTCGTCACCGGCCGGCGGACGGGGATGGCCGGGACCGGCAACCGACACATGATCCTCACGTCCGCTCCTCGCGACCTCCGCGGGAGCCGGCAAGCCCGCGATCGGCTCGGCCTTCCGCAGCTCGTAGTTCGTCCAGTCCAGCGAAGGCCGGCCGCCCTTCACGTTCTCGTCGGGCAGCTCCCAGAATGGCTCCGGGTTCAGTGCCCCCCCGGCCGCACGCGAGATGCCGGGCCGGAACAGGCAGCCGAGGGGTCGAGCGTCGTCGGGCACGAACAACACACAGCTCTGCCATGGCTCACTGAAGTACCGTCGATTCGCATCCTCGTCGCCCTCCGAGAGCAGGAGGCCGAGCAGGTGATGGCTGTGGTACCAGCCCAGCAGGACCCCGGGGTGCCGGCGGAACTCGGGCTGCGCATCCGCCCAGGCACGAAGCAGGTACGCCCCGGGCGCATCCTCGGCGAACTCTTCGGCAGCCGGCAATACGGTATCGACCACCGCGTAGTGCAGGCCTGACACGGGACACCGGTGAAGTCGTCCGAGCAGAAATCCGAACCGCGATTCGCGCTTGTCGCCCGACACGTGGCGCGACATCTCCGCCAGGGATTCCCGCCGGACTACGATTTCATACGGGCCGTCGGGGGCGGGAGCCGCCGGTGACTCGCTGCGTTTCGGGATCCAGTGGGCGGCGCGATCGACGGGGAACGGCTTGCGGACATGCGAGTCCCGTCCGGCAGACTCCTCAGTCCCGGCGGGTCCCCGTCCGGCATCGCGAAGAGAGACCGATCGCTCGCTCATCAACTCACCGGATCGCCAGCAGATCCAGAATCGGAACGCCCATCAGAGCGGAGCGACCCGTCCTCACCCGACCGAGCACCTCGATCATCTGGAGCGGGCGCAGCGATTCAACCTGCGAAAGCAGTTCCGGTGGAACGGCGATGTAGACGAATCCCTGGGAACGGTCCTCCGGCCGAGCGAGGATGAACGGCTCACCTTCGTAGAAATCGGTCCTCACCGCCTCGGCACGCTCGAGAGCCACGTACTGGACCGTCCACCGGACCCGTCTCCCCGCATATTGGGTCGGATTCGCACGCAGGTCGGAAGCCGTCAGTGAATCGGACGCCGCCGCCGAGTCTGCCGGCAGTGTGGCAGGCTCCCAGATCCAGCCTTCGAGCCGAACTCGGGCCCACTCGCCCTGTCGATCCAGAACCGACAGGTCGGCCCCGGCGTTCAGTGCTGCCAGCGTATCCCCGTCCGGTGATACGAGGAGCATGACCGCCGATTCATCGATCACCAGCCGGTCCGGAAGAACCGCGCCGGCAGCGGCGTTCGAATCGCTCGGATCGACGCGCTCGTCGGACTCTGCGCCGGACACCGATTCCGCGGCATCCTCGGGGGGCGATCCCGCTGCGGCGGCAGCCGTCGTCTCCGTCACGGACTCCGACCAGATCCAGGCCGTCCGTCGAACCCGGACCCAGTTTCCACTGGCGGCCACGCTGTCCAGCAACATGCCCCGTTCCAGAATCGCGAGGCGTCGGGACCCGGCGTCGGGCCGCTCCCGCAGATTCTCCCCACCTGGCTTCGAAACCACCAGATCGAGGCCGTCGCGCGTGTCGGGAGAGACAGAAGGCTTCCAGATCCAGCCCTCCAGCGCGACCTGGCTCCACCGTCCCTGCCGACCCGCCAGGGCGAGGACGGTCCCCTCCAGAACCGTCGCGAGCCGGTTGCCCGTCGTGACCACCGGCTCCTTGCGGAAGTTCTCCTCGGGAACGGTCAGCCGAACGGACTGGCTCCGAAGAGGTGCCGCGGCGAGAAGCACGAGGGTCAGAGGCACACCGAGCCACCTCAGGAAAGCGGGCAAGGGTGGACGATCTGGAAAAGGCAATGCGCCGCCTCTACATTGGGCCGGCCGGTTACCGGACCTCCAAGCCGTTGAGGAGGCCCCCGGCTCTCAGCCGCAGGGGGCCTGAGATTCTCGCGTCGGAATATGGCTGACGCATTCATCGAGTGTCAACAAAAACCCGCGAACGGACTGACGATTTGAATCCCACCCGACTGCCGGCTCGACTCGTGGTAGCGATCTGCGGCCTGATGGTCCTCTTCGCGCCGTCCTCGGCTTCGGCACAGGAAGAACGGATCGACTCCTCTTACCGTTGGATCGACCGTTCGATGCGGGCCGGTCCCTACGCCGGATACATTTTCACCTCGCGTGGCAACCTCGATCAGGCACCCGGATCTTCGCCCGTCGTGGGCGGCCGTTTCCGGGTTCGCATCAGCAGTCCGCTGACGTTCGAAGTCAGTCTCGGCTATGGCTCGTCAGACCTGTACGTGACGGACCCGAGGCTCGACACGCCCGCAATCGTCGACACGACGAACTCCGACTGGCTGCTCGCCGAGGTCTACGTGCAACTCGCGCTCACGGGGTCGCGCTCGGTAAAGCGGGTTCAACCCTATCTCCTCTTCGGCGGTGGAATCATCCAGGGATTGAGCGAGGAAGTCGCCGACATCTACGCGGCTCCCGGGCTCGAGCTCTATCGGTTCAAGATCGGCACCACTCCATCAATCGGGGTCGGAGTCGGTGTTGAGTGGGACATCTCGGACCGACTCGGACTCGGCGCCGAATTCCGCGATCACATCTGGCGATTCAAGTCTCCTGAAGCGTTCTTCTTCCTCCCGAACCTGGCGAATTTCCTGGACAGCGGGGTGGAGGCGCCGGAGGAATCGTTCTGGACCAACAATCTCGAGCTCAGCGCTACGCTCTCTTACTACTTCTGATGCAACCCGAGGCCGCACCCGCACCACCGGAGTCCATCGTCGCGCTCGAGTTTCCAGACGGGACGGTGCTTGCTCGCTGGCTCTGCACGCCCCAGCGCGTTCCAGATCTCGCCCTGGGCTGGCTCTATTCCGAAGGTCTGATCGACGACCCGGACGAGGTGATCCGCTTCGAGGGAATCTCGCCCGTGAGGCAATGCATCCGGGCCCGGGATGAAGAACCGATCCGCAGGGCCCTTTCGTCTCGGATACGGGAAGTCGGTCCCGCACGACCGCTTTCGATTCCTGCAGTGCACGGGAGGCCGGCCGCACCTCGCTCGAGCGGGGCGGAGGCATCGATGCCCACCCGGGATCCAGCCGTGAAAGCGTTGCTCGCAGAGCCGTCTCACCTCAAGGAACTGTTCAACGAGATGTTCGAGCGAACGCATCTCAAGGAAGCCCATGGTGGAGGACTGCACACCGGCGGGCACGTGATCGATGGCACGCTCTTGGACATCGTCGAGGACGTGAGTCGCAGCGCGGTCGTCGACAAGCTGATCGGTGCGGCCCTCCTGGAGGATTCTCTCGGGCCATCATCGCTCCTGCTGCTTTCCGGCCGGATATCGGCGACCATCGCCGCGAAGCTGGCTCGCGCCGGGGTCGGAGCAGCGGCAACGATTTCGGTCCCGACCAGCCTGGCAGTCGAGATTGCCGACCGATACGGCGTGGCGATCGTCGGAAGGGCTCGTCGGGAAACTCCTCATCGCTACGGGGTTCGCTGATGGCGGAGCGCGACAAGGTGCTCGGAGTCATCCTGGCGGGTGGAGCCAACCGGCGTTTCGGCTCTCACAAGGCGCTGGCCCGTGTCGGAGGAGAGACAATTCTCGAGAGGACGATCGGGGCGCTCGCGTCGGCCGTCGGACGCTGTGTGATCGTCGCCAACGAGCCCGACCCCTACCGTGACGCCGGGCTGGAAACCCGACCGGATCTGATGCCCGGTTTCGGAGTGCTGGGAGGGATACTGACGGCAGTCCGGTGGGCGGAAAAGGAGGGGCAGGAAGCTGCGCTCGTAGTGGGATGCGACATGCCATTCCTGTCGCCTTCACTTCTTCTCCGACTTGCGCAGGAGGCGGATGCCGCGAGTGTAGTCGTGCCTGCCAGCGAGGGACCTCGGGGATTCGAACCGCTCTGCGCATCGTACGGTACGGAAACCGGCGACGCGATCCGCCGATCGCTCGACGCTGGAGAGCGGGCCATCGTCTCGTTCTTCGATGAGGTGCCCGTCCGGATCCTGGACTTCGAGACGGTCCGTGGATTCGGAGACCCGGCGAGCATGTTCCTCAATGTCAACCGACCGGAAGACCGGGACCGCGCCGAGCGCTTCGCGACCCGGACGCCGGGGAATTCACCCGAATCGATGGACGGCCATCATGAAGCGATCTGAATCGAACCGTGGACGGAACGTTCGGCTGCTGGCGATCGCGGTCATGCTCCCACTCCTCGCTCCCGGTTCCGTCCTTTCAGGCCAGGAGCCTGCTGTCATCGGGAACGCTTCGCATTCCGCGCCTGCGTCGGTTTCGAAGGACGACCTGGCGGAACGTCTCCGACGAATCGTTTCCGATCCGGTGCTGACCCGGGCCCACGTGGGACTTGCCGTTCAGGTTGCCGAGACGGGCGAGGTCCTGTTCGAGAACGAAGCCGAGAAGCGTTTCGTTCCGGCGAGCAACACGAAGATCGTGACCGCAGCCGTGGCCCTGGATGCGCTCGGGCCGGACTATCGCTGGACCACCCGACTGGTGGCCGACGGAACGGTGCGTGACGGTGTCCTCGCCGGAGATCTCTGGATCGTTGGCGGAGGAGACCCTCTCCTTTCCCGTTCGGACCTCGCCGGATGGATCCCGCTGATCCGGGAGGCCGGAATCCGGCAGATCGAAGGAGATCTGGTGGGTGACGACCGGGTGTTCGAGGATGGGCAGTGGGGCGAGGGGTGGATGTGGGACGACCTGTTCGGCGGCTGGGCCGCCGGTGTCAGCGGACTGCAACTCCACCCGAATACGGTCCGGGCCTGGCTCATCCCGGGCACAAATCTCGGAGACCCGGCGCGAGTCGAACTCAGGGGCGCATCCCCGGCGCTACCGATCGACAATCGGGTTCGCACCGGGGCGCCCGGATCCGAGGTCCGCCTTCGCTTCCTTCCGCCGCCGGAGGGTGGCGACGTGAGACTCGAGGGCTGGGTCCCTGTCGGACCCGATTCCGTGCCCCTCTACCTGTCTACGCCGCACCCGACTCTCTACTTGCTGGACTATCTCCGCGAGCGCTTGCAGAGCGAGGGCATAGCCGTCATCGGAGGCGTGCGACGAGCCGACCCGGAAGAACGCCCTTCCTCGCCGGGCTGGTCCACGGACCTCCGCTCCGAGCCACTGTCGGAAGTGATCGCGGACATGTTGAAGCCCTCCGATAACCAGGTCGCGGAAACGGTGCTCAGGACCGTCGGGCGGGAAGCAGGCGACGGCGGTTCCGCCGAGTCGGGCATCGAGGTCGTAGACGAAACGCTTGCCGTCTGGGGCATCGATCCCGGCGCGGTTTCGCTGGCGGATGGATCGGGGCTCTCGCGATACAACGAGGTCACGCCCAACGCGATGGTCCGATTGCTGCGCGCCATGTGGCGGCACCCCGAGTTTCCGATCTTCGAGTCGGCCATGCCGGTCGCGGGCGTGGACGGAACGCTGCGCCGGAGACTGCTGGGCACACCGGGAGAGAGCAACGTGAGAGCCAAGACCGGCTCCCTGTCCTCGGTCCGCGCCCTGTCGGGTTACCTGCGTGACGGAGCAGGAGAGACCCTGATCTTCTCTCTCATCCTGAACGGTTACGACGCTCCCGGTGATGTGGCGGTGGCTCTCGAGGACTTGCTGGTCGAGCAACTCGCGCTCTTCCGAAGGCCCGTTGCCCCGGGCTGGCCCGAATACCGAAACGTGCCCTGATGGACCAGCACCGTGATTCCGGACAGCCGGTTCCGGACTGGCTGTCCGTGGAAGAGGCCCTGGACCGGGTGCTCGCGGCCTGCACACCGCTGCCTGTCAGTCAACTTCCGGTCTCCGACGCGGTGGGCCGCGCCCTGGCCGCTGGGGTTGCGTCCCGGGTGGATCACCCGCCCTGGGACAATAGTGCGATGGACGGATTCGCGGTTCGCGCAGTGGACGTTCAGGGAGCCACGGAACGGGCACCGGTGCGGCTCCCGGTGAGTGATGATGTTTCGGCCGGCGCGTTTCCGAGGGGGCCGCTTGCTCCCGGCACGGCGGCCCGGGTGATGACGGGTGCCCCCGTTCCGGCCGGAGCGACGGGCGTCATTCGGATCGAGCATACCGATGGGGGGCTGGAGGATAGCGTCGAGATTCGGGCCGACTCAGACGCGCTCCGCAACATCAGGGAAGCCGGCGAGGACCTGAAGCGCGGTGAGACGATACTCCCGGCGGGCACCGAGATCACGCCTGCCGTGGTCGGATCTCTCGTGGCGATGGGTTGGCCGGAGGTCGAAGTGCGGGAAGCGCCTCGCGTTGCAGTCCTTTCGAATGGCGACGAGCTGGCCGATTTCGATGACATCGACGAGGTGCTGGCCGGCCGGCGGATCATGAACTCGAATGAGTACGGTCTCGCGGCGCTCATCCGCGCGGCAGGCGGAGTTCCGGTGAGGCTGGGAATCGCAGCGGACAGCGCAGAATCGGTTCGACGGAAGATCGAAGCGGCTCCGCCGTTCGATGCGCTCATCACGTCCGCCGGAGTCAGTGTCGGCGACCACGATCACGTAAAGGCCGCCCTCGACGCCCTCGGCCTCGAACACGGCTTCTGGCGCGTTCGCATGCGGCCGGGGAGCCCGATCACCTTCGGCGTGCTCGCTGAACGTCCGGTATTCGGCCTGCCGGGCAATCCGGTCAGCGTCATGGTCACATTTTACCAGTTTGTCCGGCCGGCCTTGCGCGCACTCGCGGGGCACGATCGTCTCCGACCGCTCACGATCCGGGGCCGGGCTGCCGAAGAGATTACGTCACCCGGCGGACTGACTTACTTCTTCCGGGTGCGCCTCGAACGCGGCGAACAAGGACTCGAAGCCCGGCTCACCGGCCCCCAGGGATCGGGCATTCTCCGGTCGATGGTCGCTGCCGACGCCCTCGCGATCATTCCCGAGAATCGAACCACGATCGCGGCCGGAGAGGAGCTTCGGATGCTGCCTTTGAGGGAGTGGCTGGAGTGAGCGGGGTGCGACTGTTCGTCGGAACCCGCAAGGGGCTGTTCGTGGCCCGATCGGACGCCGGTCGGCGGCGGTGGACGCTCGAAGGTCCCTTCATCGAGGGCTACGAGATCTATCATGCCGTTCTCGACCCGCGCGATCCGCAGACCGGTTGGGCCGCGGTCAGGCACGAAGTGTGGGGAACGCACATCCATCGGACCTTCGACGGTGGTCGAAGCTGGCATCCGGTCGCGGCGCGCCCCCGATATCCGCCCGAGCTGGAGCGAGAGGTAAAGGCGATCTGGCATGTCGCGCCGGGACCCCCGAATCGACCGCGCCGCGTGTGGGCCGGGGTTCAGCCTGCGGGACTGTTCCGCTCTGATGATTCGGGCGAGAGCTGGGTATGGATCGAGTCTCTCGAGCGCCATGATTCGAGTGCCACCTGGCAGCCGGCAAAGGGCGGCCTCGCCCTGCACTCCATACAATCCGATCCTGTGAGCTCGCGCCGTCTCTACGTGGCACTGTCGGCCGGCGGCTGCTATCGGTCCGACGACGAGGGCGACACCTGGAAGACGATCAATCGGGGTGTGCGAGCTGATTTCCTGCCTGATCCACTCCCTGATTCGGGGCAGTGCGTACACTGCCTTCGGGCGCATCCTGCGGTCTCCGGACGTCTGTTCCAGCAGAATCACTGCGGTACCTATCGGAGCGACGACGCCGGAGAGAATTGGACCGAGATCACTGCCGGCCTTCCCAGCGATTTCGGCTACGTCGTCGGACTGGATCAGTCCGATCCGGACCGGGCGTGGGTCATTCCGGAAGAGTCCAGCCACCTGCGCGTGACCTGCGAAGCACGGCTCCGCGTCTACGAGACCGGCGACGCCGGCCGCTCGTGGAAGGCTCGGACCGAAGGACTGCCGCAGTCCCACGCGTACGTGACCGTGCTTCGCGAGGCGCTGGCGACAGACGGACAGGACCCGTGCGGAGTCTATTTCGGGACCGCGACCGGGCATCTTTATGCGAGCCCGGACGGCTCACGCTGGACCCAGGTGGCGTCCCACCTTCCGAAAATCCTCTCGGTTACGGCCGCGCCGTCCGGCTGAATCAGGCGGCCGTCCCTGCCGAAGACCGGGTCAGGCCGATGCAGGCGCCCACTCTAGGACGGCTGCCCCGCTGGCGTAGCCGCCTCCGACTGCGGTCAGCACGATCCGGGTGGGAGCCTCCAGTTCACCGTGCTGACCCCGCAAGAGCTCATCGAGGACGATCGGGACGGTGGAGGCGGAGAGGTTCCCCAGCTCGCGAATGCGGTGCAATACCCTGCCCTTGCTCAGCTGCAGCGATTTCTCGAGGCCGCGGGTGATTCGCTCGTTCGCCTGGTGCGGCACGACGAAATCGATGTCATCCCAGTCGAGGGACGCCCTGTCGAGGGCCCGATCGGCGACGTCCTGCATGGTACGGATCGCGTGCCGGAGGACGTTGGCGCCCCCGGCCATGCTCAGCCGGTGCTCCGGACCCATTGGATCTCCCCAACCGAGTCCCGTGATGTTCAGGTGGTCCGGCGAGTACTCGCCCGCCAGCACCGGTGCCGCCAGGAGCCGACCGGATGACGGTCGTGCGGTCAGAATCGCGGCGCCCGCTCCATCGCCGAACAGGACCGACACCTTGGGGTCGTGCCAGTTGGTGATCCGGGTCAACGCATCACCCACCGTCACGAGAACGGTGTCGGCCGCTCCTGAGGCGATGAACGCGTGCGCGCTGGCCAGGGCATGCAGGAACCCCGAGCAGGCGGAATTCATCACGTAGCCCGGCAGGTCAGGTCGATCCAGCCCCGCGGCAATCGTACAGGCCGCGTTCGGAACATCCTCCCGCGCGGTCAGGGAAGCGGCGAGGAGTAAGTCGATGGCCCCTCGATCGATGCCGGAGTGCTCGATTGCCGCGTTGCCCGCGAGCACGTGCATCGCCTCGGTACTGGCATCGGGAGTATCGGGAAGCACACGTCGCTCGGCGATGCCCGTGAGCTGCATCGCCCACCGGTCGAATACCTCGACCTCGTCCAGCGCTGCGATCTCTTCGGGCTCCATGCCCCTGAGGGCTCCACGAGCCTTGTCGACGTCGAACGCCGCCCGGACGGACGGCATCTCGAACATTCTCGCGTTCGTCAGGATCTCGGCGGGCAGATAGTGCCCGGTACCGGCCAGATATACTGGCCTCAGACTCTCGCTCAACGACTCCCCCGATTCGTGCGAATGGTTGAGTTGGGCCACGGTGAACGCCCGGGACCACGCCTGCGCGCGGCGAGAAGATACCCGCGATTCGGCCCTGTCTCAAACGAGTCGGGCGGGACGCGCTTCAATCGGTGGCTGCAGGCCCGTCGGGGATCACCCTCGCTGCGATGATCCGTCCCACTTCATCTACCCGTCGAAGGCCGGAAAAGGAGATCGCTTCGGCACCGGCCGCGAACATCGGCACCAGGTCGGCCGTGTGGCCGCCCGAGGTATAGCCGAGCCTCCACCCATCTCCATCCGGGAGCACCGACGTACCTCCCGTCTCGTGGTCGGCCACGAGAATCACCAGCGCGTCCGGGTGTCGGTCCGCGTAGTCCAGAGCGACCTTCACCGCTGCGTCGCAGTCGAGCACCTCGGCCGCGACACGAGCGAATGGCTGGTTGTCGTGCGCCAGCCAGTCGATCTGTGAAGCCTCGACGACGAGCAGGAATCCGTCTGGATCCCGATCGAGAACGGCCAGGGCAGCCGTCGTCATCTCCGCCAGCGTCGGACTGCGTCTCGCGTCCGCGGCCGGCATCGCACTTTCGGCGAACAGACCCGCGAGCCCTGTAACGTTCGAGGACGCCACGGACTCGAGCTCCGCGGCGCTGGTCACCCGCCTGCGGTCATGCCCGAGGGGGGCCAGGTGATTCTCGCCGTCCTCGCGCAGATCGGGATCGAAGTAGGCCCTCCCGCCTCCCAGCAGCACGTTGACGGGAGAAGCGGCCATCTGCGCGGCGATCTCTTCGTACTCACCCCGGTCGGTCACGTGAGCCGCGAACGAGGCCGGCGTCGCGTGCACGATGCTCGAAGTCGCCACCAGACCGGTGGCCATACCCCTACGGGCCGCTCGCTCCATCACCGTTTCCAGGGCCACCGAATCGGGCCCCATGCCGATGGACCGGTTGAAGGTCAGGACTCCCGTTGCGTATGCCGTCGCAGATGCGGCGCTGTCGGTCACCCTGTCCTCGACATTGCGGGTGTCGACGAGGCCGACGACCGGAAATCGCCAGAGCGCCATGGCCGGATCGGCGAGCATGCCGGCTGTCCAGTGAGCAATGCCGGTCCCGTCGGCGATGAACAGGATGACGCGGGGAGGATCCTCAGCCTCGCCCGACGGTGGACCACCGACGGGACTCGTCCCTGCCGTCAGGATCAGGAGCAGGAGGGGTACGAACCCGGAACGCAGTCTCCGGCTGTCCGGCCGGAAGAGAACTCGTCGGTCGGCGCTCGGTCGGCCGGCAACAGATATCATTGTCAGCTTCGCTCCAGGAGAGCGTCCAGGGAACGTGTTTCAAACCGCGGTTGGTAGATATGCGAAGGGCGCTTCGCGCGCCAGCACGAAGCGCCCTTCCGACTCGTGGCCAACGGAATTCAGTTCGGGCCGGTTCGGGGCATCCCCCCGTCGGATCCACGGGGCGGCTCGCTCCCGGGCGGAACCGGGGAGGCATTTCGCGGTCGCTGGCGGCCATCGTACCCGGGCGGAGTTCCTGCACCGGTCGGGTCGTTCTGCATGCGTTCCATGGCCCTGACCCTGACCTGATCGAACGCCGCGGATGGGTCTTCGCCCATGCGGATTCGCCGGCGGACTGCTGCCGAAAAATTCAGCATTCCCTGCTCCGGAGTTCCCCGCCTCATCCCTTCTCGTACCGCATCCAGGGCTTGGTCTGCGGGCACACCGGCCTCGGCAAGGTCTCCGAGTACGAGCATCGGCACGGCCAGCCCGCGGTTTCCTCGCCCCCCCGCCTCGCCGGCGAGACTCCGGATCGCATCCGGGGAGACGCCTCGGCGCACGGCTTCGGCCGTGGCGGCGAGACTCGCGCCATCGCGCCTGTCCATGCCACCGGCGGCGAGAAGGTCGTTCGCCTCACGCAGCCGATTCGAGTAGTCCTCCAGTGCGCCGACGATTCGATCGGGCGGCACGCCCTTGGCGATCCCTTCCACCGCCTTCCGACGGATCAGCTGCGGCGGGATTCCCTCCCGACCCAGCTCGCCCGCCATCTCTCGAATCCGGTCCAGGTCACCGGGCGGAAGCGCATCCTGCAATCTCTCACGCGAGCGTTCCGCATTCGGAACCCCGGTTTCCTGACCGCGGGCAGGAATCGCATTCGGGAAGAGCCCCATCGCCGCTGCGAGAAGTACCAGATTCCCGGAACGCATGACCTTCGCCGTTGTTGACATCGTGATACCGTCCTGTGCTTGGTACGTAGCCCGATTCCATCCGGGCGTTCACTACAAAGACGAACCGCGGGCGAGTTGCGTCACGGCTCGGTCACCACGAGCGTCGCCTGTTCACGGCCCCACTCGTCGATCGTCCGCCCCGGGATCTCGTCCGGCAGGTGCCACGTGCCGTCCACCAGGAATCCGAAGCGGTGAAGTCCGGGCTCCACGAGTACGGTCACCACCCATCCGTCAGCCCCGCGAAGCATGGGAAGCGACTCCCAGTCGAGGAAGTCGGCGACGAGTTCGACTGTGGTCGCGTTCGGTGCCTCGAGGTGGAATCTCACCTGAGCCGGAGCTCCCTCTTCGATCCGGTACGTCTGCGGGTGTTCGTCGCCGAATCGCAACGCGGTCCACGACAGGACAGCACCCGCGCTGCCGGCCGCCGGCGTGTCGAGCAGCGGATCGGGAGCGTATCGCCCGCCGTTACCACGGAACGCGAGATCCGGACCGAGAGGAAGAAAGAGACCCAGCGCGAAGAGAAACTCCGATCCGGTCGGGGTCTCCCAGAGGCCCAGGTCGAGATCGCAGAGACTTCCGCCGATCGAGAATCTCGCGCCCCCGGAGATTCCGTAGTACTCGCCCTGCGTTGACGAGTAGCCCTCCAGACGCAACCTGGGCTCGACCGCGGGAAAGCGATGCCAGAGCTCGAGCCGGCCACCCCAGGACCACAGGTCCGTGACGACTTCCGTACGGCGGTTCACGGGGATGCGAGATCGACCGATCGCACCTCGTCCCACGAGGCGCAGAGTCGTCGCGGCAAAAGTGAAACGGGCCGCGGGCTCGAGCTCGAGCAGGCCGGCATCGTATGGATACGGATCCCCGACCGAGAACACCTCTCCCCCCAGCGAGAGGTCCAGCCACAGCGCACCCGAAACCGGCACCGAGCCTTCGGCCGCCGTTCCCAGAGACAGCCAGCTCGAACCCTCGGACACGAGACTGAGCCCTGTCGCACCGGAGAGAGACCAGGACGCGCGGTCGCCGAGAGGCAGGCCCAGCCGACCACCCAGAAACAGGTATGGAGTAGATTCCGCCGTCACGGAAGCTGGCGGCAGCGAGTACGAAAACCCGGCGTCCAGCAGCAGGCTTCCCGGCTGGCACCGGGCAGTCGCGGGAGCGAAGGGTCCGAACGCCAACGGGACGGCCGCGATAAGCGGCGCCATGCGCCCGGGCCCCGCTCGGATCACGTTCCCGAGATCGCGGTTACAGCCAGCAGGGAATTCTGCCGTCCGAACCCGTCGTCACGGGAGACAGCCGCGTTCGGGTCGGAGATCCACTCCGAGCCGTCGATCACGAACATGTACTCGTGAACACCCGGCTCCAGCGGCACTCTGCCCGACCAGACTCCGTCTCCGTCGGGGTCGGAAAGTGCGATCGCCGGTTGCCACTCGCTGAAGTCCCCAGCCAGGTGGACCGACTCGGCTCCCTCCGCCTGAACGACGAACTGGACGTAGACGCTGCGGGCCAGGAGATCCGGTTCGGTCTCCGGCGCCATGTCCACTCCGGTCCAGGGACGCAGGACGACGAGCGCGAGCGCCGCCGCCAGGCCAAGCGCTGCGATCGGCGATATCCGGATCGATCTGGGCCGGATTGCCCAGTCCAGCCAGGCCGGTCGGTCGGGACTCGGATCCATGTTCCGCACTCCCGGAGCAGGCCCGGCCTTCCGGATCGCAGCGACAACCCGGGAATCGAATCCGGCGGGCGCGCCTGCCGGTGCGGATCGTGCGACCTCAGCCAGCAGCCGGTCCCACTCCTCGGCGCTTTCCCGGAGGGCCAGCGGAAGGTCCTCCAGACGCAGTTCTCCGTCCAGGTATGCCTGAATCCTCGGATCGATTTCGCTCACTTCAAGTCCTCCAGCAGTTCCTGCAATCCATCGCGTGCGCGGTGCACGCGCATCTTCAGGGCCGGGACCGAGACGCCGAGCAACTCCCCCATCTCCTGGTAGGACAGCCCCTCGACGTGCTTCATCACGAAGGCCTCCCGATGCTCGAGCGGCAGCCGCCGCAGAGCGAGGTCGATCCGTGTCCGGATCCCCTTCCGGTCCAGAGCATCTCCGGGATCGCCGAACTCCGCCTCGAGGCTCGGCACGTCATCGAGAGACAGCCGGCTCCGCCTGCGCCCCTTGAGATGGTCCTTGCAGACATTCGCGGTGATCCGGAACAGCCAGGCTCCGACGCGGCCTGGATTGCGACATCCGGCAAGGCTGCGGTGCGCCTTGATCAGCGCCGTCTGGACGATGTCTTCCGCATCATCGGCTCCTCCGCTCATGCGCTCGGCATGACGGTAGAGGAGATCCTGATAGCGTCGGACGATCTCGCCGAATGCCGCTTCAGAGCCGGCGAGGGAATCCCTGACCAGCTCAGCGTCGGTCTGTTGCCTCGCTTCTGCCCCCAGCACCTGTCTCCTCTGCTGGACTGCCAGCCGGTATTCTGCGGTCGGCCACCGTCGTGAAACGGGCTCTTCACTCTCTAGACGATCGGAGCAGTTCGATCGTCACACGAAACGCGACAAGGCCAGTTTGGAACGATGCGCTGCCGTGGCAGGCCGGGCCAGTGGGCTCCGTCCGGGCACCCGCCGGCTTGTATGAAGCGGGTGACAGCCGCGCGGCGCCCGTAGTATGTTCCCGGCCATGAACTCGATCCATGACCTGCCGACCCCAGCGCTTCTCCTGGATCTCGATATTCTCGAAGCGAATCTTCGAGGGATGGCCGATCGGTGCCGGGATCTCGGCGTCCGGCTTCGACCGCACGTGAAGACTCACAAGTGCGTCGAGATCGGCCTGGGCCAGCGGGAACTCGGAGCGGCCGGTATCACGGTGAGCACCCTGTTCGAGGCCCGCGTATTCGCCGACGCCGGTTTCGAAGACATCACCTGGGCATTCCCGATCGTTCATTCGCGCGTCACCGAGGCGGTCGAACTGGCCGAGCGAATCAGATTCGGTGTGACGATCGACTCGCCGGAAGCGGTAGATCTGCTGCAGTCGACTGGGACGCGTTTCCGGGTCTGGCTGAAGGTCGATGCCGGCTACGGCAGGGCGGGAGTGACGATCGACACCGATGAGGCGCTTCAGTTGGCAGATCGCATCGCTGCCGCGCCCGAGCTCGAATTCGCCGGGCTCCTGTCACATTCCGGAAATGCGTATCACGCGACCTCGCCTGCTCAGGTCGAGAGGATAGCCCACGAAGAGAGAGACGCTCTGAGTGCGCTCGCCGAGCGGATCCGGGCACGGGGGACGGAAGTCCCCGGCCTCAGTGGCGGCTCGACGCCCTCCATGTCGCGAGCTCGGGACCTGTCGGGCATGACCGAGGTCCGGCCGGGGAATTACGCACTCTACGACTGGACGCAGGTGGCGCTCCAGTCCTGTTCGCTCGACCAGTGCGCGGCGACCATCCTGGCGAGCATCGTATCGTCTCACTCCGATTCGCGACGATCGGTCGTGGACGCCGGCGCGCTCGCCCTGTCGGCCGATCCGGGACCGGCGCACCTGCCTGGCGCTGGAATGGGGGTCCTGCTCGACCCGGATCGCCCCGGACATATCCTGCAGAACGCAAGGATGCGGACTCTGTCGCAGGAGCACGGGATTGTAGACGGCACGCTCCCGGTGGGCGACCGGGTCCGAATCGTTCCGAATCACTCCTGCCTCGCCGTAGCCTGTTTTGACGCGTTTTTCGTGACACGAGGCGAGGAAGTGCTGGACCGCTGGACGATCCACCGCGGTCGCTGAGTTACGCTGGCACGCAGAATGCGCGGCATCCGGCAGCGAAAGTCCGCGCCCGGAGGCTGATTCCCGGGCCCGTTACGAGCGTAAGACCCGAGACATCCGGCCGGCTCCCGGATTCCGGGATACAACGCGGCGGTAGCTGAGAGTGGTTCCAGACAAGAATTCCAGAGGCCTCTACAGTCTGCGGTACCTGTCGATCGTGGCCGTCGTAACGATCGGACTGGGCTCCGTGGCGTGGGTCATGCAGAACCGGCAGCTTGCACTCGCAGCGGGGGTGATGGGTCTCTATGCGCTTCACCTTCTGAGCATTCGCTACATCCTCGACAACCAGAACGAGCACAGCGAGGCACTGCGGTCGCAGTGGGAGCTGCTTCAGCGACTCGTGGACCCGAACGAGCCGATCGAGGGAGCTGCCGCACCGGAGACCGGATTCACGTCGCAGGGGGTGCCCGAGACGAACGGGGCGAATGACGAGGCCTCGCGTTCGTGGCCTCCGCTCGGACTGCCTCTCTCGACGGTCGATTCGCAGCCGGAGCTCTCCATTCCGGCCGAACTGGAGATGCCGTCGCTCTCCGTCGTACCTTTGACTCCGTCTGCCTCGGAGAACACGGCGCCACCTCTATCGCCAGCAGCGGAGGAGGCGGCTGCATCCCCGGTCGAATCCGACCCGACAATGCCCGAGATCAGGCCCCTCGATGGGCCGCATCAGGCGGTCGAGGTTCCAATTCCCCGTCACTTCGCCCTGGGGACGGTAGCGCTGATTCGTCAGCTGCTGACACCGGCCGAAGTAGCGCGAATCCTGATGGAGCAGCGCCGACAGCCAGACAAGCGGTTCGCCACGCTCGCGGTCGAGCTGGGCCTGCTGGAAGACTCTCAGCGCGAAGAGTTGCTGCTGGCTCAGCAGGAAGGCCTGTTCACTGAGGATGAGATGCGCAGAGCGCGCGAAGGCCTGCGGCAATTCCGCGAATCCACCGCGAGAGCGATATCGGATCTGGCCTGACCGCAAGCTCGTCCGGCCGGATTCTCAATTCCAGACCTCAACCGGACCTCCTCGATTCGATCCGTGCTTCCGCCGCCCACAACGAGCCGAATACGCCGATCATCGTAAGCCCGAAGGTGAGTGCGAGGGCCACGACCGCCTCTGAGATGGCTACCGATCTGGGCGCTCGCCCCGGCAGTCCGCTGATGAAGTAATCCCGCAACGCCCAGCCCTGACAGAGAACTACCAGGCCCAGGCTCGCCAGCGCCCCGAGCATGTACAGGAGTCCTCCGATCGAGGTAGGAATCTGCGCGGCATTCTCGGATTCGAACACGGGGAAGTAGACTCCCCAGGCGAGCGCCTGTGCCGTGAACGAGGCGGTTATCAGGACGATCGATACGATCGAGAGTCCGAACAGAACTGGCGGCACGTCGAGAACCAGGTTGGTGAGCACCGTCAGAATCAGGGCCAGGAAGCCGAGAGGCAGGAGCCCCGTCCAGAACTTCGACTTCAGGACCTCTCCCGCTTCAACCGGTGAGCTGCGGAGCAGCCAGAGCGTTCGACCTTCGAGGCTGAAAGCCGGAAACACGAAGCGGCCTGCTATCGCGGCTACGACGAATCCGGTCAGAGCGAGATTGAGAAACAGGACCAGGGTCGTCAGATACCGGGATATGGTGGTCCCGGCGTTGAGCGGCAGCGCGCTCATGTTGTAGACGTACACCACGACGAGAACCGCGAGGATGATCAGTTGCGACCACTGGGTGGTATCGCGGAAGAACGTCCGGATATCCTTCAGAACCAGTTCACGTCGACGCACAGCGAGACGTGACAGCAGCCGCTCGAGCAGTGCCGTCCCTCCCGATCGACGCACCCGCTGCTCATCACCCTCCTGCGCGCGGGTGAAGCACGTCGGGTACAGCCGCCCATGGAGGGCCGCCCCCAGCGTGGTCAGTCCCGCGGCCGTGCTCCACAGCAGGAGCCAGGTGAGAAAGTCGGAGCCACCTTCGAGGCCGCCCACCAGTGCGTCAGCGGTCCACTGCGAAGGCAGCCACGGAGAGGATGGCCCGCGCAGCGACTCGAGGAATTCGACCAGATTCCGGTAGGACTCGGGGTTCACGAGGCGTTCCGGTCTCAGCACTCGAAGGACGAGTACGAGCACCGCGATTCCCCCCAGGCCCGCGACGAGCAGGATGTCTCTTGACCTGCGCGCCGGGAACACCCGAACGAGCAGCAATGTGAACGCGCTTCCAAGCGCGGCGGGGATCAGAAGAAACGGGATCAGAGCACCCAAGGAGATCGGCAGGAACACGACTCCCGCGTCGAACACCCGCGCGTATGCGGCCAGCACCGGGATGAGGATCAGCAGCACCATCCACGATGAGCTGACCAGAGTCTCGGTCAATCGCGCCAGGTAGATCGACAGCCCGTCGACGGGGGTCGCCCGCAGCGCTGGGAGGTCGCGGGCGAGAAAGAACCCGGATAGAGCTCCGATCACGTTCGACAGAAGCAGGAGGCCGAAGAAGATCAGCAGGCCGAGTGCGAGCAGACGGGAAGCGAGCAGCGGACCGATGTCCTCCACCTGGCGCAGCGCGGCGAGAAACCGGACGAGCGTGAGATAGACCACCGGCCAGGCGGCAGCCCCGAGGGCGCCAAGCAACACGATCCGGCCGAGACGCGATCGGGCGCTGGATGCACGACGCCAGGCCGCCAGCCACTTGGGCCTCAGCAGCAGACGATACTCGGATACGACGCTCACCCGAGGGCGTCCAGCAACGAGGCGATCCTGAGATCGGTCGCTCCGCGCGTGATCCGCAGGAACAGCTGCTCGAGACCGGCTTCGCTTGACTCGGCCGCCCGACGGAGGTCTGCCATGGTGCCGGCCACGGCGATCTGACCGTGGTCTATGATCGCCATCTGATCACACAACACCTCCGCCAGCTCCAGCGTGTGAGTCGAAACCAGTACGGTTCCTCCCCGGTCGGCGAACTCGCGCAGCAGGTCCTTCAGAATCCGGGCCGACCTCGGATCGAGCCCTACCATCGGTTCATCGATCACGAGCACGCGGGGCGCGTGAACCAGCGCCGAGGAGAGAATGAGCTTCTGGCGCATGCCGTGGCTGTAGGACTCCACGAGCTGGTCCTTCCAACTGACCAGGTCCCACAGCTCCAGCAGCTCGTCGATTCGCGTCTCGACGACACTGCCGGACATCCCGTGAAGACCCGCCGTGAACCGGAGCAGCTCGCCACCCGTCAACTTCTCGTAGACGAACGGCCTGTCGGGAACGAACCCCAGCATGGACCGGGTCGCCAGAGGCTCCCGGGCCATGTCGAGCCCGCCTATGCGCACCTCACCGGAGTCCGGCTCCAGAATTCCCGCGATCATACGGAGCGTGGTCGTCTTCCCCGCCCCGTTCGGCCCGAGGAGTCCCGTGATTCGACCCTCCGGAACCGAAAGGCTGAGGGCATCCACGGCTACGAACTCCCCGTATCGCTTGGTGAGCGAGACGAGCTCGATCAACGCGGCACCTCCGTCAATCCGGGTTCACTGAAGAAGGCGAGCTCGAATGCAGTCCGATGGAAACGCAGCCCCCCCGGCTCCTCGGACTCGACCACCCTGCCGTCTACATCGACCCAGACAGGCAGCACCACCGATCCTTCGATTCGATCGAGCCGCCAGGCCTCGATCGTGTCCTGCCGGACGGCGATCCATCGCCCCGTTCCGGGCTCCGTGTCGGCGCTGTCCGCCCAGATTCGGGGGGCGCGCTCCCGCACCAACAATGACATTTCGCGGACCGAGGCCGTAGCGGGATCGAGCAGAACGACAGATATCTCTCGACCGACTTCTCGAGCTCGGCTGTCGGCCGCGAACCGCAGGGGCCAGCTGCCGGTGAGTTGAGGGCGCTCGGCAACTCGAATCCGGCCCCCGGGTCGGAGCACGACCACGCTGTCTCCCACGGTCAGGGCCTCGAGACGCATGGTGTCAGCACCGGAGAATCCAAGGAAAGCGAGACTGTCGAGTCCTCCACCCGGGTCCAGCCATGCTACGAGATCCGTGTCCAGCCGGCCCGCGGCTCCCACCGGCGCGACCCGGCGCGACGTCCTCTCCCTGAGTACGAAACCGGCTCCGAGCGGCAGCGTGTCCAGTTCGCGTCGCGCCCAGCCGGCTCGCTCCTCGCCGCGATACAGGGCGAACCAAGATTCGCCCGGAGGCAGGACTCGCGCGGCGGTCGCCAGTCGCTCGGCCTCCGGCACGCGAAGCGTCCGCCACGCGTGCGCCGACAGCGTCACCGCCCAGACGCCGAGGACCACCGCCGCCACAGCGCGTCGTCCCGGAGCCCCGGGCATCAGGAAGGATCCGAGGCGGATCGGCAGGGATCGCCGTCGAAGCTGCGACTGCGAGCCCGCGCCAGGGCGGCAGGATCATCGACGTCGATCGGAGCCGGCGCGTCCACCGCTACCTCGCGCGCGTCGAGCCCGAGCGAGCAGAGTCGTTCCCAGTTCGACCGCGAATCGTCTGGCAGCGCCGAGGTCTCGATCGCGAGATCCCATGCTTCTCTGGCCACCAGAACCGGGTGACCGGGACGATCTCTGTACCGGGCCCTGACCAGCTCGGCACCGCTCGCCAGCCAGGTCGAGACCACCGATCGGATCGTCCCCGCACGCATGCCGGGCTCGTCGCCGAGCAGAATGACCGCGCATTCCGTATCGTCCGACCGGCGCGCCGCGGCGAGGCCGGTCCCCAGAGTCGAGAACCGACCCAGATTCCACAGATCGTGTGAGATGGTGATCACGCCCGAGCCTGTGAGTCTGGATTCGAGCCGGGGCGCGTCGGCACCCACCACCACGTAGATCGGCGCCAGGCCTGCGCGACGGGCCGATTCGATGACTGCCTCTATCACGACACCTTCGCCCCACGGCTGGAGTAGCTTCGTCGTGCCGGGCATCCGCGAAGAAGCGCCGGCTGCCAGAACGAGTCCGGCGACTCCCCGATTCTCGGACACCTGCATCAGACGCCTGGATCGTCCGGCAGGTTCCAGTGCTGAACCAGTTCGGCGAGAATCGAGATCGCGATCTCGTGGGGCGATTCGGCGCCGATTCTCAGACCGATCGGACCTCGGATCTTCTCGATCGACCCACGATCGATTCCCGCCTCCAGCAGAGCCTCCCTCCGAGCCTGCTGGGTTCTGCGCCCCCCGAGCAGACCGACGTAGCCGGCTCCTCCTTCGATTGCCGCGCGCAAGGCGGCTACGTCGATGCGCGGCTCGTGCGCCAGTACCGCCACAGCGTCACCCGGTCCGAGCTTTGCCTGATCGAAGGCAGTCGCGGGCTCGGCTCCGATGGTCGCTATGCCGACGTCCAGAGCTCGCTGCGCCAGCGTCTCTCGAGGCTCCACGATGGTGACGGAGAGACCGGCGACGCGGCAGAGCTCGGCGAGCGCAATCGCGTTCGCCGTCGCTCCTACCGCGAAAAGTCTGGGTGGCAGGAGAATCGGCTCGACGAACAACCTTTCTGCAGGTCCGAGGGCGTGAATTTCCGGACGGGATCTCGATCGGAGTGCCTGTGTCGCAAGTACGCTCGCAAGCTGGTCGCGGGCTGTACTTCCGACAGTTCCGATCCGCTTCCCTTCCTCCGTGAGAATCAACTGCCGACCCGGGACCGGATTCGTGAGGTCGGTCACGAGCACCCCTTCGCGACCCTGCGACCCTGCACTCGATATCCACTCCCACACCGGGTCATCGGCCTCCAGTCGATTCACCAGTACTTCGATTTCTCCTCCGCAGGAGAGACCGACGGCGGCAGCATCCGAATCGGCGATCCCGTACCGAACCAACCGGGGCGAAGCTCCCGCGGTGACTGCCCGAATGTGCTCGCTAAGGTCGGCCTCCACGCACCCGGCGGAGATCGAACCGGCCGTGCCTCCATCCGGTGCGACCGTGAACCTCGCGCCGGGGGCCCGGGGCGCCGATCGCCAGGCATCGACCAGCAGTGCGATGCCGGTCGCATCGCCGCTCGCCCGGCCCTCTCGTACGGATTCCAGCACCTCGTCGACGCTCATGAGCCTACAGTTTCGGAAGCTCCGTTCCGCCGCAAGAGTCAGAAGCCGCTTGACGCTTCCCTGATCGTCCGTTCAGCTTCGGGATCCGACTCCAACCGAAGGAAAGCGTTTGACCGTCACACTGGAGAAGAGCTTCCGGGTCAACAGGGATCGCGAGGTGGTCTGGCGGTTTCTGACGGACCCGGCCAACGTCGCCGCCTGTCTGCCCGGGGCCCGCCTCGTTCAGATCATGGACGAGCGGACGTTCGAGGGCGAGGTGAAGCTGAAGCTGGGCCCGTTCGGACTGGTGTTCCGAGGTCTCGCACACTTCGCCGAACTCGATCCGGAGTCGAGGTATGCCCGGCTGGAAGCGTCCGCGTCGGAGCTCAGGGGCTGGGGAGACGGCGAAATGTGGATGCACAGCCGACTGCTCTCTGAGGGGGGAGCCACTCAGATCGAGCTCGAGCAATCGTTCCGGGTGTCCGGTAGGCTGTCGGGAGTGGTCGCCACCGGCCTGCTGCGTCGGGCCGCCGATTTCGTCCTGACCCGTTTCGCGTCCTGCGTGCGCTCGCGTATCGAGAGCGAGGAGGTCGGTGAGACCTGAGTCACACCAGGCGGTGGACTTCGGTCAGCTGACCGTCTTCCTGCAGGATGAACATCCCCGAAATCCCGAGCGCCCTTTCAGACGATCCCCCGAACACGACGGCAGCGTCACTGCCCAGAGTGCGCGCCGCCGAGATCGCCTTCCGGGCCCGGAGCAGCAGCTGATCGGGATTCTCGATACTCTCTTCGTATCCCGCCATGCCGACATTCAATCGAAGGCGGGCGTCCCACGGGGCCTCCCGTGTCTCGGCGTCTGCCATTACCCGGCTCGCGAACGCCCAGGCACCCGGGATACCCTCACCCTGCAGCAAGACGATGAAGGTGCGATCGTCGAGTCGTCCCACCACGTTCATGGCACGGGTCTCAGCTTGAATCGACTCGGCGGTCGTCGCCAGTGCCTCCGCCACCACGCCCGGTCCCTCGAGCTCCACGTACTTGTCGAGCTCGGCGACCTCGAATAGAACCACCGTCAACGGGGGTCGTCGCCGGGCGCCGGCGAACAGCTTGTCGAGGAAGAACTGCAGTGACGCTCCCGACGGGAGCGCTTCCAGCGCCTCGGAGGCGCGAACGCTCGTGGACCCGAGCCGCTCGGACTCCACTTCGCGGCCCCAGCTCTCGCACAGGATGCCGGCTCCGAGTGCGGCCGCCGCCAGCGTGACGATGACCGCCCCGAGTGCGGTCAGGTCCGGCGGCGCGCCATCGCGGATCCCGATCGCGAAGGTAGCGAGAAGAACTGGAACGGCGGCCCAGGCGAGTCCGTACAGCGCGCCGAGCCAACCGAGGTGGCGTGTTGCAAGGAATACGGGAACGAGCCCCAGAAGCCAGACGAGGTTGATCGAGGCACCAACCTCGGCCGGTGCCATCAGCCTCAGCGCCGCTGCGATCAATGGCGCCAGAACACTCAACACGAACGGAATGCTCGGCATCTGTCCCCCCGGCCCCGGACCTCTGGGGCTACGCGCTACTCAACCGTCAGACGTGCGCAATTTCCGGACCGCATCGGTCAATTCGGGCACGACCTCGAATGCATCACCCACGATGCCGTAGTTCGCGACATCGAAGATCGGGGCTTCAGCATCCTTGTTCACTGCGACGATTACGTTGGCGGTGCGCATCCCGGCGAGGTGCTGGATGGCTCCGCTGATCCCGATCGCGAAGTACAGGCTCGGAGACACGACCTTCCCCGTCTGGCCGACCTGCTCGCCATGCGGGCGCCACCCGGCGTCCACTACGGCGCGGCTCGCACCCAGCGTCGCACCGGGGCCGAGCGCATCGACCAGGTGCTCGAGAATCTCCCACTTTTCCGGACCCTGCAGGCCCCGCCCGCCGGAGACGACGATGTCCGCCTCCCGCACATCGAGGCGATCACGCTCGCCCTGCTCGATAGGCCCGACCCGGGTCTTCTCCTGCACATCCGGCATGGCGGGGCGCTCGACTGCTCCTGCCCCGGCATGTTCGATGACCGGAAACACGTTCGGACGGATCGACAAGAGTGCCGGTGAGTCCCGGAACCTGAGCCGCGCGTAAGCCTTTCCGGCGTACACGGGCCGGGTCACGACGATCATCCCGTCCTCGACTGCCAGCTCCGTGACCTCGCTGGCGAGAGAGCGCTTCAAACGCCCCGCCGCGCGCGCTGAAAGGTCCTTTCCCTGCGCCGAGGCCGGAAACACGACGGCTGCCGGCGACAACTCGGCCGCGAGGTGCTGGATCACGGCAACTGCAACGTCCGGGCTGTACGCGACCAGTGAATCATCCTCCACGACCACCAATCGATCAGCGCCGAACGCCGCCATTGCCCGGGCCGCTTCAGCCGTTCCGGTCCCACCGAAGGCCAACGCGACGACCGAGCCTCCGAGTCGATCGGCCAGCGTCTTCGCCGCAGAAACCGCTTCCCGGGCTACGGGCCGCGGCGTTCCGTCTCGCATTTCCAGGTACGCGATCACATCTGCCATCAGAGCACCTTCACTTCCTCCCGAAGTCTCCTGACGAGCTCGGGCACGGCCTCGGCTCCCTCGCCGAGGATCTGCGGTTCGGGCCGGTCAGGAGGTCCGCTGAGTTCCAGCAGTTCGAGTCCTCCTTCGACGAGCGTGACATCCTTCTCTTCGAGCGGCTTCTTCTTGGCGGCCATGATGCCCTTGAGACTGGGATATCGGGGCTCGTTCAGTCCCTTCTGCGCTGCCACGATTCCCGGCAGATCGAATTCCACCGTCTCGTGCCCCCCCTCGACTTCCCGCCTCGCCACTGCCCGGCCCGCTTCGATCTCGAGGGAAACGACCACCGTGGCTGCCGGAAGTCCGAGCAATTCGGCGACCATCGCGGGCACCTGCATTCCGTCGTCATCGATCGCCTGCTTCCCGAACAGCAGCAGATCGAACGGTCGATCCCGGATCTCCTCTGCGAGGGCCACGGCGACGGGCAGACCGTCGAATCCCGTTTCGGCTCGCAGGAGAACCGCTTCATCGGCTCCCATCGCCAGCGCCTGGCGCAGCGTCTCCCGCGCGTCATCCCCACCGACCGTCAGCACGGTGACGAGACCCTCGCCCGCTTCTTCCTTTCGCCGGATCGCTTCTTCCAGGGCATACTTGTCGTACTCATTCATATCGAACTTCACGCCCGAGCGATCGACCGCGAGGCCGTCGGACGCGATGCGGACTCTCGTCTCGGAATCCGGCACCCGCTTGATGCACACGATGGAATTCACTGTCGGTTCTTCCCTTGTCGGTTTCGCATCATCACCCGGGGCTTCATGGGACGGCGGATCATTCAGATCCCGAACCCCCTGATGCGCCCGGTTTCTTCGTCGGTAAGGCAATAAAGTCGGCAGGAGACGAGGTCGATCAGGTCGTCGGTGACCTGAATCTCTGCACGTATCCGCTCCCGGTCTTCCTCATCATCGGGTCGCGTCGCCCTCAACTCGACCAGGCGGCCGGCCAGCCAGAGCAGGAAATCGTGGGCGACGTCCCTGTGCTCCCGATCACGATCCGGCTCGCCGTTGTCGGAACGCGGCAACAGCGCATCGACCAGAGTGAGCAGTCCCGGAAACACCATCTCGGTCAACTCTCCGCCCGATATGCGTTCCTCATCGGTGAGTTGTTCCCAGTTCAGCTCGTTCCAGTAGAGATCGCATGCATCCTCGAACAGGTGCTTCCGAGACGCCGGCGCCGTCGGCCTGACGATGATGTCATCGGGATCCAGCTCCCGGTCCAGCAGGCGCCGGAGAGCGCGCACGCGCTCCTCGACCAGGGTTCGGGCCGCCAGTTCGAGTCCTGGAGATGTCTGCGGGACCGACCCCGCCATCGGGCCGTCCGTGGTGTCCTGCGCGCCGTCGTCGGAGATGAAGTCGTTCATCTGTCACCTGTTCATGAGGAGTGCTGCGAAAATGCGGTGAGCGTGCCGGCGCGGCAAGAAAGCCCTCAGGCGCTGCCGGCATCCTGAATCGCGGTTCTCAGCCTGTCGAGATTCCGGCGATCCGACGCGATCGGATCGTCCCCCTTCGGCGTCTCGATGATTCCGGGGATTCCGCTTACTCGGGGATCGGTCAGAAATTCTGCGAAAGCTGCGATGCCGATCTCTCCCTCGCCGATCTCCGCGTGACGGTCGCGCCGGCTGGCCAGCTCGCCGACCGAATCGTTGAGATGAAACAGCCGAAGCCGATCGAGTCCGATCTCCCTCTCGAAGCGGTCGAGAATCTCGGTCGGATCGTTTCGCAGGTCATAGCCCGCTGCATAAACGTGGGCGGTGTCGAAGCATACGCCGATCCGGTCCGCCACCCCCGCCGGGACGGCGTCCAGGAGCACGGAGAGTTCCGGGAATCGCCACCCGAGAGCGGTTCCGGATCCGGCTGTGGTCTCGAACAGGACTGTCGTGGTTCCCGGGACTGCCTCGATCGCCTCGGCGACGGCCCGCGCATTCTGCCGGAGCGCCTCGACCCGGTCACCTCCAGTAGCGTTTCCGGGATGCGTGACCAGATAGTCGAGCCCCAGGAGGCAGGAACGCTCGAGCTCTGCTCGAAACGCGGCCCTTGAACGGCTCAGAAGCTCAGACTTGTGAGTGGCGAGATTGATGAGATAGCTGTCATGCGCCACCGTAGTGCGAATCCCATGCTCTGCAATCGCCGCCCGAAATTCCGATGCCGCCCCGTCGTCGATCTCGCTGCTGGCCCAGCGTTGCGGCGAAGAGGTGAAGATCTGCAGCGCATCGCCGCCGGACTCCCGGGCTCGGCCCGGCGCGAGGCTCAGCCCGCCCGTGGTGGAGACGTGAGAACCCAATGGCGCGCGGTCCATGTCGCGGCGCCCGTCTTGCCTCTGATTCATTGCTTCCTCTAGCATCCCTTCTCCGTGTACCTGCAACGCCCGGTGGAGGGGATGTGTTCTTGAGTGTGCGAGTCGGTCAATGCAGTGATTCGGTCCGGTGTGAATATGGGCCGGGCGCTCGACGCTGCGCCAACGGATCCCGTCGGACCACCGCTCCGTGACACCAGTCGCGTCGGACGCGAGAGCTGTCGACGAGCCGACGCTCGTCCGGCGGGTAAAGGCCGGCGATGAGACTGCGTTCGGCACGCTCGTCGAACGGTATATGGACACGGGATTCGCCGCAGCGCTGTCGGTGCTCGGCAACCCGCAGGATGCGGAAGATGCGGTTCAGAATGCGTTCATTCGAGCCCTTGAACGAATCGATCAACTGAAGCCCGGCAGCCCTTTCGGACCTTGGTTCTTCAGGGTGCTTCGTTCCACCGCGCTGAATCTGAGACGGAGAGAGATACTGAGGACACACGAGGAAATCCCGGCTTCGGCCTCGGCGCGATCGAACCCGGCCAGGGAGTGGGAGAAAGGTCTCACGCGACAGACGGTGTTGAGTGCGCTGTCCGAGTTACCGGAGATGCAACGGCTTGCGGTGACCCTGTACGACCTCGAGGGCTACAGCCACAAGGAGATCGCCGGAATCCTGGACATTGCCGTCGGCACCTCCCGGGCCCACGTGCACCACGGGCGGAAGTCGTTGCGGCTCCGACTGGGTAGCGAATTCGTACCGATCGATGACGAAGAACGGAAGGATGATCGAGTTCAATGAACGACAGGAATGGTGAGCCGGCGAAGCGGCCCCGCTGGGTTCTGGAGCTGGGTCCCGATGAACTTACCCGGGCACGTCTCAAGCGGTCGATCGCTGATGCGGCTCGGCCGCTGCTGCAGGCTCGACGAATCACGTGGTGGGAAGTCGCTTCGAGCTGGGCGTCCCTGCTGATCCCGGTCGCAGCCAGCATCGCCCTGCTCATCGCCGGCCTTGCGATAGGCGACCGTCCTGCGTCGCGAACCGCATCGACGGTCGTGTTCTCGTCCGATACCCTGGGCTACGAGGAATTCGTGGATTGGGCATCCGCCGAAGAACTGCCGCGCCCGTTCCCCGGCGACTCACTTGCCGATCTGGACGTCGTTCTCACCGCGATCACGACGGAGCGTTGAGCGTGGGAACCCAGGGGGTCCGAGTCGCGCTGCTGCTTCTCGTCACGTTCGCGGCCGGAGCAGCTGCCGGTATCGCCATCGATCGCCGCATGGTGGCTACCCAGTCGGGCCCGCAATCGGGCGAAGTCAGACCTGACCGCAGGGAGCGGGGCCGACAGACCACGATCGAGAGGTTCGCCGACGAGCTGGAGCTCACGGAAGAACAGAGAGAGCTCATCGCTCCGATTCTGGTGGATACCCGCGCAAGGATGAGCGAGGTGTTCGATCGTGTCAGACCGGAGTACGACATGGTCGTAGACTCCGCCCGGGGGCGCATCGAAGCGCTCCTCACCCCCGAGCAGATACGAATGTATCGCCAACTGCTGGACGAGCGCCGGGGCGGTTCTCAGGAAGACTCCTGAAGCGGCATCGGGGAATCGGTGATCCCGCGAGACGGTCCAATACCGGGATACGGAAGAGACAACGTGAATGGATACCGGACACACTCATGATATCTGAACGTCGGATCGGGCGGATGGTGGTGCTGGCGTTGTGCGGGCTGGCGGTGGGGGTGGGGGAGGTTCGGGGGCAGGCGGCGGAGTGGGAGAGCGGAGCGGCGGCGCGGGAGGTGACGTTGCCGGAAGCGCTGTCCCTGGCGCGGGAGAACGCGCCGGCGCTGGAGCAGCGGATGTCGCAGCTGGAGGTAGCGAAGTACGGGGAGATGACGGCGTGGGGGCAGTTTTTGCCGGATCTGTC
>JAMJQL010000136.1 GCA_023554245.1 Gemmatimonadota bacterium
ATATTTGCGAGGGTAGTGTTGAACGACCTTCTCGCCAATATTGCGGAAACCAGACCATTTGGCGAGTAAGGGGATGTACCTGTGCATCTCGCCGTAGACCTCTATGTTTTTGACGACTTCGATTCTGTACGCTTTCAGGCCGCAGTTGAAGTCGTGAAGTTGAATCCCTGTCGTGCTCCGAATCACTCGATTGAAGAGACCCGATGGCAGCCTCTTGGTCAGAGGATCCTGTCTGCTGACTTTCCACCCGGAGACGTGATCCCAACCCTCATCCAGCTTCGCGAGAAGGAGCGGGATCTGATCCGGAGGATCCTGCAAATCCGCATCCAAAGTCACAACCCGATGGCCACGCGCCTCACGGAAACCTGCGTCCAAAGCTGCAGCCTTCCCGAAGTTCCTGCGCAGGCGAATCGCAATCGTCTCCCGGTGCTCCTCTGCAAGGGCCTTTGCCACAGCCCAGGAATCGTCCGTACTTCCGTCGTCGACGAGAATTACTTCGTAGGCGGCCAGTCGATCGAGGACCTCAACAAGCTCCCGGTGCAGCTCCGCCAGCGACTCACACTCGTCCAGGAACGGAACGACGATGCTGATATCAGGTCTCAACCTTTGTCCTCGGCGCTGTAGCCACTGAGGCCGCTCGTCCTACATCCCACCCGGCGGCATGTTCTCCATCAGGAACCGGGTCAGCAGCTCCTGCAGGTGCCGCCTCGTGCCCTGCCCCTCGAAGATCCCGTGCGACCGGTTGGGATACGCCATCATCGTGAACGCCTTATTGTGCTTGATCAGCTCGTTGATCAGCACCTCGGTGTTCTGGAAGTGCACGTTGTCGTCGCCCGTCCCGTGCACGATCAGCAGATCGCCTTCCAGACCGCTCGCGAAGGTAATCGGAGCGGAGGCGTCGTAGCCCTTCTCGTTCTCGTCGGGCAGGCCCATGTAACGCTCGGTGTAGATCGTGTCGTAGAACTTCTCGTGCGTCACCGGTGCCACGGCCATCCCGAGGCTGTACAGCTCAGGATATCGGAACAGCTGATTCAGCGTGTAGGTGCCGCCGCCGCTCCAGCCCCAGGCGCCGACCCGCTCGGGATCAATGTAGCTGCGCTCCCGGAGGATCTGGCGCACGGCTGCGGCCTGGTCTTCCGATGCGACGGTGCCGTAGTTCCGGTAGATCGCCTTCCGGAAATCACGTCCCTTCGGCGACGGCGTGCCGCGGTTGTCCACGGTGGCGACGATGTAGCCCTGCTGGGTCAGCATCAGGTGCCAGAGGTAGTTGAATCCGCCCCAGGAATCGGTCGCCGTGGTCCCTGCCGGACCGGTGTAGCCGTACATCAGGATCGGGTACTTGCGGCCGGGAATGAGGTCCAGGGGCTTCATCATCCAGCCGTCCAGCTCGAACCCGTTGACGTTGACCGTGAAGAACTCGTACTCGCCCCGGTCCAGGGATTCCACGGTGGCCTTGAGATCGGCGTTGTCCACCAGGGTTCGGATCGTCTGGTGATCGGGGAGGCTGATCAGCTCAGTGATCGGCGGAGTGCCGAACTGCGACCAGGTGTGGAAGGCGAACTGTCCATTCGGCGAGATGTTGTAGCCGTGCGTTCCCGGCTGGCCCTCGGGCGTGATTCGCTGGGCCGGGTTGCTGCCGTCGAGCCGGGCGCGGTAGAGATATCGCTGGGTGGCGTTGGCCGGGGAGGCGCGGAACCACAGCCAGCCGTTCTCGGTGTCCACCAGGTCGATGCCGATCACGTCCCACCCGCCGAAGGTGATCGGGCGGGTGGATCCACCGTCTCGCGTGACGCGGTACACGTGGCGGTAGCCCGTGCTCTCGCTTTCCCAGATGAAGGCGAGGCCGCGGTCGTAGAACTCCCAGTCGTCCACCGTGTTGACCCAGGCCCGGTCCTGCTCTGTCTTGATCGGGACCATTGCGCCCGTGTTCACATCTCCGATCATCACCGTGTTGGTGTTCTGCAGGCGGTTCATCCGCTGAATGACGATCGCATCCGACGAGCCGGCCCACTCCATCCGCGGGATGTAGTTGTCGCGCAGATCGCCGGGCACCTCGAACCAGCGGGTTTCTCCGCCCGAAGCGGCGACCACACCCACGCGTGCGGCGGAGTTCATGTCTCCCGCCTTCGGATACTGAACCGGGATGGTGTACGAGTAGAGCGAGTCGGTGTTGTTGATCATCAGGAACTCGCCGATCCCGGTAGCGTCGAGCTGCCAGTAGGCGATCATCTCGCCGTCCGGACTCCAACGGAATCCGTCGCGCGCGTCGAATTCCTCTTCGTAGACCCAGTCGAACGTACCGTTGATCGTGGTCCGTGACCCATCGTCGGTCAGGCGGGTCAACTCTCCGCTGGCCAGGTTCTCCACGTACAGGTCGTAGCCTCGACGATAGGCCACGCGCGTTCCCGATGGATCGAACTTGGCGAACATCAGAGTGGAAGGCTCGGCCCCGCCACCCAGCTGTCGCAGATCACCCGTGCGGGTATCGTAGACCCAGTAATCGCCCCTCGTGTTGCGCCGCCAGACCCGCTGCGAATTCGTGTAGATCAGCAGATTGTCGCCGTCGGGAGACCACTCGTATCCCTGGATCGGGATCGGCGTCGTACCGCCCGTCGGAATCAGGCTCGAGCCGCGGATGAGGATCGAGCGCTCTCCGGAGCGGGTGTCGTATCGGACCAGGTCCCGTCCCTGTCCGTCCTCCGACCGCTCGAGCGTCGTGTACGCGGCTCCGTCATCCAGCCAGCGGGCCGGGCCGAAGAAATCACCCCGGAACTCGGCCGAGAATAAACGGTCGAGGGTCAGTTTGCCGGTGTCCGTTTCCTGCGCGGATGCCGGGGCGGGTGCGAGTGCGAAGATGGCCGCGACAGCGAGGGCCCACGGCCGGAGGATCCGGTGCATGCTGCGTCCTTCCGTTTCTGGTGACCGGGCGGAACGGACCGGTCCCGCCTCCTTCAGCCCTTCATGATGGGCCGCGGCAATCTAACACGGCGGAAGTCGCAGGGAAGCCCGCGGGTCGGGCTCAGTATCCGAACAGGCGGAGCAGGTCGTTGAGCAGAGCGAAGGTCATGAAGCAGACGACGACCGTCGTGCCGGCCAGGGTACCGTATCTCCGGATCGAAGACGGGAGGGGTTTGCCGCGAACCCCCTCGGCCATGAGAAGCGCGAAGTGGCCACCGTCAAGCACGGGAATCGGAAGGGCGTTCAGGATCGCCAGGTTCAGCGACAGGAATGCGACGAAGGCCAGGAACTGGCTGAGGCTCATTCGCAGGGTTCGCTCGCTGACCCGCGCCAGCTCGATCGGGCCGTTGAGCTGCCGGAGACCGATCGATCCCGTGGCGAGCAGCTTGCCGCTCTCGGCGATCAGCTTCGCTGTCCGGCTCACCTCGCGTCCACCGGCCGCGACGCCTTCCCCGAAATTGTGGTTCACCGGTTCCGGAACGGCCGGAATGAGGGCCTCGAGCAGCTGAATCTTCGCTGCTTCCGAACCGGGGATCCAGACGCGGTGGCCCGAGCCGTCATCCAGCTCGAGGGTGTGGAACCCTTCGTCGAGTCCGAGCAGAACCAGGGCCATCTCGCTCCAGTCGGATACCGGGCGATCGTTCACCTGGTCGATCGTCCGATCCGGCGGGATCGACGACCAGCCCGCCGTCGGCGGGAGGATGGTATTGTCGACTTCGATCACCCGCGCATCGACGGGGCCGCTCCACTTACCCGCGACCGAAACGCCGCTGTACAGCACGAGTGCCAGCAGAGCGTTCGCGGTGACGCCGGCTCCGATTACGATGAGCCGCTTCCAGAGCGGCTGGAAGGCGAAGCCGTTCGGCCACCGGACCCTGTCCTCCTCGGTGCCGTTCATTCCCTCGATTCGCACGTACCCGCCGAGAGGAACCAGGGCCAGCCGGAACTCGGTGCCTCGCCAGGTTCGCTTCAGAAGCGCGGGTCCGAAGCCGACGGAGAACGAGGTCGCAGGCATGCCGAGGGTACGCGCCGCCAGCAGATGTCCGATCTCGTGAACGAAGATCAGCAGGTCTGCGACCAGAATCATCAGCAACGCGGTGAACAAATGGCTCTCCCTCTCCCTGGCTTTCCTTGGTTCTGACGTCTGACATCCCGAGGCTCCGAATGCCGCTGCCGGCGCAGGTTGCAAGATGCGGACGGCCACTCCCGACGCATGGTTCCGCGGCAAATCAGCCAGCACCGCGAGCCACGTTCAGGCCGCAGAAGTCCGGGGCGATAAGCTGCACGGCTACCTCGTAAGCGTCACCTTGGCGTCCTGCCGCCGCAGCCGGAACCGTCTTCCTCTGTTGCACTCGGGCCACGCGCGCCTGCGGCGCTTCTCCCACGCCCGATGATCTAAATCGGGAGCAGGTATCGGCTTCGAGTTGCCCGGCGTTTCCGGTTCGCTATCTTCGTCGGCTCTCGGCGGGACGGCAGCGTTGGCAGTCCCGTGATTTTGAACCAGCCGGTCGCGGTCCGGGTCGGCGGGAGGAGGAAGTGACGATGGGGCAGAGGATGACGACAGGTGTCCGGTCACCCGGCCGATGGCAGGTCGCCGCCGCGGTGGCACTGACCGTCGGCGGGCTTACGGCCTGTTATCCCGGCGAGATATCGAACGTGTCGGAGACGCAGGTCGTACTCACGACCTACAATGAGGAATTCGACTTCGCCGGACAGCGCACCTACGCGATTCCGGACACCGTCGTCGAAGTGTGCGACATTGCCAATCCGCCCGAGCAGGGCCCGATCAACTGCGACGACGGCAGTCGTCTCGATTACGATCATTCGCTCGACGCGACGTTCGTGGACCGGGTCGTCCAGAACATGAACGCGTTGGGATACCGCCGGATACCGACCGAGGAAGTTACCGAATCGAATCTTCCCGACGTCGCCGTGATCGTGATGGTCGCGGTGAGCGAGTGGACCGCCTACAGCTACTGGCCGTGCGGCGGCTATTGGGGCTGGTGGGGCTGGTACCCCCCGGGCTACGGCTGCTGGTATCCGGGCTACGTCAGCACGACGAGCTGGGAAGAGGGAACTCTGTTCCTCGACATGCTTCATCCCGACGGTCGGGATGACACGGGCGAACAGATTCCGTCAGTGTGGACCGGTGCGATCAATGCGGTCCTGTCGAGCAGTGGACAGTCGAACGTGAACCTGGCGCTGTCCGGGATCGACCAGGCGTTCGATCAGTCCGAAGACTACCTGATGGTCCCCTGAGGTCAGGGCACAGATCCGAGAATGGAGAAGATGATGAGACTGCTCAAGGGAGCGCTCGCCTCGGTTGCCCTGCTCGTGGGCACAAGTGGGGAAGCGCATGCACAGGACTGGTGGTGGGGCATCACCTACAACATGTCGGCCACGGCCAGCTTGCCGGGAAGCTCGGATTCCGACGTGACGTTCGTCGATGACTTCAGCTTTCGCGGCATCGGACTCGAAGCGCGGTACGTTCCGAATCGCGGCGGCAACCTGTCTTACGGCTTCTCGGGAAGCTGGAACGTCCTCAACGAAAAGACCGATGAAGTCGTCAACCTGCCCGGCGCGGCCATCGGCGGTACACAACTGCGCTACTTCAATTCCGTTCCGCTGCTGGTCAACGCCCACTACTATTTCGGTTCCCGGGGAGGCATCCGCCCGTACGCCGGCATAAACGCGGGCACCTACTGGATCGAGCGAAGAGTCGACATCGGCATCAGCTCGATCAAGGACGACAACTGGCACTTCGGCTGGGCGCCCGAGCTCGGCGTCATCGTTCCGTTGGGCCGACCCGAGGTCGCTCTGATCGCGAACGCGCGCTACAACTGGGCCTTCAGCGCCGGTGGCTCCGGGGACCAGAAGTACTGGGGCTTCAACATCGGGTTCATGTACCGATGAGCTCCCGCAGAATGCGCTTTTCGTGGATCACCTTTCCGGCCGGCATCCTGCTCGCCGGGCTCGCACTGACCGGCTGTTCGGGGCTGGAATCCTGGTCCGACTTCGACCCTGCGAAGGCAGACGAGATACGCGCCTACGAGACCTGGGAGTGGGCACCCTTCGAGGGAGAGAAGGCGGGCGACATCCGCTCCAACGATCGGCTGGTGGACGATCCGATGACCGACCGGAGAATTCGCTCATCCGTCGAGGCGAAGCTGGCCGAGAAGGGGCTACGTCGCACCGATGGCGGGTCGCCCGATTTCCGGATCGGCTATCACGTGTCGATCGACGGCCGCATGGACGTCACCTACATCAACAGCTACTACGGATACGGCTGGGGTGGATACTGGGGTCCCTACGGCCCTTCGTTCGGTATGGGCTATTCGACGCCGTCGGTACGACAGTACAACGAAGGCACGCTGATCCTCGATATCGTCGATGGATCGTCGAACGAGCTGGTGTGGCGTGGCGTCGTTTCCGGTGAAGTCCACGAGAAGCGGGACGCGCAGGAACGCCAGGAGGCGATCGACAGGGCGATCGGAGAGGCGCTGAAGGACTTCCCGCCGGGCGGGTGAGCGAGGGCTGACGGAGTCTGGCCGATCAGCTCCAGAATTCCTCGAATACCCGATAGGACGACTCGAGCATGCCCATGGCCCGGTAGGTGGCCTGGGCCGGCTCGTTGTCGCGTTCCACGTACAGGCGAAGCCCTATCGCCCTGTCCTTCCTGGCCAGGTCCCGGGTGTACTCGTGGAGTTGCCGATAGACTCCTGAGCGGCGATGCCGCTTGGAAACGTAGACACTCTGTATCCACCAGATCTCCCCGTTCCGCCAGTCGCTCCATTCGATCGTGATCATCAGCTGTCCGACGATCTCGCCCTCCTTCTCGGCGACGAAATAGCGCCCGCGCTCAGGTTGGGCGAGCAGCCTCTCGACGCCTTTCGTGAGAGTGGTCCGGTCCAGTTCGCGACCCTCGGTCTCGCGGGCCATCGCCTGGTTGAACAGCACGATCCTGTCGCGATCCTCCGGGGACGCGGTACGAATGCTCGTGGACATGGCTCCACCTCTCGAGTTCGGGCTGTAGCGCGTGCGAATGATCGCAGCGCGAAACCTCTGCCTCAAGGGCCGGGCGACCTTGCGCGATACCCCATTCCGCGCGGCTTGCCCAGAATCTCGGGATCTCGTCGCCCCGGTGTGTTGATTTTTCGGGCATAGGAGGGGGCACGCGGTTTGCTCTGAGGACACGAGACCATCGGCCACGATTGCAGACGCTCGCCCGGGGAGAGGAATGCAGGGAATCAGGGAACGGTGGCGGCGCTTCTGGATGCCGCCCGATTCTACGCTGTTGCAGACCGGCGGTCAGGGTGAGAAGCTGATCTCCTGGGGTCGTCTGAGCCTCAGCTTCGCGGCTATCGCCTTCGCTTTCGTGGGGGCGTGGATCACGCACCGTTCCGAGGCCGCGCTCGTCTACCTGGCCGTTACCTACGTGTCGCTTCCTCTCGCCGGCCTCCTTCACCTGATCGTGAGCCGCGCGGACTATCGGTGGGCTATCGGGTTCGTGACCAGTGCGCTCGACGTTTCCATCGTCAGCATCACTCTCGCGTCGTTTCTGCTCGTAGACCGATTCGACCTGGCCCTGATGAACCCCGTGGCGTTCCCGGTCTACTTCCTCGCCTTGTCGGCGACCAGCATGCGACTCGACCACCGGGCCTGTGCAGTAGCCGGTGCGCTCGCAGTGGTGCAGTACGGCGCAATCGTAGGTGTGGCGGTGGCGGTGGTCGGTGTAAGTGGACTCGGCACGATCGAGCTCGCCGCCCAGGGCGCGCGGATCGCGCTGCTCGGAGCGATGGGCATACTCGGAACACTTGTTAACCTGCGGATGCAGAAGCCCCACGTGCTGTCGGCGAACGACGGGCTCACCGGTCTCCTGAACCGACATGCGTTCGAGGACCGCTGGAGCGGTGAGGTAGCGAGAGCGCGTCGCTACGGGCGCCCGATTTCCATCGCCGCGATCGATATCGACTACTTCAAGCACTTCAACGACACGCATGGACATGCAGCCGGTGATCTCGCCCTTCAGTCGGTCGCCCGCGTGATTCGAAGCCGGGTCCGCGGCGGAGACTTCGTGGCCCGTCTGGGGGGAGAGGAATTCGTCGTCGCCCTTCCGGAGACGAATACGGCAGCCGCGCTGAGGGTCGCGGAGCAGCTGCGCGAGGCCGTGGCGAACCACAAGATCGCGCTACCCGGAGGCCGGACACCAGAATCCGTCACGATCAGCATCGGCGTGGCCAGCTGGCCCGATCACGGGGAAGAGGTCACACGCCTGCTCGACCGTGCCGACGATCGACTGTACGAGGCGAAACTGGCCGGGCGAGACCAGGTCAAGGGCCCGCAGCAGCGTATCGAACGGGAGGTCGCCGGCCGCTTCTGACGCCTCTCCCGGGGGATCTCCTCCGATTCGAAATCTTCAATCGGCTGTCGCGGCAAACCCCATGCTCCCGGTATCTTGATCCGAGACCGTTTCAACTGGAACCGGCTCGGGACCCGCCATGCGAATCGTTCACATCTGCTCCGAAGCGGTACCCTGGGCGAAGACCGGGGGCCTGGCGGACGTCGCGGGGGCACTGACTCCCTACCTGGCACGGAACGGACACCAGGTCACGCTGTTCCTCCCGCTATACCGTTCGGTAGGAGACGCAGGCTTCGAGCCTGGAGCTCCGTTGCTCGAGCTGGGTCCGGCTGAGCTCGGGCTGCCGGCCTCGGCAGCGATCCGACCACTCGAGGGACCGTCGGGACTGCAGGTCCGGCTGGTCGATGCGCCCGCTCTTTTCGACAGAGACGGGCTGTACGGCGATTCTACAGGCGACTACCCGGACAACCTGCTGCGCTTCGCCGTGTTCTGCCGCGCGGCCCTGTGCGCGCTCGAACAGCCGCCGGAGATACTCCACTGCCACGACTGGCAGACCGCGCTGGTACCGGTGCTGCTGCGGGCTGGTCTGCCACCGGGGGCCGGAGCGCTGTCCGGGGAGCTGCCTGCCTCCGTGATGACGATTCACAATCTCGCGTATCAGGGACGGTTTCCGGCGGAGGCGTGGGCCGACACGGGATTGCCGGAGAATTGGTTCCGCGCGGATCGACTCGAGTACTACGGGGGGATCAATCTGCTCAAGGGTGGGATGATCGCGGCAGACCGGGTGACCACGGTGAGCCCGACATATGCGAGGGAAATCGCAACGTCGGAGTTCGGCTTCGGGCTCGAGGGCGTCATCGGCGCCCTGCCGAGACCGGTGACGGGAATTCTCAACGGGATCGACACCGACACCTGGAATCCAGCAGCTGATTCGTTCCTGGATGACTCGTACGACGTTTCGGACCGAACGGGAAAGGCACGGTTGAAGCAGGAGTTGCTGGCGGAATTCGGACTCGAGGCCGAGCCCGATCTGCCGTTATTCGGATTCGTCTCCCGGTTGGTCGACCAGAAAGGCCTGCCGCTGTTCGAGGCGCTGGCCGATCGGTTCGCCACCTGGCCCGCCCGATTCGTATTTCTCGGGAGTGGAGAACCGAGGTACGAGAATCTGATCGAGAAACTGGCCTCCGATTCTCCCACCGTAGGCTCGCGAGTGACCTTTTCCGAACGGTTGGCGCACCTGATCGAGGCGGGCTCCGACTTCTTCATGATGCCCTCGGCGTTCGAGCCCTGCGGACTGAATCAGATGATCAGCCAGAGGTACGGCACGATTCCGATCGTTCATCGAGTCGGGGGGCTGGCCGACAGCGTGATCGCGGCCACACCGGAGTCCATCGCTGAGGGCCGGGCAACGGGGATCGTGTTTCCTCGGTACGACCCGGAGGCGTTCGGGGCGGCCATCGATTCCGCTCTCGCCCTGTACGACACGCCTGCGGATATGGAAAGCGTGATCCGGGCGGGAATGGTGACCGACTTCTCGTGGGACGCCAGCGGCCGGGCGTACGAGCAGCTGTACCGGGCAATCGAGACCGAAAGCAACCGTTAACAGGATTTCAACCGGGGAAGGACAGCGACATGCGCAGCAACCTCCGGGTCCTCGGACTCGTGATGGCGGGAGGCGAGGGGAGTCGGCTGGCCCCGCTGACCGAAGAGCGGAGCAAGCCAGCCGTCCCGTTCGGCGGAAGCTACCGGATCGTCGATTTCGTCCTCTCCAATCTCCTCAACTCCGGAATCTATTCGACCTTCGTCCTGGTGCAGTACCGATCGCAGTCGCTGATCCATCACCTGCGCGAGGGCTGGAGGTTGAGCACGCCCCACCCCGATGACTTCCTCACGGTCGTGCCGCCGCAGATGCGGGTCGGGAAAGTCTGGTATCGAGGAACGGCCGACGCCGTGTATCAGAACTTCAATCTGATCGCCGACTTCCGTCCCGACCTGATCGCCGTGTTCGGGGCCGATCACATCTACCGCATGGACATCGGGCACATGATCCGCTTCCATCGGAAGAAGGAAGCGCACCTCAGCGTCGCCATGCTTCCGGTTCCCACGGAGGAGGCATCCGGCTTCGGCGTGGCCGAGGCCGCGGCCGACGACCGAATCGTGGACTGGCTGGAGAAGCCCGATTCCCCGCCGGAGATGCCGGATCGGCCCGGCTTCTCCTATTCGTCGATGGGAAACTACATCTTCGAGCCCGGAGCCCTGGTGAACGTGTTGAAGGAGGTCGCCGCCGAGAACCTGGACCCGGACTTCGGGAAGACGATCGTCCCCAGGATGGTCGCGGCGTCCAACTACCGCGTTTACGCCTACGACTTCCACCGGAATATCGTGCCCGGCGTCAAGCCGTACGAAGAGGCCGGATACTGGCGGGATGTCGGAACGCTACCCGCCTACTGGTCGGCCCACATGGACCTTCTCGGGAAGCGACCGCGTTTCGATCTCAACAACCGCCTGTGGCCCGTCCATTCGCAGGCGTATCACCGCTCCAGCCCGAGGGTGCTCTCGGGAGAGCTGGAGGACATCAGCCTCGGAGTCGGGAGCGTGGTGGACGAGGCCCGCATCGTGCGCTCGGTGATCGGACGCGATGTCTGGGTCGAAAAGGGGGCCGAGATCGTCGATTCGGTCGTCATGGATCACTGTCGCATCGGACACGATGCCCGGATTCACAGGGGTATCGTGGATCGCTACAACTACATCCAGCCGGGTGAGACGATCGCCGCAGGCGAGCCCACGCAGCGCGACGGTAGCCGGACGGTGGATGATCTGATCGCGATCAGGCGCGGCCGCACGCGCCCGTTGTAACCGGAAACACCGGGTCAGAGCAGAAGAACACCCAGCGCCAGTGCGCATACTCCAATGCCCACGGCGGCCAGCCAGGGAAACCGGTGTTCGTAGCGCAGGCGGGCAATGACGAAGATGCCCAGGAACAGCGCGAGAATTCCGTATATGGCGATCAGAGCCGATCGCCACAGGCGACTGTCGGGATAGACGAACACCGCGAGGCCGGTCACCAGGCTCCCGATGAACAGGATTCGCTCGTCCAGGGTCTCTTCGGGCCGGGGCCGCCGCGTGGCAGGCAGCCGACCCGTGATCGAGAGCAGGAACAGCAGCACCGCCTCAACTCCGATCGAGACCTTCCACGCCGTAAGCGCCGGTCCCTGCGCGCTGAACGCGTCCGTAAATGCCGCGAACAGCAGCGAGGTGAGCGAAATCGCCCCGAACAGGTACATACCGAAGCCGATCAGGCGATTGATGACCAGGTTTGCCGCGTATCTCGCCGGATCGTCGCGGTGCAGTCGCAGCGAGCCGACCGATTCCAGCGGGTGACGGCGAACGATCGTCGGAGGCCAGCGACCCGCGCGTGCGGCACGGAGCACGGCGTCGGCTTCGGCCTCCACACGCCGGGCCTCCTCGAGGGTGATGTGGCCAGCCTCCAGCGCGGTCTCCAGGTCTTCCCGGTCCAGCAGCTTCGCCTCGCCTCCGGCCGGTTGCCACACGTCCAGATACAGGTCGGTGAGTTCCCAGCGACCCTCAGAGATCTCGGGCGGACGCAGGAGATTCGTATACCAGCCCAGGAACTCACCTCGAGAATCGTACACGCCCGCCACTTCGTACGAGCGGTCGGGGAAGAGGTACCAGAGGAGAGCGCCCCCGGGCTCCAGCTTGACTTCGCCTACGTTCAGCGGTTCTGCGCCCTCAGGGTGCACGAGCAACGAGAACTTGCAGTTCGGTCCGTCGTGCAGAATCTCCTGCCGGAAAGTCTTGACCCGGTCCGGAAGCCGCCGGTAGAGAATCTCGACGTCCGGAGTCTCGCCCTCCTTGCCGGGCGCCGGAACCTTGTGCGCGGAGCGCGTGCCGAACCGCAGGCGTCTAGGAAGGATGCGTGAACGTCCCGTTGCGCCCAGCGAGCTCGCGCAACATGGGAGCGGGGGCGAACCGCGGCCCGAGCTGCGATTCCAGCTTCTGCAGGCCTTCGAAGATGATTCCGATTCCGACGTCGTCGGCCCAGCGAAGGAGACCGCCCCGGAAGGGAGGGAACCCGGTACCCATGATCATCGCCAGATCGACCCGGTCCGGGGAATCCACCACGCCCTCGTCCAGTGCCCATGCCGCTTCGTTGACCATCGGCCACAGGCACCGGTCACGAATCTCAGAGTGTTCCATCTCGCCGCTTCGCGGTCCCAGCACATCGGCCAGGCTGGGGTCGACACCGGTCGACTTGCCCTTCTCGTAAAGGTAGAACCCGCGCCCGTTCTTCTTTCCCAAGCGGCCGTCCTCGATCATCCGATCGAGCACCCCGGGGGGCGCGAGTCGCTCGCCGATACCTCGTTCCATCTCGCGTCCGGCGTGAGTGGCGACTTCGAAACCGATCTCGTCGAGCAGCCGACAGGGGCCCATGGGCATGCCGAATTCGAGCAGCACACCATCGATCGCCTCGACCGTGAGGCCCTGCTCCAGCAGACGTCCGGCCTCGTTCAGGTAGGGGCCGAGCAGACGGTTCACGAGGAAGCCAGGTGCATCTGCCACCACGACGGGTGTCTTGCCGAGCCGGAGGGCGAATCGAAATGCGGTTGCGAGTGCGGTTTCGCCCGTCCGATTCCCCCGGATGACTTCAACCAGCGGCATCTTGTGCACGGGATTGAAGAAATGCAGCCCGACCACCAGCTCGGGGCGCTGAAGCCCGTCCGCCATCTCGGTGACGGACAGGGAAGACGTATTGGTAGCCAGCACCGAGTCGGGGCTCATCACCGCTTCGAGCTCCGTGAACACGTGCCGTTTCACCGCCATCTTCTCGACGACGGCTTCGATGGCGAGATCCACCTCCTCGAATCCCTCGTAGTCCAGTCGCCCGTCGATCCGGGCCAGCTTCAGCCCTGCCTCCTCCTCCGTGAAGACCCGTGCGCGGGCGGCTTTCCTCAGCAGCTCGGCTGCGTGCCGGAGGCCGGCGTCGAGGGCTCCCCGGTCGATGTCCTTCAGAACCGTGTCGATGTCGTTGGCCGCCACGATCTCGGCGATCGCACCGCCCATCACCCCGGCGCCGATCACCGCGACTCGATCGACATCGATGGCCGTTTCGAGGACCGATTCCGACAGTGCCCGTTTCGCATCCTGCGAGAGGCCGAAAACGCGCACCAGCGCCCTCGAAACGTCACCTACCAGCAACTCGGCCAGCGCATCCGCTTCGATCCGATATGCCTCGTCGGGCGGTGCGCCGTGAGTGCGGGACAAGACCTCGATCGCCTTCAGTGGGGCAGGGTAGTGGCCCTTCGTCTCCTCCCGCACTCTCCTCGCGGCCAGCGCGAACAGCACCCGACGACCCAGGGGGTTGCTCTCGATCAGCCGGTCGCGCGCCGACAGCCGGGGCTCGGCCTTCGGAACGCGTCCTGCGAGCACATCCGCGACGAACTCGCGCTGGCCCCGTTCCCGCTCGTGGCGCGGGATCACCCGGTCCACGAGCCCCAGCCGCTTCGCTCGTGTCGCCGGTACGGCCTTGCCGGTGAGAATCATGTCGAGGGCGCGCTGAAGACCTATGACGCCAGGCAGCTTCACGCAGCCGCCGAATCCGGGAACGATGCCGAGACGGACTTCCGGAAGGCCGATCTTCGTGGAGGGCGCATCGGAAGCGATGCGGTAATCGCAATGCAGGGAGAGCTCGGTTCCGCCGCCGAGGCAGGTGCCGTGGATGCTCGCGATCGTCGGTACGCGAAGGCGCTCCAGGCGGCGGAAGATTCTCTGGCCCTCCGCACTCGCCGTCCGTGCCTGCTCCAGGGATGACACGCCACCTATCTCACCGACATCGGCGCCAGCGATGAAGCTGCCTTCCTTGGCGGACTCCAACACGAGGGAGGTCAACTGTCCGTTCGCTATTCTCGATTCCAACTGCGCGATCAACGAATCGAGCGACCGGAGAACATCTGCCGAGAGGAGGTTGACCGGAGCTTCGGGGCGATCGAACACCAGGTGGCCAACCCTGTCCGACCCGATGTCGAGCCGGATGGCCCCTCGATCTTCGGCCGAACTCGTCCCGGTCGTCATTTCAGGGGCTCTCCGATGTGGAGCCGGGACGGAGCTCAGGGCCCGTCCCGGCTGATGGGGTCCGAATCCTCCGGAATCAGAGGCGGACTCGATCCTCGCCGTTGTCGCTGCTCAGTTGGAGAGTGTCCACGGCGCTCGGATCGACCTTGACGTTCCAGTAGAGTTCGCCCCGGGGGGTGGGCACCCTGGCGACGACCCACCAGTCACCGCCGGGCAGCGAGCGCGTAACCGTACCTGCAACGCCTGTCGTATCGTAGAAGACCTCGGCCTTGCGCGCCTTGAGGATATCCTGCTCCACATCGAAGTAGTCGGAGTAGGCTGCTTCTTCCCAGCTGTCACGTGCGATCCGGAACGAGTCGACTCGCACCGCGACCGACTCCTGCATGCCCGTAAACTGCTCGAACAACTCGACCTTCTCCCGTTCCAGCCGGTTCACCTGTGCTTCCAGGTCCCCGAACTCCTCGTACCTCTGCATGTAATCGCGGGAGCGACGGTCCAGCCCCTGCAGTTGCTCGGAGAGATTCTGCAGGCGGTCACGGCCATCGGCCCACTCGTTGTTCTTGGAGTTGTACTGCTCCTGCAGGGTGCGGATCTCCTCGAAGGTCGAGGCCATGTCGGCGGGAATTTCCGGCTTCGGCGATGACGCTTGCGCGTCCAGAGCGTCGAAGACCGAGTCCCGATCGAACGGGTAGAAGCCGACCTCGATATTCTCCTGAGCTGCCGGCCCCTGCGGAGTGTCCGAGAGGACCTCCACGGTCAGGTCGGAACCGCCGCAGGCGGCGAGAAAGAGAGCCGCCCCGACGATCGGGGCCGGGCTGATTCGCTGTACGCGCATCCATCGTCTCCGTGTTGAGTGAGCCAGGGGGCTGGCTTCGGCGCGAGCCGGCAATTTAGAGAGGGTCGCGGGCGGATTCAACAAAGCGCCCCTGGCGATGAAGAACGGCGGGAAGCGCGAGGAGCGCTTCCCGCCGCGTCATGGTGTCGATAGCTGAATGTGATGGCGCCGCGTCAGTGTACGCGGTCGTCCACCATGTATTCATCCGGGTTCACCTGCCGGTCGTTGACGATCACCTCGTAATGAAGGTGCGGGGCCGTGGCGAGTCCCGACTTTCCTACCTCTCCCAGCACGTCTCCACGCTCTACCCGCTGACCCTTCTTCACGCTGAGCGCACCGGCGTGCGCATAGAGGGTCCGGTAGCCGTGACCGTGGTCGATCTCGACCGTCTTCCCGTAGCCCGATCGGTTCCCTGCGAACACCACGCGGCCCTTGCCGGTCGCGAGGATCGGCGTGCCCGCGGCTGCCGAAATGTCGACGCCCGGATGCGGCCGATTCACCAGAAGCAGGGGGTGGAACCGGCTGCGGCTGAACGACGAGCTGACCCAGGCTTCCCCCGACTGTACCGGCCGGATAGATGGCCGGGCGAGGAAGAGCTCCTCGTGCAGAGCTACGGAATCGAGCGCCTCGCTCATGCTGGCCGAAAGCAGTTCGACACGGCGGAGCAGGCGATCGACATCATAGGCTGCGGCCAGAGTCCGGCCGGCCAGCGAGGGAGACGCGTCCAGGAATTCCTCCCGGGCCGGGTCGCCCAATAGCGGACCACCGACACCCGCCTCCAGTACGTCCGGATCGATGTGGGGCAGACCGGCGAGGAGCCGGAACCGCTGGTCCTGATCCGACAGTTCATCGATCGCCGCGCCGACCATCGCGAGCTCGGCTTCGACCTCCGAGAGGTTTCGGGTGAGATGCCGATTCTCGAGCCTCAGGCGGGCCAGCTCGGCCTCCCGCGCCGTGTTCGCGCCGAACACGGCCATGCCGCCTGCCAGAACGAGCACGACGATCGCAGCGACGGCCGTCAGCCCCCGCACCCACCGTCGTGTGACCCGGAGCGATCGAATACTCCCGCCGCCATCGGGCATGACCTGTACCGTCCAGTGCTTGGGCTTCAGATCGCCCTCCCCCGGAATCCGTTGATCCTTCATGTAATCTTTTCCGTCTGTATATCGCACACAGTCCACCCTTGATACGCCTCGGGCGGGCGCTGCGGCACATTGCGAAGAATGGTGCTTTCAACTGCTCGGGCGGCATACGGACGCCGAGCGGGACGGAGAACGCTACCACCGATCGCGGAAGCGTGTCAAGCAAGAGCGGTGCCGCAGAACACCGCAGTCGGGAGCGCGATTCAGGACTCGAGTCGTGGAAACAGCACGCCCGTTCCCACTTCCGGGAGTTGGCCGGGCAGCCGTTCTTCGATTCGAGCGGGAGCGGGAAGGGCGCCGACGCCACCGAGGCGCCGCCAGATCTCTTCGCACTTGCCGGGCATGAACGGAGAGAGAGCCACGGCAGTACGAACCAGTGCACGCACCAGCGAGCCGAGTACCGCATCGAGCTCGGCGGTCGCTGCGGGATCCCTGGCCAGCTTCCAGGGCTGGCTCCTGTCCACGTATCCGTTGGCCTCCCGGACGATCGTCATCGCCGCTTCGATGCCGTCGTGCAGGCGATAGGCGTCCATCGCCTCGCCCCACCTGTCCAGCGCCTCTCGGGAGCAGGTGTCGAGGGTCGTGGAAACCCCGCCGTCGCTCGCATCGGTTCCCGCTTCCGAGCCCGCGACCGGGATGGTTCCATCCCGGTACTTCCGGATCATCGACACGGTGCGGTTCAGAAGATTGCCCAGATCGTTGGCCAGGTCGGCCTCGTAGCGGGCATCGAACTGATCGAGGAAGGCCTGCACGGTGGGAAAGTCACGGTCGGAGTCCCACGCGGCCTCCCGAAGCAGAATGAACCTGAACGCATCGGGCCCATGTCGGTCGATCAAGCGCTCGAGGTCGAGAAGCTTCGCCTCCGATTTCGATAGCTTTCCGCCCGCGATCATCACGAACCCGTGGGCCCAGACCGTCTCCGGCAGCTCGATGCCGGCGGACATCAGCATGGCCGGCCAGATTACGCAGTGGAACCGGGTGATGTCCTTCCCGATCACGTGAAGAGCCGCGGGCCAGCGCCGTTCGAAGCCGTCCTCGGGGTAGCCCACGGCGGAGATGTAGTTCGGAAGCGCGTCGAACCAGACGTAGACCGTGTGGTCGGGATCACCGGGAAAGGGAACTCCCCACGAGACGCGGGACCGCGATGCCGAGATATCCTCGAGGCCCCCCTGCAGCAGTCCCAGGATCTCGTTGCGGCGGCTGACCGGCTGGATGAACTCCGGATTCTCCTCGATGTGCGTCACCAGCCGATCCCTGTATTCCGACAGGCGGAAGAAGTAGTTCTCCTCTTCCATCGAGATGATCTCGCGCGTGGGGTGCAGCGGGCAGCGACCGTCGACAAGCTCGGATTCCTTGCGGAAGGCCTCGCAGCCGGAACAGTAGTAACCTTCGTACCGGGCCGTGTAGATATCTCCGTTCTGGTCGATCCTCTCGATCAGTGCATTCACAGCTCGTTGGTGGCGCGGCTCCGTGGTCCGGATGAAATCGTCGTTCGAGATCTCCAGCCGCTCCCACACATGCCTGAACTTCCCGGCTACTTCGTCCACCCAGTCCTGGGGACTCCGCCCCTGGTCCTCTGCTTCCTGCTGGACCTTCTGCCCGTGCTCGTCCATTCCGATCACGAACCAGACATCGTCGCCGCGGAGCCGGCGGTATCGCGCGATCGCGTCGGCTCCGATCTTCTCGTAGGCGTGCCCCATGTGGGGGTCGCCGTTGGCGTAGTCGATCGCGGTCGTCAGGTAGAAGCGTTCCAAGGAAGCCATCCGTGGGGAAAGTGAGGTTCAGGCCTTCGAGTCGCGGGCCCCGGAGGTCTCGAGCTTCAGTTCGTCGAGCGGGATCGTCCGTTCATCACCGTCCGCGGTGCGGAGCGCCACCGTGTCGCGGAACAGGTCCCAGCCGGTGACCTTCTCTTCGCCTCGCGAGGTTCGCAGGATCTTCCCGACCTTCGGGAATCGCTTGCGGGCCTGCACGTAGACTTCGTGTTCGTAGTGCAGGCATGACATCAGTCGTCCGCAGGCTCCCGAAATCTGCGCCGGATTCAGCGACAGCCCCTGGTCCTTGGCGAGCTGAAGAGTCACCGGCTCGATCCTCGGAAGCCAGAGACGGCAGCAGAGCTCGCGGCCGCACCGACCGATTCCGCCGAGACGCTTCGCTTCATCCCGGACGCCGATCTGCCGGAGTTCTATGCGGGTCTTGAAGGTGCGCGCCATGTCCTTGACGAGCCCCCGGAAGTCCACCCGCTTCTCGGCCGTGAAGTAGACCGTCAGCTTATTCCGGTCCCACTGCCACTCGGCCTCGCTGATCTTCATCTTCAGCTCGTGCCGAGCGACCAGTTCGCGAGTCCGGCGTCGGATCTCCGGTTCCTCGTCCATCAACCGCGCGCGGCGCTCGACGTCCACCGGGGCGGCACGCCGCAGGATCTTCCTGGCCGGCAGTGCCACAGGAGGGTGGTGCTCGTGATCGTGCTCGCAACCGGCGTCGCAGCTTAGAGAGCCGGCATCCTCGGCCCTCTTCACCCAACCGAGGTCCTGCCCGCGATCCGCCTCGACGACCACGAACTCGTTCTCACGAAGTCCCGCATCGCCCCGAAAGGTGTAGTATTCGGTGCGGACACCCTTGAACATTACCTGAACTACCTGAGTCAGGTCGCCGGACGTCCTGCCTACCGGCGTGGGAGAAGGGCGCTTGCCTTCCCTGGGTGCCGAGCGGGCCGGACGCCCGCGCTTGCGGCCCTTCGAGTCGCGGGCATCCTCGCCTTCCTCCGGCCGACGGGCTCCGACGGCGGGAGCGGCGGAGATGTCGCGGGCGGGACGGGGTCCCTTCCGATCGCCGGGCCGCCCGGGCTTCCGACGGGGCCCGAGCGGCCGGGGTAGCTTCTTCTTCCGATCGTCCCGCCTGTCGCGATCGTCGCTGTCAGGCATCCGCCCGCTCCTCCCAGTGTCCCATCGCGTAGTATTTCTCGCGTCGTTCGCGCACCAGGTCTTCGGGGTCCCGGCCTTCGAGCTGATCGAGATGGCGTACGATCGCCTCGCCAACGGTTCGTGCGGCCGCCTCAGGGTCGAGGTGCGCGCCCCCGGGAGGTTCGGAAATGACCTCATCGATTACGCCCGAGTCGGCCAGATCGCTGGCCGTGAGCTTCAGCGCGTCCGCAGCGTCCTCGGCCCGATCCCGGCTTCGCCACAGAATGGCGGCGCAGCCCTCTGGCGAGATGACCGAGTAGATCGCGTTCTCCATCATCAGGACGCGGTCGGCGACGGCGATACCGAGTGCTCCTCCACTCCCGCCTTCACCGATGATCGTGGTGACGATCGGAACTCGAAGTCCGGCCATTACGATCAGATTGCGGGCGATCGCCTCGGCCTGACCCCGCTCCTCGGCCCCGATTCCCGGATATGCGCCCTGCGTGTCGACGAAAGTGACTACCGACCGTCCGAACTTCTCGGCGAGCCGGAAGAGTCGCTCCGCTTTTCTGTACCCCTCGGGGTGCGGAGAACCGAAGTTCCTGCGGAGGTTCTCCTTCATGTCCCGGCCCTTCTGCTGACCGACGATCATCACCGTTCGACCCTCGAGTGTCGCCCAGCCGCCGACGATCGCCGGGTCGTCACGGTACTTCCTGTCCCCGTGCAACTCGATCCAGTCGGAGCACAGGTAATCGACGAAGTCGAGCGTGAAGGGACGCTCCTGGTGTCGGGCCAGGTGCACCCGGTCGTAGCGACTCAGCGTCTCCATCTCATCCCGGTGCGCGTCCTCGAGTCGGCGCTCCAGGTCGCCGACTTCGCTCTTCAGATCCAGCCCTCGTTCCGCTGCGCGCTTCCGCAACTCATCGAGCTGCTGGCGAATATCTTCGAGGCTTCCCTTATCGGCTGTCATTGTCCCCGTCCGCGTATCAGGTGCACCCTCTCGCGTCCCAGCAGCGTGCGCAGCTCGGCCAGAACGGCCGCACTCGGCGCCACCCGCAGCGATTTGGACGTGAGCAGGGGCGGCTCTGCTCCGTTCCGCCCGCCCGGCTTCCAGCGGATCATGACCGGACCGGGTCCGGGGGCCCCCTGGATCACCTTTCGAACGTGGTCGAACTCCCCTTCCGGCGATTCATCGCCCTGTCGCAGCTCGATGCAGATTCCGATTTCGCCGCTGGCGCTCATCTCCTCCAGGCGCCGTACCGAATCGACAAAGATGGGCGGGTCGTCCTCGTCGCGCGAATTATCGGAGACGGTGCCCTCGATCAGAACGGGTCGGTCCTCCGAGAGAATGTCTCGATAGGTGGTCCAGGTGTCGGCGAATACGAGTGCCGGAGAGGTGCCGTGGAAGTCCTCGAGCGTCATCCGGCTGTACTCCTTGCCGCTGTTGCCGGAGATCTTCACGTCGAGGGCGGTCACGACACAGGCGAGCTCGATGCGCCGACCCTTGAGCTCGGAGATCAGGCTCGTATTGCACTCGAGTGCGAGAAGGTCGACGGTCTCGCGGAACCGCTCGAGCGGATGCCCCGAAATGTAGAAGCCGAGAACGGCTTTCTCCTCGCCGAGCCGTTCCGCTTCCGTCCAGGCCGGCACCTCAGGCAGAGAGGGCTCGGCGGGCTTCGCCTCCTCGACCGAGCCGAAGAGTGACTCCTGGCCGGACTGCATCTCCCTCTGTCGCAGCTGAGCCTCCGAAAGGGCCGTCTCCAGGCCGGCCTTGAGCGCGGCCCTCTCGCCGAACTCGTCCAGTGCGCCGGAGGCGATCAGGCATTCGAGCACGCGCTTGTTATTGAGGCGAGTGTCGATCCGCTGGCAGAAGTCGAAGAGCGACTCGAGTGGCGCCTGCTCGCGAGCCGCAATGATCGATCGGATCGCGCTTCCACCTACCCCCTTGATCGCTCCGAGTCCGAATCGGATCCGGTCGTCGTCCACGACCGTGAACTTGTAGCGAGACTCACTGACGCTCGGCGGCAGGACCTCCAGCCCCATCGCGCGGGCTGTCGTGATGTACTGAACCACCTTGTCGGTGTTGTCGATGTAGGAGGAGAGCTGGGCCGCCATGAACTCGGCGGGATAGTGCTTCTTCAACCAGGCCGTACGATAGGAGATCACGGCGTAGGCGACCGAATGGGCCTTCGGAAAACCGTATCGGCCGAAGGTCCTGACCAGGTCCGCGATCTGCTCGGCCTTCTTCTCCGACAGGCCTTTCTCGGTCGCCCGTTCGCAGAATTCCTCCAGCACCTTCTGCGTCAGCTCTGCGTCCTTCTTCCCCACGGCCTTCCGAAGCACGTCCGCTTCCCCCAGCGAGAAGCCTGCGAGCACGTTCGCGACGCGCATCACCTGCTCCTGATAGGTGATCACTCCGTACGTGTCGGCCAGGGTCTCGGCGAGTTCCGGAACCGGATAGGCGACCGGCTCGAAGCCTCGCTTCCGCCGGATGTAGACGTCGGTCATCCCGCTGTCGAGCGGCCCGGGACGGATCAGGGCGTTGACGGCGACGAGATCCTCGAACCGGTCGCAGCGCATGGCGCGGAGCTTCTCGGTCGCCAGCGAAGACTCGAACTGGAACACGCCGGCCGTACCGCCGGTGGCCAGCATCTCGAATACCTCGGGATCGTCGAGTCCGACTTCGTCCCAGTCCACCGTCACCCCGTGCCGACGGTGAATCGCGCCGAGGGCGTCATGAATCACCGTCAGGGTGCGCAGGCCGAGGAAGTCCACCTTCAGCATGCCGGCCTTCTCGAGCGCCTTCATGTCGTACTGGGTAATCACCGATCCTTCATCGCCGCTCTTCGTGTCGCGGCATACCGGCACGTACTCCTCGAGCGGGCCGGGAGCGATCACGACGCCGGCGGCGTGGACGGAACTGTGCCGCTTGAGGCCCTCGATCCGCGTCACCTCGTCGAGCAGTCCCCGGACTCGAGCGTCGGAGCGATAGAGCTCGGCCAGCTCCGAGACCTTCTCGATCGCTTCTCCGGCGGTCATCGCCGAGCCGGGATCGGAGGGGATCTGCTTGGCGATGCGGTCGGTCTCCTGGGGCGTGAAGCCCTGCACCCTTCCCACGTCACGCACGGCGGCTCGGGCCAGCATCGTTCCGAAGGTGATGATCTGCCCGACCGAGTCCGCGCCGTACTTCTCGCGCACGTAGTCGATGATCCGGCTGCGCCGCTCGAAGCAGAAGTCGATATCGATGTCGGGCATCGACACCCGCTCGGGATTCAGGAACCGCTCGAACAGCAGATCGAAACGGAGCGGGTCCACGTCGGTGATCCGGAGCGAGAAGGCGACGATCGAGCCCGCGGCCGAGCCGCGTCCGGGCCCTACGGGGATTCCCAGCTCGCGTGCCGCCCGGCAGAAGTCCCACACGATGAGGAAGTACCCGGCGTATCCGGTGCTTCCGATCACGTCGAGCTCGTATCGGAGTCGCTCGGCCACGCGATCGGGCAGAGTGTCCCCGTAGCGTTCCTTCGCGCCGACCGTCGCGAGGTGGCGAAGGTAGGCTTCGTCCTCGTCGAATTCGTCCGGCAGCGGGAAGCCCGGCAGGTGATAGCTCTTCTCGAACTGCACGTCGCACATCTCTGCGACCTGCAGAGTCGTCTCGAGCAGCTCCGGGCGATCGGGGAAGAGCGCACTCATCTCCTCGGCCGACTTTAAGTAGCTCTCCTGCCCATGGAACGAGAGCCGGTCCGTATCACTCTTCATCGCGCCGGTTCCGATGCAGAGGAGCGTATCGTGCGCGTCCGCGTCCTCGCGCCGCAGATAATGCGCATCGTTGGTGGCCAGGACCGGAAGTCCGAGCTCCTCGGCGAACTGGAAGATCCCCTCGTTAATCTCGGCCTGGCCAGGAATTCCGTGGTTCTGGACCTCGAGGAAGTAGCGCCCCGGGAAGGTGCGGGCGTACCACTCGGCCGCTTCGCGCGCCCGGTCCACGCGTCCGATCTGGAGGTTCTTCGCGACCTCCCCGGACATACAGGCGGAGAGGATGACCAGGCCCTCGGAATGCTCCTCGAGAAGCGCACGGTCGATGCGCGGCTTCCGGTAGAAGCCCTCGAGGTATCCCCGGGAGCTGAGCTTTATCAGGTTGCGATAGCCCTGCGCATTCTGAGCCAGCACCACGAGGTGGGCGTAGTCGGCCGGGGCGTCCTTCGGCTTCTCCCTGGCCCGGCGGTCGCCGTATGCCACGTAGGCTTCGAACCCCAGCACCGGTCGAAGGCCTCGTTTCCGGGCCCGTTCCTGAAAATCCCAGGCCCCGTGCAGGTTTCCATGGTCGGTTAGGGCAAGCGCCGACATCCCGAGCTCCCCTGCCCGGTCCAGCAATGCGTCGATCCGATTGGCGCCGTCGAGGAGGGAATATTCGCTGTGCGTGTGCAGATGAACGAAGGACATCGCCGGCGAACCGAGGTCAGTTGCCGCGGCAGGCGAAGGAGCCCAGGATCTCCTCCATCTGCATGATGTACTGCCACTTGCTCCGCCGGGGGTTCGGCGAGTAGAGCCAGGCGTCAATGAAGAAGGTAGCGTCCGGGCAGGTGAGCGCTCTCGCGAAGAAGGGACCGCCGGCCGGGTAGTCTCCTTCGTCTCTCCATGCGCCGCGGACTTCGAGTCCGCGTACCCCATCGACCTCTATCGGCTGACCAGGTCCGGGAGCCGCCTCGAAGCTCTGGGGAACAGCGTACTCGACCGAATCGATCCCGGCCCGCCAGTCGAGGATCGTTGCGGCATCCAGACTGTCGGTCCGCGGACGGCGCTGGACGAGAAGCGAGCGGATCAGGTCGCTGGGGTCGGGGTTGTCGTTGCGGATCACAACCAGGTCATCGTCGCGGAACTGGTATCCGTAGACGGCTGGCACACGTAACGTGAAACCGAGCTGTTGCTCGAGCTGTCGCGTGAGGGTGGTGTCCTCTCCGCTGATCCACATCCGGTTCAAAGCCCAGAGCCTGTATTGCCGGTCCAGGAGCTCGTGCAGCTCGGAAAGGGAAGCGCGCCACGAAGCCGCCTCCCTGCCGGGCTCCAGCACTACCGCGGTCACCGCCTGCCCGCCCGCCCAGACGTTGGGAGTCTGGAAAATCTCCGGCGGGTTCAATGTTTCCCGACCCGCAGCCTCGGCCACCTGATCGATCAGAGGGTCGCCGGGGATCCCGAACACGACCACCTGCTTCCAGAGCAGCAGCTGATCGAGCTCGTTCGAAGCCGGAGCGACGTGAGTGATGTAGAACTTCTTCTCGTCGCGGATCGTGAACAGCGTCGTCTCGATCGCGTCGTACGTCTCCTGCTCCACCTCCGACCAGAGCGCTTCGTCGGCCACCACGATCAGCGAGTCGGCCTCGCCCATGGCCGCGGGACGCCCGCAGGAGGCCAGGAGCGTCGCCAGCGCAATCAGCGCGAGGCCCGCCGTTCGTACTCGTGATCGGACACCGGAGAGGAAGGTCATGACGGCCAACTTACGGCCGATCGGCCGGGCCCAGCAACGTCGACGAACGCGCTGATTCAACGCCTTTTCCGTCGAATGGATGCTTCGCCGCGAACTTCCGCGCCGGGGCGGGTGTACCCATCGCCCGCACCCCCCACCGACGGGCGAAGGCCGGCCCCGGGAGGGCCCCGATCATACCGGAATACGAAGATGGAAAGGCGGAATCTCCGCGTGGATTCGATACGCAACATCGCGATCATCGCGCACGTCGATCACGGAAAGACGACCCTGGTGGACCAGCTGCTCCAGCAGGCCGGCGTGTTCCGCACCGGCCAGCAGGTGCAGGAGCGGGTGATGGACTCGAACCCGCTCGAGCGCGAGCGCGGCATCACGATCTTCTCGAAGAACGCGGCCGTCCGCTGGAAGGCGGATGACGGCTCTCCCGTCAAGATCAACCTGGTGGACACACCGGGGCACGCGGACTTCGGCGGCGAGGTCGAGCGGATTCTCCGCATGGTGGACGGCTGCCTCCTGCTGGTGGATGCCTTCGAAGGACCGATGCCTCAGACGCGGTTCGTCACGCGCAAGGCACTGGAGCTCGGCCTCCACCCCGTGATCGTCATCAACAAGGTGGACAGGACGGACGCAGATCCCGAGCGAGTGCACGACGAGGTGCTGGACCTGCTGATCGAGCTCGAGGCGAGCGACGAACAGCTGGACGCGCCCTTTCTATATGCATCTGCCCGCGAGGGCTGGGCTTCTGCGGATCCTTCGGCCCGCGCCGGCACCCTGGCGCCACTGTTCGACACGGTAGTGCGGACGGTGCCCCCGCCTCACGGCGCGCACGATGGATCATTCCACATGCTCGTCTCGACCCTCGACTACTCCCCCTATCTGGGCCGGATGGCGATCGGCCGGATCGAGCACGGGAGTCTGAGGGTGGGAGATCCGGTCGCGGTGTGGCCGCTGGACGCAGACGAGCCAGGCGAGACCGTGAAGGTCCCGACACTGTTCGCGTTCGAATCACTGGGGCGGACGGAGATCGAGGAAGCGGTGGCCGGCGAGATCGTGGCCGTGGCGGGCGTCGAGGGCGCCGAGATCGGGGCGACCTTGTGCGACCCCGAATCGCCGCTTCGTCTGGAGGGAATCGCCGTCGAGCCACCCACGCTCTCAGTCGAAATGCGAGCGAATACCTCACCCTTCTCGGGCCAGAGCGGCAAGTACGTCACGTCCCGACAGATTCGTGAACGCCTGTTTCGCGAGGCGCAGAGCAACGTGGCTCTTCGTGTGGAAGAGACCGAGGAGCCGGACCGACTTCGCGTCTCCGGTCGGGGCGAACTGCACCTCGCGATTCTGATGGAGACGATGCGCCGGGAGGGCTACGAGTTCTCGGTCTCCCGTCCGCACGTAATCACCCGGCCCGGCGCCCACGGCAAGATCGAGGAACCGTACGAGGAGGTCGTGGCCGACGTGCCGGAGTCGATGGTGGGCGTCGTGATGCAGGGACTGGGCGAGCGGAAGGGCGAGATGACCGACATGGAGAAAGGCGATGGGGGGCTCGCGCGCCTGCACTTTCTCGTACCGTCGCGGGCCCTGACCGGCTACCGGTCGGAGTTTCTCACGGAGACGCGAGGGGAGGGTACTCTCCACCGGCAGTTCGCAAAGTACGGTCCCTGGGCCGGCGAGATCGAGAGCCGCAAGAACGGTGCACTCGTCTCGATGATCGGTGGCACGGCCAGCGGTTACTCCCTGTTCAACCTCCAGGAGCGGGGCAAGCTGTTCGTAGAGCCCGGCGATGATGTTTACGACGGCATGGTGGTCGGCGAGCATGCGCGGGAGAACGACCTCGAAGTCAACGTCACGAAAGGCAAGAAGCTGACCAATATCCGGGCAGCCGGATCGGACGAGAACATCCTCCTCGAGCCTGCCCGCGAGGTGACCCTGGAGTTCGGACTCGAGTTCATCGTCGAGGACGAGCTCCTCGAGGTGACCCCGGACGCCATCCGGGTGCGAAAGCGCTCGCTGAACACGCACGATCGGAAGCGCGACCGAAAGACGATCGAGGCGAGAGCCGTGGCGGGCCGCGCCGAGTGATTCGGCGGGCACCTGTAGACCTTGACACGGATTCCGGGTGTCGCTAAATGGCGCAGCACAGGTCCGCTGCGAGTCGTTTCCGGTCGCGGAAGCGGCGCACGGATCGCGAGGATCGTCGCGGCCAGCGCCGGCCGCCGATCGACCGGGGCACCCCACAGGAGGATCTGTCATGGCGCACGCGACCGTCGCCCGTCCGGGGCTGTTCGACGAGACTCTTCCATGGGTCTCCCGTTTCGTCGAAGAGGAGGAAGAGGAGTTCGCGGGCCTCGATGACGATGACTGGGACGAGCTGGACGACCCCGAGGATCTCGAGGACCTCGAGGACTGGGACGACGACTTCGATGATGACGAACTGGACGAGGACGAGCTCGAAGACCTCGTAGCGCCGGACGACGAAGAGGAGTGGTAGACGGCAACTCGGGCAGTCCTCGACCCTCGACCTCCGCGGCTGGTGCACTACCGCTTCAACCTGCGTTGATCACCGGCGGCGCGGGCAGGCAATCCTGCTCGCGCTCTTCGTCCGGGCTCGACATTCCCCTCGTCCAGCCGGACCGTCGGGCTTACACTTCCCCTCGATCGACTGAAGCGCGACATTCACGCGGCGTCGGGCCGGTACCGCGCCTCTGCTCCAATCGAGAAAGCGGACGGCGACTGAAGCCTTGGATTCCGTTGGAACCGTTCTCGTCACAGGTGGAGCCGGTTTCATCGGCTCGGCGGTGGTGCGCCATCTCGTCCGGGGCACGAAATACAGGGTCGTAAATGCAGACAGTCTCACTTACGCCGCGACCCTCGAGTCAGTAGCCGCGGTCGAGGAGTCCGACCGGTATCACTTCGAGCACGCGGACATAACCGACCTGGACCGGGTGCAGAGGATCCTCGAGTCTCACCGGCCCACAGCGGTGCTGCATCTGGCCGCCGAGACTCATGTGGATCGATCGATCGACGACCCGACCGATTTCGTCCAGACGAATGTCGTGGGCACCTTCAGGCTGCTGGAAGCGGTGAGAGCGTACCTGCGTGCCCGACCGGACGCGCGTTCGAGCTTCCGTTTCTGTCACGTCTCGACCGACGAGGTGTTCGGCGCTCTCGCCCCGACGGGGGCTTTCGAGGAGACGACGCCATACGCCCCCCGATCGCCCTATTCCGCCAGCAAGGCCGCGGCCGACCACCTGGTTCGGGCCTGGTATCACACCTACGACCTTCCGATTATCGTGACGAATTGCTCCAACAACTACGGGCCATATCAGTTTCCCGAGAAGCTGATCCCTCACATGATCATTTCGGCACTGGAGGGTCGATCTCTACCGATCTACGGTGACGGTGAACAGGCGCGAGACTGGCTCTTCGTCGAGGATCACGCGCGCGCGCTGATCCAGATTCTCGAAAGGGGCATTGTCGGAGACACGTACCTGGTCGGCGGGCGCTCGGAGCGAACGAACCTCGAAGTCACGCAACGCATCTGCGATGTGCTCGATGCGCAGCGGCCACGGTCCGACAGCCGGTCCTACAAGGAGCAGATCGCATTCGTGGAGGATCGGCCCGGACATGACCGAAGGTACGCCGTCGAATGCGGCAAGCTCGAGCGGGAGCTGGGCTGGAGGGCTGAAGTCCCATTCGAGGAGGGAATCGAGATGACGGTGCGCTGGTATCTCGAAAACGAATTCTGGTGGACGTCGCTTCGAAGCGCCCGCTACGGGGGGGATCGATTGGGGCTCGGAGCATGAGCCGCAAGGGCATTATTCTCGCCGGAGGACACGGTACGCGGCTGTATCCGGCGACGCGTGCCGTCAGCAAGCAACTGATGCCCGTCTACGACAAACCGATGGTGTACTATCCACTGTCGACCCTCATGCTGGCCGGCCTGCGGGACGTACTGATCATCAGCACGCCGCGCGACCTGTCGATCTTCCAGGCGCTTCTGGGTGACGGTGCACAGTTGGGCATGTCGTTCAGTTTCCAGGCTCAGACCGAAGCGCGGGGGATCGCCGACGCCCTCGTGATCGGCAGTGAATTCCTCGATGACGATGCCTCCGCGCTGATCCTCGGCGACAACATTTTCTATGGGCACGGTCTGAGCGGAGTGCTGAAGACGGCAGCGTGTGCGCATCCGGCGACCGTATTCGCCTATCGGGTCAAGAATCCCGGCGCGTATGGCGTGATCGAGCTGAATGCCGAGGGAGATCCCGTCGAGATCGTCGAGAAGCCGAGCCAGCCGAGGTCCAACCTGGCGGTCACGGGGCTCTACTTCTATCCGCCGAATGCCCCGGAAGTCGCCGGCAGTCTCCGACCATCGGCCCGAGGCGAGCTCGAAATCACGGACTTGAATCGCTGGTATCTCGAGAGAGGCTCGCTCCGCGTCGAGTGTCTCACCCGAGGGCAGGCATGGCTCGATGCGGGAACGCACGAGTCCCTTGTGGCAGCGGCAAAGTTCATCGAGACGATCGAGAAGCGACAGGGCCTCAAGATCTCGTGCATAGAAGAGGTCGCCTACCATATGGGCTTCATCACGCGCGAGCAGCTCGCCGGCCTCGTACACGACATGCCGGCCAGCAGCTACGGAGACTACTTGAGGATGCTGTTGGAGGAGAACGAGCTGACGTGATCGTCCGACCGCTCGCACCTTTCGACGATGTCAAGCTCATCTCGCCCGATCTCCACTCGGACGCACGGGGTGCATTCGTTGAAACCTACGCGGCCGAACGGTATCGGGCTGCCGGAATTGGCGTTCAATTCGTGCAGGACAACCTGTCACGATCGAAGGCGAAGGTTCTCCGGGGCCTTCACTTCCAGCACCCGCGAGGCCAGGCGAAGCTGGTGCGGGCCGCTCTCGGTACGGTGTGGGACGTCGTTGTGGATGTTCGCATCGGCTCGCCGAACTTCGGGAGGTGGGGTGGGATCGAGTTGTCGGGGGCGGACCAGCGGCAGTTGTACATTCCCTCGGGGTTCGCGCATGGGTTCGTCGTCCTCACGGCCGAGGCCGTCTTCGAATACAAGTGCTCGGATTCCTACCAACCGGAATACGAGCGCTGCCTGGCGTGGGACGACCCGGCCGTCGGAGTCGAGTGGCCAGTGGACCAACCTTGTATGTCGGACCGCGACGCGGCGGCCCCGACCCTGGATGAGCTCATCCGCGCGGGGTCGCTGCCGGCGTTTGAGAACTGACCTCCAGTGCGAGTTCTGGTTCTCGGCGCCTCGGGGCAGATCGGCAGGGAGCTGGAGTCGAGACTGGAGCGGTCACCCTACCAGATACAGTGTCCGCCCCGATCTGCGCTCGATATCAGAGATCCGCATGCCCTGAATTCATTTGTTTCCGAACATCGTCCGCAGATCTGCATCAACGCCGCGGCATACACCGACGTTGCCGCCGCCGAGCGAGATCCCGAGGGATGTTTTGACGTAAACTGCAAGGGAGCGGGGCAGGTAGCCGAGGTTGCGGCGTTCGTCGGCATGCCACTAATCCACATTTCGACCGACTATGTCTTCGACGGACTCACGTCCCGACCATACCGTGAGGAGGACCCAACCAACCCTCTCAACGTCTATGGGGCGAGCAAGCTCGCGGGTGAGCTGGAGGTGCAGCGTCGTTGCCGCGAGCACCTCCTGATCCGGACGTCCTGGGTCTTCAGCAGGTGGCGCAGGAACTTCGTCAAGACGATTGTCGAACGAGCATTCTCGCACCCTGAATTGCCGGTGGTTGATGACGAAATCGGCGGGCCCACTTCAGCCGGAGATCTCGCCGAGGCGATCGTGGGGTTGATCAACCTTCGAGGCGCGCGACGCGAGATTCCGTGGGGCCTGTACCACTGCAGCAACGGTGGATCCGCTTCGCGTTTTGATCTCGCGGAACGGGCCGTGAGCAGAGTCCGTGAGCGAGCGGGCGAGGCGGCAATAGCCAGGCTCCAGCGTGTTTCGACGGAAAGCAGATCCTCTGAGCTGGAGCGCCCCGCGTACTCGGTACTCGACCAGGCGCGAATCCAGCGCCAGTTCGGGATCCGGCTGCGTCCCTGGACCGACGCAGTAGATGAGGTCGTGGACTCCCTGCTGACCGATCGACTCCTGGACGGCCCATCCTAGGATTCCGCATACCCGGCCGCCGGGCTGCCAGCGACTCGGGATGCGTACCTTGCGAATACCGATCGGCGAATTCGGGTGCGTATGGCACGAATTCCGCGGAAAATGCGGAATGAAGCCGAGCGCTGAATTGCCATATGGATTTCTGGAACTCAGGGGATCCGACAGCTGAGTGGGGCAGAGTATTGAAGAGGAGCCGTACGGAACTCGCATCAGGGGTGACTTCGAGATTTTTCTCCGTATGGCCCTTGATTCTGGCCCTGTCGGCGGTGTTGGGAGTTCTGCTTCGCCTGGACGGAATCGGATCCAGTCTCTGGATGGATGAATTCGGCACTCTGTGGGTGGTCGAAGGATCTTTACGGGAAGTCTGGATCCGCGCATCGAATTTTCAGGGCCAGTCTCCCTTCTATTACTCGTTCGTCTGGCTCGCCTTGCAACTGTTCGGGGAGTCGGAAATCGCTCTCCGAATTCCCTCGCTTCTCTTCGGCCTGTCAACCTGGGGGGTTCTGTCTATAGGCGCCTGGATACTGTTCGGGAGTCAGGCCGGCCTGTGTGCATTCCTGATTGCCGCACTGGACCCGACTCTAATCCACGCGAGCGCCGATGCGAGGCCATACGGACTGGCTTTCTTGATGCTGGCTCTTACCACCGTGGGATTCGTCCGAGCCAGCCTGACCGGAGATGCAACGGCACGCTACCTGTGGATGATCGCCGGTGCCGGAACGATGTGGGCCCACTACGTATTCTACCCGTTCGTCTTTGGTATCGTCTGCAGCTATGTCGTAATTCCCACGTTCCGGCGTCGGTATAAACCGGGGATCTTCCGGAGAGACTTGCTGATCCATCTCCTTCTCGTGGGAATCGCCGTGCCGCAGCTGATTCAGTTGCTGGCGCGAAGGGAGACGCTGGACTGGGTATCCAAGGGCCATACCGGCGGCGGTCTCGTTCTCATGACGATGCCCTACTGGATCTCGATTGCGTTGGGAGCAATTGCCGTCGGAACATTCAAGAAGCCGAAACAAAGCGTCTACCAGGCCCTGTGGACCTGCCTCATGCTCGGTATGCTGGGGTTTCTGGGCCTCAAGATTCTAGGGACCAACATCATCCACTGGCGCTACGTGCAAGGGGCACTGATCGCGATTCTCCTGCTCTCGGCCGGAGCCCTCGCAGTCCTGAATCGACGGCGAGCGTCAGTCAGTCTGATCATCGCGTTACTCCTGTTAGCTACGGTTCTGGAGAGCAACCGGAGATTCTATGGCACGTACACCCTGCTCGGATTCGAGGACTGGCGGCAGGCGACCGCAACGCTCGATGGCGAACTCAATGGTGACACACGGACACCGGTGCTCTTCCGCTCCGGGTTCATCGAAGAAGACCACCCGCCTCTCGGCTTTCCGGTTCCTGCGACCCGGGCTCCACTCCGAAGTCCCGGCCGGATGTCGCCGGATTGGAATGTCGTCTCCCTGACATCCTCCTGGGGTCACCCGGACCGAGAGACCTATTTCGTGGAGCATGTACTGCCCCAACTGGACGACTCGGACCGTTTCTACATGCTCGTGAGATCCGGCCGCTACGCATCATCGGTGATCAACTGGATCGAAGGGATGCGTCCGGATGTTTTTGTGGCACAGATCCGCACTTTCGGCCAGGTGGTCCTCGTCAAATTCGACCGCGTCCCAGAGCCTGATTCGTGAGAGAGAATCCGTGACGGAAATGCGCCGACCAGACCGGCAACCGCGCGTCCTGATCTTCGTCGTCGCCTACGAGGCCGAGGAGGAGCTTCAGGGCGTTCTTGAGAGGATTCCTGCCGGCGATGCACGCTACGAAGTCCTCGTAATCGACGACTCGTCCGAGGACCGGACCTTCGAAGTAGCTCTCGAGTCCGCCGACTCGCATCCGCTCGAGGTTACCGTGCTGGCGACGCCGGAGAACCAGGGTTACGGCGGTAACCAGAAACTCGGCTATGCCTACGCGATAAGAAACGATTTCGATTTCGTAGTCCTGCTTCATGGAGACGGGCAGTATGCTCCGGAGAAGATCCCCGAGCTCCTCGCCCCACTCCAGAGAGGGGAAGCGGATGCGGTCTTCGGCTCGCGAATGATGGACAAGGGAGGGGCGATCGCCGGAGGGATGCCGCTCTACAAGTTCGTCGGGAACAAGATCCTCAGCTGGACCCAGAACGGCCTGCTGCGCGCATCTCTGTCGGAGTTTCACTCGGGCTTTCGCGCCTACAGCGTCTCAGCGCTTCGGAAGATCCCGTTTCACCAGAACGCGAACGGATTTCATTTCGACACGGAGATCATCATTCAGCTGCTGCTGGCGGGCTGCAGGATCTCGGAGGTGCCGATCCCCACGTATT
>JAMJQL010000137.1 GCA_023554245.1 Gemmatimonadota bacterium
TCAAGCCACCCCCGGGTCGCCTCGACTGAAGGGAGTCGCAGCTCAGTAGCGGCGGTCCTCTGCGGCCGCCGCTGCCGCCTTCTCCGCGCCGGTCATGTACTCGATCGTCAGGGCCCAGTCCCCGTACTGCTGGTCGATCAGAAACATCAGAGTCCGCCAGGAGCCGCTGATCTGCTCCATCTCAGGGTCGCCGATCGCGGAATTGGCGTAGATGCGGCAGTAGCGGGCTTCCCTGTACTCTTCCGGGCAAGCCCTCGGCGTGTTGAGGGAGTACATGCCCTTGAGCTCCTCGAAGATCATGCGGTGGGCTTCCTCCGCGATCTGCTGTCGCTCGAACACCCCCACGTGCCGACCACTGAGGAGTCGATCGTTCCGGACACCGAATGCCATCTGCCATCCCCGGATCGTTTCGGGCCAGGCGAGATCCGGTGCGGGATATCGCAGCATGGAGAGCGTCTCCCGTTCATCGACGCGCGCCGGCGGGCCCCACTCCTCCTCGATGTCCGCTCGACTTGCGCCCCACGGAATCGACGCGAATCCCGCTATCGCCTGTGCGTGGGCCCCCGGGGGAGTGAGGAAACTCAGAATCATGAGGGTGGAGAGCAGGATCTTCCGCATGAAATCTCACCTGTTCTGGTTACAGACCGGTCGAAAGCGCCGCACCGGAAGCCACCTTCGAATCGGCCCCAGCCCTTCGGTTCGGGTGCGGGTTCGGTCAACGTGGTCGCCGTCCCACCATGGAGCAAGGACTGAACCGGATTCGTGATTGTCGGCGCGACCATAATCTAACTTGCTGGAAGAGAGCAACATAGGTTGGCCAGGTGGCGCCGATCGCTCCCACCGGCCGATCCTATCTGTCCACTCTCCGCTACACCGCTGCAGCCGTGGGACTACGGGCTCGCCGCTTCAATGTAGCGATCCAGGAACTCGAGCTCTTCTTCGATCTCGAGGATCCGGTCCACGCGGCGGGCGTAGTTTTCGCTTTCGCTCGACGGATTCCAGGACTTCGGCCTCGGCAGCCCGGCCGCGAGCATCGCGCCCTCCCGGGACGTCAGGCGGTCTGCCGGCTTTCCGAAGTAATGCCGCGCCGCGGCTTCCGCTCCATAGATCCCGGGACCGAATTCCACGACGTTGAGGTAGAGATCGAGAATTCGTTCCTTGCCGAGTGTGCGCTCGAGCTGCCGGGTGAGCAGGGCCTCGCGAATCTTGCGCGTCAGGGTCCGATCCGGAGCCAGCCAGAGGTTCTTCGCCAGCTGCTGCGTGATCGTCGAGGCACCGCGGGGTGCCTCCCGCTCCCGGATCGCCTTGCGAATCGCCTCGCCCATTTCGTGCGACGAGAACCCGTCGTGAAAGAAGAACTCGGTGTCCTCGCTCGCGATCACGACGCGCTTGAGATTCGGCGAAATCCGATTGTACGGAACTGGAGTCCAGGCGACCTCATCGCTTCTCCCCTCGTCCCGGCGCTGCTCCTGGTAGCGTTCGATGAACGCCGTCGATTCGGGCATCTCGGTCACCAGCGCTTCCACATCGGGCCAGGTGATCCTGGTCCAGACCAGTACTCCAAGCAGCACGATGGACAGCGCCGCGGCACCGAGGAGGAAGGGGCGGCGCGTCCCGCGGACCCGCCTGCGCCACGAGTCGAATTCAGTCACCCAGGCATCGCTGGTCGCTTCAGGCTCGCTCATCCCGGCCACAAGAAGAGAATCGCGATCCCGGCCGCGATCGCGCTCGCAAAGGCGAGCACGATTCTGCGGCGCAGGGTCCGGTGTCCGAGCACCGAGACGATGCCGCCCTTGAACACGAGATTCGCCAGCGAACCGACCAGGATCAGTCGCCAGCCGGTGTCCGTGGCCAGCTGGTCGGTCCGCATGAGCTCAGAGGTGGAGAGGGTGATCGCGTCCATGTCGGTGAGACCGGATACCGCCGCGACGGCGTATAGCCCGCGGCTCCCCAGGTGCTCCTCCGCGAAGGCCACGCCGAGCAGCACGACCGCGTAGAGGAGGCCGAAGGCGATCGCTGCCCCGAGCTCGGAGGGAGGGCTTTCGTCCTCGATCTCGAGCTCGTGGCGGCCGCTTCCCGTGAAGTAGAGAACGGCTGAGACACCAATCATCACGCCCATCATCGCCGAGATCGGACCGGCGGTGTCTGCAAATATCGAGGGGGCCACCACCGCGATCTCGAACAGCACTCTCACGAACACCACGGTCGAGGCCAGCGTGATCACGACCGCGGCGGCCGGGCTCCGCTCGGGATGGCCCGCACTGCGCCGTGAGTAGCTCACTGTGGTCGCGGTACTCGAGATCAGACCGCCGAGGACGCCGGCCGCCAATGTGCCCAGCTTCGCGCCGAACAGCTTGAATGCGACGTATCCGGCCATGCTGATCCCCACGATCAGCACGACCATCATCCAGATGCGCCGCGGGTTCAGGATCTCGTAGGGTCCGTACCCATGGTCCGGAAGGACCGGCAGAATTACGAGCGAGATCAGCGCGAACCGCATCAGGGCATCGAACTCCTGCGGCCCGATCTTCTCGGCGAAGGCGTGAAGCGGCGCCTTCCAGTGCAGAAGCAAAGCGACGGCGGCGCCGGTCACGATCGCCGCGAGCACGTGGCCCAGCGTCAATGCGACACCCACCATGAACATGACGAGGGCCGCGACCTCGGTGGTCATTCCGGGACTGGTATCCGGGGAACGACTGCGCAGGGCGTTGGCGGTCACGGTCAGAGCGGCGAGGGCCACCAGACCGGCCGCGACGATCCAGCCGCCGAATTGCCACGCCGCGACGCCGCACAGCACACCGAGACCCGTGATGAGAGGAAAAGTGCGGATCCCCGCGATCCGGCTCGCGGCGCGCTCCCTTTGCAGCCCGACCAGCAGCCCCAGCCCCAGCGCGATGCCGAGCTGGTGCAGCAGCGTGAGCTCCATCAGCCCAGCATCGACCTCAGGCCGACGAGCAGCGCAGCGCCGATCAGCACGGCGGCCAATATCCACGGGAAGCCGCCGGCTGCGAGAGCGACG
>JAMJQL010000138.1 GCA_023554245.1 Gemmatimonadota bacterium
TCTCCTTTGCGGCGCGGGCTGGATCGGCTCGGGGAGACGGGCAGGCGCCGCGGTGAGCGACTCGCTCTCGTGGCGCTCCTGGTGTTCCTGCTGGCCGGCACGCGGGCGCTCCTGCCGTCCTGGGGACTCCTGGCCGATGCCGGCAGGGGTCTCTGGGTCGTCGCTATGGTCGCGATTCCAGGCATCCTGCTCGCGATCTCGAAGGCTTATGTGCTGTGGGGACGAGACGAGTACGACCCGCGCAAGCTGCGCGCGGGGCTCGATGCCGTTCTGGCGCTGGGAGGATTTTCCGCTGCCGCCGGGCTCACGCTGTGGTGGTTCGGACTCAGAGCGGCGGCAGTAGCCTCGGCGCAGTCGCCCGAGCTCGGCCCGAAGTACCTGATCGATTGGCTGACCGGTGGCTCGGCGACGGTCGTGGTGAGCTTTCAACTGGCGATACTGCTGGGAATGCTGTGGCTGATTCTGGCCGGCCGGACCGCGCGGGTGGAGCGCGGCGAGGCAGAAATGCTCCTGATCGAGGAGCTGGGACAACCGAAGGGAGGGGAATGATGATGAACTTCATTCGCGAGATGGGCTTCTATTTCTGGCCGCTGACGCTGATCGCCATCGCCGTGGTGGGACTCGCGCTCACCGCGCTTGCCCGGCTCCGACAGGCCGGGCCCGCGGACTCGGCGACCGTCGAGCACGACGTGAATTCCGTGTTGTTCTGGGGCTGTGTGGCCGCCGTGGTCGGGATTCTCGGCCAGTTCCACGGGATCTACCAGGCGCTCAAGGTCATCTCGATGGCCGAAGCGGTCGCGCCGCCGATCATCTGGGGAGGACTCGCCGTGTCGTTCTCGAGCACGCTGGCCGGGCTCGCCATCCTGCTCGTCGCGGCGCTGCTGTGGGCGGCGCTTCGAGGCGGACTGCACAGACGCGAACGCCAGCTGCGCACCGCCTGAACGTCAGTCCAGCTTCTTCACACGGATGTTTCGGAACCACACGCTGGTCTCCCAGTCGTGGTTCTGCAGCCCGATGTACCCACGGGGTGCGAAGTCGGCGACCTTTCCGGCGGGCTCGGCGTTCCAGTCCACCACCTGCGCCCCGTTCAGGACGACCCGGATCCGGTCGCCGATGAACGAGATCTCCATGTCGTTCCATTCGCCGGGCGGACGCTCGCGGTGTTCGGACGGGGCGACCGCATCGTAGACGCCCCCGGTGCGGTGAATCGGATCAGGCGCCGTGGCGTGAATCTGCACCTCGAAGCTGTGATAAATGTAGTCATCGCTGGCCGGCACCTCGGGCACGCGCAGGAAAACGCCGGAATTGCTTTCGGGCACGGATGTCTGGAACTGGAGCCGCAGCACGAAGTCTCCGAACTGCTCGACCGCGCACCACATCAGGCCCATGCCGCCGTGGGAAGCCAGAACCCCGGTCTCGTGGTCGAGCGTGAACCAGCCCGGTCCGTAGTGGTTCCACCCGCCCTTGTGGTACCGGCCGTCGTCCCACTGTCCGAGCAGGGGCGTGAAGTCGTCCTCGACCCGGAACGGGGCGCCGTCCATGTCGCCGGGTGCCTGCAGTCCCATTTCTGCCTCCTGGTCCATGACCTCCCCGGCTGCCATCCCGGTCTCCGTCCCGTCGTCGTAGGCCATGAAGAACCAGACACCGACCCCGGCCGCGAACAGGAAGATCAGCGCCATCAGGGTCCGTACCGAGTTCATCGGTCTCTCCCGGGATTCCAGTCACCGCGCGCCACGGCGGGAACGAACTGCTGGAGCCCATCCGGCGGGAATTCGATCGTCCGTTCCTGCTCGGCGCTCATGTAGGCGGCCATCAGCAGGTCGGTGACCGCCACGCCGTCAGCGAAGGTCTCCATCGGCATCTCGCCAGCGCGGAAAGCCTGTACCATGTGCCGGTTCTCGCCCACGTATCCGTACTCGGCCTCCTCGTCGGAGACGATCGGCATGACGCCCGTCTCGGCGTTCTGCTTCTCCACCAGGTCCTCGCCCGTCTCTCCCTGGACCTCTCGGCTGAAGAACACCTTCGGGCCCGCATCCAGAGAATTCACGGCCATCGAGTACTCGGGCCCGAGCAGCTCCATGGTGAGCCGGAGACCCGCCCCGACGTAACACCAGGAGGTCGTGGCCTCGACGACTCTTCGGCCCCCGTCTGCGTCCCGGTACTCCACCAGGGCCCGGGCGAAGTCTTCGGACGGCCGAGCACGGTAGTCGAGCGACCCGCCGCTCATCTCCGCCAGCTGCTCGGCATACCGCGGCAGCTGCCACTTCAGGCAGGAAGCGTACGCGGTGACCTTCGTCGGGGTGAGAACCTCGCGCGGCGCCCCCGGTGGGGTGAGCAGGAAGCGCGCGACCTCCACCGAGTGGCACATCATGTCGTTGAGCACACCGCCGCCCTGCAGCTCGCCCTCCCAGAACCAGGGCATGTGGGGTCCGCTGTGCTCCTCGGCGGCGCGCGCGAGGTAGGGAGGCCCGGTGAGCGCTGCGCCCCGCGCCCAGACGATCTCCCGCCCACGGACGACGCCGGGCGAGAACAGCTGATTCTCGAGGTAGCCGTGCAGCAGTCCGACCTGCTCGGCGAGCTGCAGCATGCGGCGGGCCTCTTCGCTGTTCCGGCCCAGCGGCTTCTCGCAGGCGACGGCTCTCAGAGTTCCGTCTCCGCGCTCGAGGGCGTGGACGATCTCTTCCATCACCTCGAGCCGGGCGTAATTCGGCGCGCAGATCCAGATCGCGTCGATCGATGGGTCGGCTACCATGTCCGTCACGTTCGCGAAGGCCCGTGCATCCCCGACGCCCAGCGAGCGGGCGAGTTTCGCCGCTGCCTCGGCGCTCGCCCGGGTGCGACTCGTAACCCCGAGGACGTCCGCATCGCGCACGCCCACCCACGAGCGGATGTGAAAGCCGGTGACGAAGCCCGCTCCGACGAAACCGACACCGAGTCTGTCGTCCATCAGCTCTCTCCCGTTTCGTTCGTGCTCAGGCGGTCGCAGTCGCGATCGGCTTCGACTCTTCCCGGAAGAAGAGCAGGAAAGCAACGGCGCAGAAGATCGTCAGCGCGCAGGGGACGAGGAACACGTAGGTCCAGTTCGTGCCCGCCTCGGTCGTGAACAGGTCCCGCACCCACCCGGCGAACAGGCTGCCCAGAAAGCGGCCGAACCCGAGCGCGATGATCGCGATCAGGCTCTGGGCCGAGGCGCGGATGTCCGGTGGCGCGACCTTGTCGACGTAAATGAACGCCGCGACGAAGAAAAACACGTAGCAGAAGCCGTGCAGGGCCAGCGACGCGATAACCAGCCACGCCGGGCTTCCGATCGCGAAGATGATGTACCGGATCGGCCAGGCGACCACTCCGATCGCGAGCGTCCTTCGCATCCCGTAGCGCTTCAGCGACCACGACAGCAGGAACGCCATGACGAAGATCTCGGCGAATTGCGCGATCGTCATCACGGCGGGGATGTTCCGGCTCGAGACTCCGATTGCTTCCGACTCGAGGAAGGGCGCGGTCAGGATGTAGTAGAATTCCAGCTCGGTCGCGACCACGAAGGTGATTCCTACGAACACCGCGAAGTCCCTCACCTTCAGCATCTTGAAGGACTCGAGAAAGGCCCAGGGGCTGACGCCTTCCTTCTGCGGTGGCGTGTGCGGGAGCAGGAACGCCTGCAGCCCCATTGCGAGCGAGAGCAATCCCGCCAGGAACAGCATGTCCCCCTGCATCGCCGGCAGCGAACCGCTCTCGCCGAACCAGCGCCACCCGGTGAGCATCCACCCGGCGGCGATCCAGCCCAGGGTGCCCCACACCCGGATCGCGCCGAACTCCTTCTCGGAGTCCTCCATGTTGATCATCGCCACCGAGTTGGTGAGCGCGAGCGTGGGAGCGTACAGCAGGCAGTAGACCAGCATCACGACGGCCAGCGTGCCGAAATCGGTGATCCGGGCAGCGAGCAGCAGCAGCACCCCGCCGCCCAGCTGCAGGAACGCGATCACCTTTTCGGAGGCGAACCAGCGGTCGGCGACCTGCCCGCCGATCAGCGGTGCGACGATCGTCGCCAGGGGAAGGAGCGCGTAGATCCAGCCGACCTCGGACCCGCTGAACCCGAGATCGTTGAGCATGTACGACGACAGCACCGGGGCCCACGCGCCCCAGATCGCGTACTGCAGAAACATCATCAGCCCGAGCTGGACCCTGGCCGAACGCATCAGACGATCTGCCTCGACGTCGGATCCCACGTCACCCTCCGGCCCTCCAGGAAGCTCTTCGTGGCCATGTGACAGGTCACGGCTTCCTGCACCCCCTGCTCGATGTCACAGCTCACCGGCGTTCCGTCACGGATCGCCTGCAGCCACTCCTTCAGGTGCAGGTAGTAGGTGCTGATGCGACGGCCACCTTTGTAGGTGAACATCAGGCCGCGGCTGGCGAAATACTCCTGCGTCGCCGTGGTGACCGCATCGAGCCCCTTGTAGCCGCTCTGGTAGGTCAGCATCGGTCGCCGCGGGCTGACCGTTCCGTCTTCGAGCATCTCCGCGTACCGGGTGGACGAGCCATCCACCGTGACCTTGAGGCCGCTGGACACCTCCATCGTGGCGTCGTGACCCATATACTTCTGGCCGCGGTAGTTGCCGTTCGCCAGCGTCGCACTGTAGACCAGAGTCAGGTCGCGGTAGGGGTACTCGAACACGGCCTGGAATACGTCGGGCACATCCCGTCCGTCCTTGAAGAAGTAGATCCCGCCAGAGGCCGTGGCGGTCGCGGGAATGCCGAGCCCGAGGATCTGGTTCACGGCATCGTACTCGTGCGACAGCAGGTCTCCCGACAGGCCCGTGCCGTAATCGTACCAGCAGCGCCAGCGGAAGAATCGCTCGAGGCTGAACGGGACCCGGTTGCCGGCCGCGATCTGGAACAGGTCCCAATCGATCGTGCTCCGGTTCCCCTCGGGGTGAATGTCCCACACCCAGGCGCCCCACGGATCGTTCCGGTTCGTCGTGGTTTCGACCAGGGTCAGCGGCCCGAGCAGACCCTTCGCCACCACTTCGCGCGCCTTCTCGTGGCTCTCGAGCTGCCGGTTCTGGTGCCCGAGCTGGAAGACGATGCCCGACTCGCGGACTGCGTCCGCCATCGGAAACACTTCCTCGAAGGTGCGGGTCATGCACTTCTCGCAGTACACGTGCTTGCCCGCACGAGCAGCCGCGATCGTGATGGTGGCGTGAAGGTGGTCGGGCGTCGCGATGATGACCGCATCCACGTCGGGGCTGGCGAGGAGATCCTCGTAGTGCCGATACCGTTTCGCAGGCTTCAGATTGCGGGTGTCGCCTCCGGGCCGGAGCGGCTGGGTGGAAGCGGCGATCGCCCGCTCGGCCCTGATGTCGAACACGTCGCACACGGCGGTGATCTGGACGTTGAGATCCTGCTGCGCGAGCCACTCCTGCAGGTGCTTGTCCTTAGGATCTTCCGCCGCGTTCGTGCGCCGGTCCTGGATCCACTCGGGGTGAGCGAACCCGAGACTCCGAACCAGCGACTCGCCTTCGCCGCCATTGCCGATGATCCCGATCCGGATCGTCTGGCTGCTCCGGCTGATCGCCTCCTCCGAAAAAGCCGGCGATTCAAGCTCGATGCCCACCTCACGGGCGATTGCCTCGCTTCGGTCTTCCTCCATCGAGTACTTCCGGAGCGTCTCGTAGCCGAGCGCGCCCACGAAGGGGACCGTCGCGAGCGCCTTGACCACGTCCCTGCGTTTCATGCCGGAGGTGGCTTCGATCTCTTCGTCGGGGGGAGCATCACCGGCCGCCTCGTTTGACTCCGGGGCCCCGCTCTCCTGCGAGGAAGAATCCTCCAGCGAATCGAGAGGAGTATCTCCGCCCGGCTCTCGTCCTTCGAACTCGTCCTCGGCCCCGCCGTATTCGTTCCGGATATCGTCGTTCATCACATGGTCTCCCGTTTCGACCGATTCGAGTTCAAGCGTACTGGTCCGCTACGACCGGTTCGGGTGGCGCGGGATTCCGATACCACCAGATCAGCCGGTCCAGCCCGATCAGGCGACCGGTCGGGAACATCAGGGTGACGAAGAGCGCGAAGAGCTCGACGAGGTTCTTGTTGACGATCACGTAGGCTCCTTCCTGGGGGAAGCTGTATTCGAATCCGACCCAGGGAGGCGCAGCGATGTAGTAGAGCGCCAGCAGGACGATGGCGAGCACCGTCGCCGTCCGGGTGAACAGGCCCAGCATCAGGAGCAGCCCCAGGATCAGCAGCCCCCACTTGTTCAGCGCGTCCACCAGGGCGAGTCGACCGGGGTCCGTCACCAGCCACTCGAACCAGTCGGCCGCGAAGCCCTGCGAGGCATCCAGGTAGCCGGCCGAGGTCCAGTATGGATTCGTGATCTTCGACAGTCCTTCGTAGAAGAAATGCCACCCGATCGCGAACCGCAGTGCGACCAGGGCCGTGACCTGAAAGAGGCCGTAGGGGTGAGACAGCGGGTCGTAAGGGTACTTCGCCATCGTTCACCTGCCTTGGAGGGAAAGGGCCGCCCAGCCCGAGGTCGGGTGCCGGTCCCCGTCCGGGGTGACCAGCAGACACTCACAGCCGCACATGCTCTCGATACATGCAGACCCGGCATCCGGGCCGAGTACGAATACCGCCGTCGCGAGCGCGTCGGCCGTCGCCGCGTCCGGGGCGCAGACGGTGACGCTCACGAGTTCGTTCGGTGACTTCGCGTCGCCCCCCGCTACGATGTGATGGCGGGTACGACCGGGGTCGAAGTAGAACTCGTAACTGCCGGAGGTGGCCACCGCCCCTCGGTGCAGCGCGATGACATCGGGCCAGTCCTCACCGAGATCGGGATCCTGAATGGCCACCGTCCAGGGACGCCCCGGCTCCGGTCGGCCGTGCGCGCGAATGTCTCCGCCGGCGTCCAGCAGGAAGTCGTGGATCCCCGCGTCGTGGAGGCCGGTCGCCATCGCATCCACGATCCACCCCTTCGCGACGCCGTCCAGCGTCAGGCTCATGCCCTGGCGTGCAAAACCGATCCGGCGTCCCTGCCGCCGGATGTACTCCCGTCCGATCAGGTCCCGGACCTCGGCCAGCGTCGCCGGATCGGGAGCGGCATCTGGACGTTGACGCCGGCCGGGAGCCATGACGAGCCCGACCTCCGTCGGCGGCACGCGTGGCTCTCCGCCGCCGAACAGGTTCACCAGTGGCGCGACTGTGGGGTCGAAGGCTCCGGCCGTGACGCGCCCGATGGCGAGCGCCAGGTCCACGACCGCGGTCAGCGCCGGTGGGGCGTCGGAGAGAGAGCCGGCGTCGTTGAGCGTGGAGAGCGCCGAAGCGGAATCGTAGCGATTCAACAACGCGGTGAGGCGGTCCAGGCGCGCGAACGCCTCCCGGGCAGCCGTGTCGGCGCGATCCGGCGAATCGGCTCGCAGCGAGAGGGCGATCTTCGTGCCCATCCCCGGTCTTTCGAGCGCCAGGACGTATCCGGCGTCCGCTCTGCCCGCCTCGACGACCGTGGGCTCGACACCCGCGGGCTCGAATCCGAGCGCGAGAAGTCCTTCGAGGCTCATGCATCTCTCCGATACCGGATGGAATCCGGGCAAACTGGCCCGGTCGGGTCGGCGGGCGCCAGAGTGCGCCGGACCGGTATCGGCTCGCCCGGCGCGCTGCGGGCGGCCGGCCTCAGAGATCGAGTGAATACCAGGTGTCGCAGCCGAGGTGGCCCGAGCCCGGGAGCGGGTGCGCCGAGCGGCGGAATCCGAACCCGGCATAGAGACGCCGCGCCCGCTCCATCGACTCCAGCGTTGCGAGGAAGCACCTCGTGTATCCCGAATCCCGCGCGGCGTCGAGGCAGGCCTCCATGATGCATCGCCCCGCGCCGAGACCACGAGCATCTCGAACCAGGTACATCTTCCGCAGTTCGCAGACCTCCTCCGGCTGGCCCTCGATCGGTCCGATCCCTCCACCGCCGAGCACCCGGCCCTCGAACTCGGCCGCGAAGTAGGCGGACCGCGGAGCCCCGTAGGCGGCCGATATCGATCGAAGCTCCGGATCCGGGACCTCGTCGGATACGCAGATTCCGAACTCGTCCATTCCCTCGCGGATGATGCGCGCGAGGGCCCCGTCGTCCGCCGGGGTCACAAGCCGTACCCTGAGGTCCTTCAAGATCCTGCCTCCTCATCCTCGCCCGTCTCGGCCACAGGGCCCGGATCGATACCCGCCTTGCGCTTCTCCTGCCGCAGCATCTCCTCGATGGACTTCGGGATCAGCAGATTGTCGGCGATGCCCGCGATCTCCTCGGCCTGCCGCCATGCTTCCTCGAGAATCTGCAACTCGCCCTCCATGGCGCGACGCTCCGCTTCTTCCTGTGTCGCCATCTCCACCGCGAGACGAATCTCGCCCGGCAGACCGGCGAGCGATCCAGCCTGAGTCTTCTTCCGCTTCTTTTCGCTTCCCCTGGCCTTCTCCTCGCGCAGCCGGTCCGCTTCACGGGTCGCTTCGAGCAGGAACGCCTCCGGGTGTCCGACCGCTTCGATCCTCTGCACGGCTTCCGAGATCGTCTGCCTCTTCCCTCCGCGCCGGTTGGCCCGGGCCATCAGTTTGCCCGCAACTGCAATGGCGGGCGGTCCCGACAGGATCATCAGTTCGTCGTCTCCCGTGGAGATGCCTGCCGACCAGCCCCGGGTGTGCCGGACGTGCAGCTCCCACCCGTCGGGATTGTCGGCCGGGACGAGCCTGGAGCGCTGCAGATGCTTGAGCTGCACCCGGACCTGCTCTCCCGACTCGTCTCGCAGGCGCGCCGCCGTCCGCTCGTTGTTGATTCCCTGGATGAGCTGCGAGAAGCCCCAGTATCCGCCGCCGAGCGAGATGCCCGCAGCCGCGCCACCAGCCGCGAGCAGGCCCAGTGCCCCGACGCCGGCCGTAGTGTAGATGATGGCGCGCTTCCGGCGCCTTCCGAACTGGTCGCCGTACCGCCACGCCGCGAACTCTCCGCGGACCGGGCGCCCGATCCGCACCAGTTCCAGTTCGTCGGCGATGCGCGCGAGCCCGACGTTGTCGGTCGAAACCCGCAGCCGGGTCGAGCGGAACAGCCGCTCACATTCCTCGATCGCCTCCCACCGCTCCTCGAGCGGCGACAGGTTCCACCGCTCACATCTTCTGCACACGACCCAGAGCCTGCCCCGCTCTTCATCGAAGGCGAGTCGTCGTCCGACGGGGAAAGACTCGATGATCTCGTTCCGGCCCAATGGCCGGTTACAGAACAGGCAGGTGGAGTACATGGCGGACATCTCGATCCCCTCCCGATCCTTCCCGCTCCCTCCGCGGTCCGGGTCCTCGTCCCTCGCCGGGTCGGGACGATATGGCGCGTTCCTTCCAGAATCGCCCGCCTGCTGACCGAACCACCCGGCGCCTCCGCGGACGATTTCTCCACGAGGACGGCGCCCGCGCCCGGAACCCGTTGCCTGAAAGCCGGTTAGGCGGTTGGAGAACGAGCTCCACGGGCACCGAGTCGCCCCGCGTTCCAACCGAACTGTGGCACGATTGGTGATACCGTGACCCGGCGCAACGGGATACGGCACTCGAACTGAACGAGGAACGAGATGAAGAGCCTCAGACTGCTGGCATGGCTGGCCGTAGGATCCGCGGCGGCGGCCTGTTCCGGGGCCGGAGATGGAGCGCCGGACGGAGAGGAACCCGAGGCGACTGCGTCACCGGCTCAGACCGTCATCACCGGAGAGGGACCGGCAATACGGGCACAGGCCGCAGCGCTGTTCGAGGTCGTTCCAGCCGTGGCGCCCGAGCTGGCGGACAATCCGCTGACCGACGAAAAGGTCGAGCTCGGAAAGATGCTCTACTTCGAGCCCCGGCTCTCCTCCAGCTGGCTGATCAGCTGCAACACCTGCCACAACCTGTCGCTCGGCGGAATAGACCTGATGGAGACCTCGATCGGGCACGGGTGGCAGAAGGGACCGCGGAACGCTCCCACCGTGCTGAACGCGGTGTTCAATCTCGCGCAGTTCTGGGATGGCCGTGCGGCAGATCTGGAAGAGCAGGCCAAGGGCCCGGTCCAGGCCTCGGTGGAGATGGCGAGCGATCCGGATCGAGCCATCGCGACGCTGCGCTCGATTCCCGAGTACCGTGACCTGTTCGCGAAGGCTTTTCCCGGCGAAGGCGAGCCGGTGACCTTCGACAACATGGCCCGGGCGATCGAGGCGTTCGAGGCCACCCTGGTAACGCCCGGCGCTCCCTTCGACCGTTGGCTGGCAGGGGATGACGCCGCGATGACAGAGTTGCAGGTGAAGGGGCTCGAGGTCTTCGTGTCGAAGGGCTGCTCCGCCTGCCACGCCGGCGTGAATTTCGGTGGAGAGGGCTATTTTTCGTTCGGTGTCGTCCAGGCGCCGCCCGAAGAGATCCGACCGGCGGGCGACCTCGGCCGTTTCAGCGTCACCAACACCGAGGCCGACCAGTACGTGTTCAAGTCGCCCTCACTGAGAAACATCGAGATCACCGCGCCCTACTTCCACTCCGGGAAGGTATGGTCGCTCGAAGAGGCCGTGTCGATCATGGGATCGGCGCAGCTCGGAGCCGTCCTGACGACGGACGAAGTGACGGCAATCACGGCATTTCTCGAGACCCTGACCGGGCGACAGCCTCAGGTGGAGTACCCCGTGCTACCGCCTCACACGGCCGATACTCCGCTGCCCGACGTGAGCGTTCCCACGGAGGCCGCGCCACACTGACCTGCCGGGCCGTCCTGGGCCCGCGTGCCCGTCGGCGTCGACCCCTGGCGGACGTCGGCGGGCACATCAGCTACGGGATGGGCCGACCCGGCCCGGCGCGTGTAGATTCCTCGCATGAGAATCGTGTCTCTCTGTCCCAGCCTGACCGAGCTCGTGTTCGACCTCGGACACGGCGACGACCTCGTCGGCGTGACGAAGTTCTGCATCCATCCGGCCGAAGGAGTGGCTTCGATCGAGAA
>JAMJQL010000139.1 GCA_023554245.1 Gemmatimonadota bacterium
CTGGTCACTGGTGATGCTGTTCGCCGCCTACGCGATCGTCGATGGCGCTTCCATGATCGTGTTCGGCCGCAAGCTGGGCAGCTGGTTCTGGTACGCGCTCGCCGGCCTGGTGAGCATGGCTGCCGGCGTGATCGCCATCGCGTGGCCCGGGATCACGTCGATGGCGCTCCTCTGGGTAATCGCCGCCTGGGCAATCCTCAGCGGGATCTTCCAGATCATGGCCGGCTGGGAGATTCGCAAGGAAGTCGAAGGGGAGTGGGTGCTCTTCGTCGGTGGTGTGCTGGCGATCCTGTTCGGCCTGATGCTCTTCTTCCGACCCGGCGCGGGCGCGGTGAGCGTCGTGTGGCTGATCGGTACCTTCATGGTCCTGTTCGGGATTCTGCAGGTCATCCTTTCCTTCAAGCTCAAGGGCCTGCAGGGTCGGGTGAAGGACGTGCGGGAAGCGGTGGAGGAGAAGATCAACCCGTAAGGGTCGAGTCGAAACGACGACAGACTATGGGGCGGGTCCACGATCTGTGGCCCGCCCCGTCTGCATCAACGGAACTTGTTCCGCAGGTGCAGGAGTCCGAGCACCGGGTCGGACAGCGTAGATGGAAGCAGAACTTCGTGTGCCCGGCGCATCAGGTCTTCGACGAATTCCAGCGCGTCGTGAAGGGAGATGACGTAATGGGTCTCCGTCCTCCGGCTCGTTCCTATGCCGAATGCCACGAGTCGGACCTGGCGGGCCGGACGGCTCGCTTCCAACCGGACGACTGCCTGTTCCGACAGCGCTTCGGCAGTGGCATCGAGCTCGAGGTCGCTGCAGATGCCGATCCGCTCGAGGCCCATTCGGAGGGCCTTCGGCGAACGGATCGCGCGGTTCAGGTGCGCCCGTCCCTCCTTGACCTCGCCGATGATCACGTCGATGGCGTTCTCCGGGACATCGAGCAGTTCGTGAGTGTCGATGGGCTGAAGTATCCGTCCTTCGGCGTCCGGGGCGCCCATCTTCACGTCGGGCCAACGGACCGCCATGATGTCCAGGTCCGTCAGGGTGCGGTAGCCACCGGCCTCCTCGTCCGGAAGCACCAGCGGGACTTCATCGAGCATCAGGTATCCGTTCACGCGCAGATAGGCTTCCACGAGTGCGGCGCCAGAGTTCATTCGGTCTTCTCCTCCCGCGGAAGTTCGGGCTCGTGATGCATCAGACCTTGCCGGGCCTGTGGTTGGAGATCTGTTCCCAGGTCCCGCCGCTGACGATGTCGAGAATATTGGGGTCGGAGAGGAAGTTGTGCGGAAATCCGAGATCGATCCGGCTGACTTCCTCGAGCCGTTCCAACTGATCTGCGTCGAGCTCGACGTCCAGCGCACCGAGGTTGTCACGAAGCTGGCTGAGGTTGCGAGCACCGACAAGCGGAATGACGACGCCCTCCTGCTGACGGACCCAGGAAATCGCGACCTGCGATGGCGTGCACCCGATCTCCTCGGCGACCGAAACGACGGCTTCCGCGATCTCGAGATTGCGTTCGCGACGGGCCGCTCCCTCTTTCGCCCGCCCTTCCTCGGGCTGGCTTCCGCGACTGTATTTCCCTGTCAGAACTCCAGCCCCGAGGACGCTCCAGGGGGTCACGGCGAGATCCAGCGCGCGCGCCATCGGCAGCAGGTCGGCTTCCGCGGTCCGATCGATCAGCGAGTATCGGATCTGCAGGCCCACGAAGGGAGACCAGCCCCGGAAGTCCGCGATCGTATTGGCCCGTGAAACGACCCAGGCGGGCGTGTCGGAAATGCCAACGTAGAGCACCTTGCCGGAGGAGACGAGATCGTCGAGGCCCCGCATCACTTCCTCGGTGCGCGTGGTGAAGTCCCAGGCATGCACCCAGTACAGGTCGATATAGTCGGTCGCGAGGCGCTCGAGGCTCGCCTCGCAGGCGCGCATCATGTTCTTCCTGTGATTGCCGCTGAAGCTCGGATCCTCGCGCCGCGTCCAGAGCGTGTACTTCGTGGCTACGATCCAGTGGTCCCGGTCCGATGCGATGAAGTCTCCGACGAAGCGCTCGCTTGTGCCCTCGGTATAGCGGTTCGCGGTGTCGAGAAAATTCCCACCCGCCTCCGCGAAGGCGTCGAACATGCGCCTCGATTCGGGCATCGAGGCGCCCCAGCCCCACTCCTCGCCAAAGGTCATCGTACCCAGCGCCAGTTCCGACACCCTGAGGCCGCTTCGACCCAGCAGGCGGTATTTCATGGTCCGAACCCTGCCTCTCCCCGTATGATATGGTCTGTGTGTGATCGCGAATCGATCGCTGTCTTGCGATTCGTGAATCGTACGGATCACCGGTTTCACGGCCAAGTGCACTCGGAATCTTCAGCCTGACCAGGAGCCAGATTGTTCATCCCGGAGCTCGCGACAGAACTGGCACGACGCCTTATCGCTCGGCAGAACACGGATGGTGGCTGGCCGGCAGTCAAATCCGGCCGATCGGCGACCGAGCCTACGGCCTGGGCGTTCCGAGCGCTGACGGCGTTGGCTCCGAACGTCGACGCCGTGGTCATCGGCCCGGCTCTCGCGGGAGCGACGAAATGGCTCCTCGACCGGCAGAAGCCGACGGGTGCCTGGCCCGTGTCGGATCTTGCCAGCGATGGCGGCTTCGGCACGACGGTCGCAGGTCTCGCCCTGGCGGCGACCGGTGAGGAGACCCTGATCGAGCGCTCGGTGACGGGTGCACGCTGGCTACTGGCGAACCCGGGAAAGCGGGTTTCGTGGCGCACCCGGATGTGGCTTCGCTGGAATCCGGGTCAGAATCCACTCGAGATCGACCTTCGACTTCGCGGCTGGCCCTGGCAGGAGGGAATGTGGGGCTGGGTCGAACCGACTGCGGTCGCGCTGCTCCTGTTCCGGGCCTTGAGCGGACGAATCGAGTCGGATTCACTGGAACCGGCCATCGCCGACGGGGAAGCGTTGCTGCGCGATCGCACCTGTCCCGGAGGCGGCTGGAACCACGGACTCGGTTACTCGCACGGGGAAGACCTGTGGCCGTATCCCGATACGACCGCATTCGCGCTGCTGGCCCTTGGTGCGGGCGGATCGGAAGAGGCAGTGGTGCAGGGACGTGAAGCGCTCGCTCGCATGCTGGACGAGCCGGTCTCTCGCCTCACCACGGCACTGGGGATTCTCGTGGCAGAGGAAGCGGGAACCGATCCCGGCCCGCTCCACGATCGCCTGGTGGCGCAGTGGAGCGAGGGGTTTCCCGAGCCGACGACTCGTGCTGCGGCGATTTCCCTCCTCGCGTGCTCCGGTGCGACACTCTCCGGCCCCGGTGCCAGCGTACCCCGGGTGGAGGAGACAGCCGATGCCTGACAGGCGAGAGTTCGTGCGAGTGACCGGAGGAGCGACGATAGCCATCGGCGTGGCAGGCTGCCGAACGGAGAAAGCCTCCGCCGGAAGACCGTGGCACGATGAGGCGTTCACGAAGCGGGAACGTTCGGAGGTGGTCGTGCTGGCGGCGGACCGCTACGACGGCACCCTGCCGGATCTCCTCACGCGTGGTCTGGGCGAGTTCCCGGAGCTGCACGTCCGGGGCCGACGCGTTCTCCTGAAGCCCAACCTGGTGGAAGTGGATGCTGCGGGTGTGATCAACACGCACCCACTGGTCGTCCACGCGGCGATCGAGGCGTTTCGCCGTGCGGGTGCGGCCGAGGTCGTCGTCGGTGAGGGACCGGGGCACCGGCGCGATACGGAGTATCTCCTGCTCGAGACCGAGTTGGGCCCGGTTCTTCGTGACACCGGCGCACGTTTCGTGGATCTCAACCTGGACGACGTGACGCGGGTACCGCTGCTCGGCCGCTTCGGTGACCTCGGGTCACTCTATCTTCCCAACACACTGCTCGATACGGATTTGCTGGTCTCGATGCCGAAGCTCAAAACCCACCACTGGGCCGGCGTGACTCTCTCGATGAAGAATATGTTCGGCATCGTGCCTGGCAGCGTATATGGCTGGCCGAAGAACGCGCTGCATATGGCCGGGATCGGCAACAGCATCCTGGACATCAACGCCACGCTCGCGCCACGCGATCGATTCGCGATCGTCGATGGCATAGTCGGCATGGATGGAAATGGGCCGATCCAGGGTGAGCCGCGCCCGGCAGGCGTGATCGCGATGGGCAGAGATCCGGTCGCGGTCGACGCCACCTGCTGTCGGCTGATGAAGATTGCCCCGGAGAGGGTCGATTATCTGGCCAGGGCCGCCGCGTTTCTGGGGAACCTGCGGGAAGACCGGATCGATCAACGCGCGGAGGCCGTGCAGGGACTTCAGACCGATTTCCGCGTCATCGATCAATTCGCGTCGCTGAAGGCGCCGGAGATTAAGGAGCCCGGCTGAGGCCCCGGAGGACGCCAGCGGTCAGCACGATCAGAGCCACCATTTGTACGAGGTGAAACAGGCCGTTGTTGTCGAAAGGAATTCCTGCGATCGATACCTGAGCCGAGCTCTGTTGCACGGCGGCCGCTGCGAGATTCAGGCCCACGCCGAGGGTCATCAACCCCGCGCCCGAAACGCCTTTCCGGATCGCCGCGTCCGCAAACAGAGCGAGTGCGGCCAGCATCGCGACCCCCTCGTAAGCGACGAAGACCAGGAAACTGCCTGACACCAGTCGAGTCACCAGGAAAAAACCGATCCCGATCCCGATCATCCAGGGAAGCGCACGTCGCGCTGCCGGTTCACCGAAGTCATCCCGGATCGCCCCGACCAGGAACAGCGCAACGACCAGACCCAGCGACAAATAGAGTGGCTGCCACAGGAGGTCTGTGGTGCCTTCCGTCAACGCGAATCCGTGGGCGATCGCTCCGAGCAGCGAGGCGGCCGCGAGCAGCCCGAGCATCCACGACCAGAGGTCCGCCTTCCATGGGTCCGCCGGCCGCCTGCGCCGGACGGCGACAAGCGCGACCATCGACAGAATCGCGAGAACGGCATCTGTAGCAGCCGTTGTGAGCTCGGTGAGTTCCGGATTCCAGTTCATTCGCTCCTGCGTCGCCGATGGGGTCGGGGGCGCCCGCTTCAACATAAGCGCTGGCTTCCGGGGAGGCGCCCCCGATGCGGGTGTGCGAGCCGGATGGAACCGACTAGTTTGGACCTGATCGAAGCCGCATACCGTGGCGCGACCGCAATCCCAACCACTGGTGGAGGACCTGCATGCCCCGAGCCATCAACCGCCGTCTGTTTCTCGGCCGCACGGCCGGCGTGGGAGTTGGCGCACTGTTCGCCAGGGCCGTCGGACTCGAGGCCCGCTCGAACCCGGGCGGGATCGGACGGGTGCCCATACTGGTGACGAGTCATTCGAATCAGACGGGACAGCGTGCAGCGGAGCAGGCCTGGGAGCTCCTGTCCGCCGGTGGCTCCGCACTGGACGCCGTCGAGCTCGCCGCAAACGTCATCGAGGTCGACCCGGAGGATACGTCCGTCGGATACGGAGGTCTGCCGAACGAGAACGGTGTCGTGCAGCTCGATGCCTCCGTCATGGACGGCGCGACATACAACGCGGGCGCAGTCGCCTCTCTCGAGGGGATCAAGAATCCTTCCTCGGTGGCACGACTGGTGATGGAGCGCACCGATCACGTGCTGATGGTGGGGCCCGGCGCCCTGGCCCTCGCGAAGTCATTCGGGTTCGAAGAGGAAGACCTGATGACCGAGAGATCCCGCGCCCGGTGGCTGGAATGGCGCGAAAACCGTTCGGAAAGCGACGACTGGGGGCCGCCGGACCACCTGAGGGACCGCGCGGAAGCCCGGATCGGGGGGGAGCCGGCATTCCACTACGGGACCGTGAACGTGTTGGCCGTGGATGCCTCCGGCGACGTGGCCGGAATCACGACGACGAGCGGACTGAGCTGGAAGATCGACGGCAGGGTGGGGGATTCGCCGATCATCGGCGCCGGACTCTACGTCGACAACGACGTAGGCGCCGCGGGCGCGACCGGTCGGGGCGAGGACGTGATCAAGTCCTGCGCTTCCTATTTCATGGTCGAGCGGATGCGAGCCGGGCGAACGCCGCAGCAGGCCTGCGAGGACGCGCTCGAAATGATCCGCCGGCGCTACGAACGACTCAATCTCGATTTCATGCCGGGTGAGAAGTTCGTCGCTCTGAACCGGGACGGAGACTACGGCTGCGCCTGGAGCTATGAGAGCCGCGGGCTCCCGCAGATGACCGCTCGCGACAGTGGAGGCCTGACGGTGTATGAGGGCGTGCAGTTCGGCGCCTGATCGGAAGGAGAAATAACCATGCGCATCGGAGTGGTCGGCACCGGAAGCGTTGGACGGGTCCTTGGATCACGGCTGGCGGAGATCGGGCACCAGGTGGTGTTCGGTTCACGCACGCCCTCGGCGGGTCGGGTGGAGGGAATCGTCACGGCCACCGGACACGGCGTTTCGGCCGGTCTGCCGCGAGAAGCGGCTGCGGAATCCGAAGTCGTCATCCTGGCTACTCCATGGCATGGGACGGAAACCGCGGTGCGGGGTCTGGGCGAGCTCGGAAGCCGGGTGCTGGTAGACTGCACGAATCCGCTCCTGACAGATCTCTCGGGTCTCGATCACACGGGCGGCCGGTCCGGCGGAGAGCAGGTCGCGGAGTGGGCCGCTGGCGGAAGGATCGTCAAGGCGTTCAACACCACAGGTGCGGCGAACCTGGCCGATCCCGCCTACGGTGAACAGCGTCTGGTGATGCCGTTGTGCGGGGATGACTCCGACGCGAACGCTATCGTCGCCGATCTCGCCCGGGAGCTGGGATTCGAGCCCGTGGCTTGCGGGGGGATCGGCGCTGCCTCCCTCCTCGAGAACCTGGCGATGCTTTGGATCACCCTGGCCCACGGGCAGGGGCTGGGGCCGCAGGTCGGATTCGCGCTGCTCAGGCGGGAGCGCTGAGGCCGGCTCTATTTCGGACCGGCCTCAGTCGGATTATCGGCTTCTCAGGATCCACTGGTCCGGATCGACGACCACTTCGGCACCTGCCGGGACCTGCACCACGGCCCGCCCGTTCGCCATCTCCACCCTCCGGGTATTGCCGTCGATCCGCACGTCCACCGGCATCGGGAAGGGCAGGTCGTCCGGAGCGCTCCACTGCAGTCGCAACTCTCCCTCCGCCCGGGTGAGCTCGAGTGACGGAAGCTCGGCCTCGTGAACGTAGACATCGAAGAACCAGCCGAGTTCCTCGCCCGAAACCTCCTCCGTGATCGACACGAACTCATCCGTGTCCGCGAACCTGACCTGTGAACCGTCGCTGGCTCGCCAGGCCTCGGGCGTGGGATAGGCCATCCGGCGAAGCGCCAGCATCAGGGCATCCTCGCCGATCAGGTACCGGAGGCTGTGCAGCACCCAGGCGCCCTTGAAGTAGATGTCGTGGCCGTCGTAGATCTCCTGCGCCGATGTGGTCTCACGCGGCGCGACCGGCTTTCGGTTTCCTATCCTGTGGGAGAAGCTGTTCATGTAGTCGTGATAGCGGTCGATGCCCTGCCGGTCCTCGACGTAGAGGGCCTGCATGTAGGTTCCGAACCCCTCGTGGATCCACATGTCCTTCCAGTCGGCGTTCGTGACCATGTTGCCCCACCATTCGTGCGACAGTTCGTGGTGGTGCAGAGCGTCGAATCCCCAGTCGACACCCCCGGTCATCGCTCCGTTCGAGAAGTTCGCACCGTAGGCGATGATCGACTGGTGCTCCATGCCGAGGTGGGGTGTCTGGGCGACCCCGTACTTGTCGGCCCGGAAGGGGTAGGGACCGATCTCGATCTCGAACCATCGCACCTGGTCCACGATCTCGTCGAACAGGACCCGGCCCTTCTCCTCGTCCTCCGGGAGGACCCAGAACGAGATTGGAAACGTCTCCCCCGTCAGGCTCGTGAGCGTGGTGTCCAGCTGCACGTAGGGTGCGATGTTGAGGGCGACGTTGTAGGTGGAAATCGGGGTCGACACGAACCAGTCGTAGGCAGTATAGCCGGGCTCCGGTTGCGAGGTGCCGCGCAGCCGGCCGTTGGTGGCGACGAACAGAGGCTCGGGTACGGTGATGCGAATCGACATCGAATCAGGCTTGTCCGAAACGTGGTCCTTGACGGGCCACCAGACGTCTGCCCCGATCATCTGGTTCGAGGTGGCGATCCACGGGCTGCCGTCTCCCGTCCGGGCCCACGTGAATCCTCCGTCCCACGGAGGCCGGGGGGCTACTCGCGGCATCCCGCCGTATTCGACCCGCACGGCGAAGATCTGACCCGGTCGAAGGTCACCCGGGAGGGGGACGGTGATCCGCCCCCCGTCTCGAGTCCATGCCGCCGCCTCGAGTTCGGCCCCGGCCCCGACGGTTATGGCGTGCACCTCGAGGAGCGGGTCCAGGTCCAGCCCGATCGCGTCCGCGGAAGACTCGAGGCGTGCCGTAAGGACGAGTGCCCCGGCAATCGTGCTGTCGGACGGCTCGACCCGCACGTCGAGGGCGTAGTAGAGCGCGTCGTAGGCTGCCTGGTCGGGACCCAGGACGCCTCCGGAATCGTAGGGATCCCGGGTCTGGGCTCCTGTCGGCGGTGCGCATAGTGCGAGAAGGGCGAAGGCGGCTCCCGCGGCGAAGGCGATTCTGTGCGCTCCCATCGGTGCTCCGGTGCTGCTGGGTGGCCGTTGCGACGGGTCGTTGCCCGCTCCTCGAGGGAATCTCGGGTCGAGGACTCGACCGGCACAAGGTACTCGCCCGATCGCCGCGGTCGGCGCGCCCGACGACTGTCCGTATCCGAACACTGGATCCCGTTGCCGCACAGACCTCGTTCATCGGCGTGCGTTCGACTATCGGTGTAACGACAATGATGAAAATGTTTTAGCGAATATGACAGCAGGTGGCACGGCCGTTGCTCTGTTCAGAGACGAACGGCAGGGCCGGCCGGGGGGCCGGCGGCGCAGGTGGGGACGAATCGGAAGGAAGGGTGGATGATGAGGAAGCGGACGATTCTGGGTGGAGCTGTCATGATCGCCGGACTGGCGGGGGCGAGTGTCGCACAGGCGCAGGACCGGCCGATGTACGAGCTGCCGGCGATCGAGGTGAACGTGCTGCAGACGGGCCTGCATCAGCAGGCGATCGACCTGTACGAGCTCCCGGAACGCTGGGGCGAGGCAGCCGATCTGCACCGGCAGGCAGCCGAGAACCTGCAGAAGAACGATGCCGGACAGTTCTTCGGCTACAGCCGGGCGGCCCTGCTGTACTTCCATGCCGGCGAACTGGCAGCCGCCAGGCGGTCGATGGAAGATGCGGCGGAAGTGGCCGAAGCCACGGGTGACGTGCTGACGGCGGCGAACGCCTTCGTGGATGCCGCGTTCATCGCCGTGGCGGAGGACTACGATGGCAAGCAGCGCGAGTTCGTCGGCGAGGCCCGCGAACTTATCGAGTCGCCGGTGCTCAGCGTCGAAGACCGCGCGGCGGTCCTGGCGCGAATCGAGGGGGCGCCAGCCGGTGCCGCGTCGGTGAGAGTCGCTCTGAACGTGCGGTTCGGATCGCTGGAGACGCTTGCACTCGCGGATTGAACGACGCACGAGGATCGATGGAACGCGGGGCCGCTGGGGAGCTGGCACGCGAGACGGCTGAGGGTGGTGAGCGGACGATGACGAAGGGTGGATGATGACGGGAGTCTCGCCCTCTCAGGAAGAAGAGCCCCGGTACGAGAGTGCCGGGGTTTTTCTTTTCTTTCCTCAGCCCGCCGCCGCGACCGTACGCACAGCCAGCATCGCCAGGTAGGCGGCGTACGCTGCGAGAAACGCGACACCGGCCATACGCCCGATCGGGCGCCTCAGCCACACGAACACGCTGATCAGGAGCGCCGTTCCCAGCATGACCGGGAAGTGTATCATGAAGAACTCGCGGGGGATCTCGATCGGAAACGGGCTCAGTACCGCGCCGACGCCCATGATCGCCAGCAGATTGAACGTATTCGAGCCCACGATCGTGCCGACGGCGACCTCGGTCCGTTTCTGCACGGCGGCCACGACGGTGGTCGCGAGCTCGGGCAACGAAGTGCCGATTGCGAGAATCGTCAGACCGATGATCGTCTCGCTGACACCCAGGTTCTCGGCCATCCGAACAGAAGCGTTGACCACGAGGTCCGCGCCGATCGGAAGCGCCACGGCGCCCGCGACGATGAAGAGCGCGATCATCCAGGGGTTCGTCGGAAGTCCGAGCACCCACTCCATCGGCGTCTTCAGTTCCGAGTCACGGTAAGCCTGGGCTGCCTCGCTCGCGGTGAGAGTGGTGATCGCCGCGAGCACCGCCAGGAGGATCAGCCCATCGAATCGCCCCAGCAATCCGCCGATCGACAGTATGATGAGCAATCCCGTCGCCGCGAGCATGAACAGGGTGTCGCGCCGGATCGAGCGTTCGCCGTAGTAGAGAGGGTATACGGCCGCGGCGGCTCCGGCCACGAGCAGGACGTTGGCGATGTTGCTCCCGACCACGTTGCCGAAAACGAGACCCGGATACCCGGTGAGAGCCGCCCGCACGACGACCACCAGCTCCGGAAGCGAAGTTCCGAATGCCACGACCGTCAGGGCGATCACCGTAGGCGAGACGCGGAAACGCCTCGCGAGCGCCACGGAGCCCCGGACGAGGATATCTCCACCGAGCAGGAGGTAGACCAGTCCACCGACGAGCTTGATGAGGAGCGTCGGGTCCATCAGGCGTCTGACTGCGGCCGGGCAGAGGTCTCACGTGCGACGGCATACATGAGGCCGGACTCCTCCTCGGGATAAGCATTCCACTTCAGGTAAATCCAGGAGCCGTCGGAACGCCGGAAGCGGTTCACGAACGAGATCGCCGGCTGCCCTTCGGCCAGTCGTTCGATCTGCTCCGTCGTCGCAACCACGTCGTCCGGGTGCACGAGGTCGAGGAAGGGCCGGCTGAGCAGCTCTTCCTCCGACCAGCCGAGAACAGTCGTGAATGCCGGATTGGTTCGCTTGAAATACCCGTCCGTGCCCGCGATGCAAAGCAGGTCGAGCGAAACGTCGAAAAATTTCTGGAATTCGTGAAGCTCCAGCATACGGTGCTGAAGCTCATCCGCGGTCTGGTTGAAAGTGCGTGCCAGCACGCCGATCTCGTCCTCGCGTCTGACGGGAGCCCGGGCAGAGAGATCTCCCTCGCGAATCCGGTTGGCCGTTTCGGCGAGGTCATGAATCGGTCCCGCGAAACGCAAGCCCAGGAACAACGCCACGAGGAGACCAATTCCGGAGAGAGCCAGAGCGAGAGCGATCATCTCGTCCCAGAATTCGTCGATTCCCGCCCGCCTCTCATCCGCATCGTATTTCACGACCAGGCCCCAGCCCGTGTACGGCAGGAATCGGGTCGCAGCCCAGACGGAACGTCCGCGATAGTCCTCCAGGCCCTCACGTTCGACGCCGTTCACGCCACTCAGTGCCATGAGGGCGGGGTCCTGCTCGCCGGTGAGCAGGATCGGCCCCTCCGGATTGAATCCATCCAGCGGATGACGGACCGGGTGCAACGTCCTCGCGCCGGAAGGATCCGGCGCGACGACCATCAGTTCGCCGGATCTGCCCAGGCCCGTCGTGTCGGTCGTGAGTTCCACGAGCCGGTCGCCGTTGAGCACGACGAAAAGAAACCCGACCCGCCTTCCCTCCTGCAGAAGCGGCATGCTGTAGGTGATTTCCGGATACGCTTCGCCCGACGGCATCGCTTCGAGAAAGAGCGGGGACTGCGATCCAGAGGCGGTGGATCGCGGGGTCAGCAACTCTGGCGGTGCATTCCTGGCGGTTCCCGCTCCCGTCAGCTGGTTTCCACGCCGATCGTACACGGCGATCGCTGCCACGCTGCGAACCGACACGACGGCGTCGTCGAGAATCCTCTGCACGACAGCGAGTGCCGCGGAATCGCCGGTAGCTCCGTATTCGTCGAGACTCGCGCGGAGCTGCGTGCGGCTTCCGATCAGTTGTACGCGCTCCTGCCAGCCCTCGACGATGCCCTCCAGGGCATCCGAGCCGGACCCTGCCAGGCTCTCGAGCTGGTCGATGGTGCCGGCACCGATCAGTCGCTCAGCGATACCGTGAGCGAGATAGCCGAAGGTCAGCAAGCTGCCGATCGTGACGGCGAAGAACGCAAAGACGAGCCTGGTTCGAATATCCACAGACCGACGATAGGTCAGATTCGCCGTTCTGCCAACCGGGTGGGTTTCCTTCGCGCCTGAATCCGAGGTCCGATCGTTTCTCCCGGAGCCCGAACCGTGCATCTTGCATTGGAGGGCGAGCGGTCGCGATGTCCGACTCCGCAGGGGAAGGAAAGATCGGTGATTGGTGATAGCAGGGTGAGAACTGCAGGGGCCGTGACGTGGCTCGTCGTCTGCGTGCTCTGCCTGTCCCCTTTGCAGGCCCGAGCACAGGAGTCGATTCGCGTCGTCGAGGCTGTAAGCCCGGCGACGGGAGAGAGGCAGCGCTACGTGATCCGCGACCTCGAAGCCCGTGAAATTCGTGCTCTGCAGTCGGCGTTGCGGGAGGCGGGGTACGTCGGAATCGGTTGGACGGGTCGCCTGGATGACGGAACCGTACGGGGGCTGACGAGGTTCCAGGGCGAGCGCGGCCTCGTGGAGTGCGGCTGCGTTTCCTACGAAACGGTGGTTGCTCTCGGCATTCGCCCCGAGGTAGTAGCGACGGTTGCCACCGAGCCAGGCGGAACGACCGCCGCCTCGACGACCGGAGATGCATCCACAGGTGCCTCTGGCCTTCACTCCGGTATCCTCTACCCGGTGGGGATTCCGATCTACGTGCCCTGGCCGCCACCTTGCGACGCCGATCCGTGCGAAGGTGAATCGCCGGCAGCCGGCGGCGACCCTCCCGCAACTCCGGACGCCCGGGCGCCCGCACGGGGAGGCACGGGCAGCGTGGCTTCTCCACCGGGCGTGCGACCCCCGCCTCCCGGCAGCGCGCGGGCGCCATCCTCGGGCTCGCCCCGCTGAGCGTGCGCGCCCGAGTGCTCGGCGGTCGATTTCCAGCACTGGCGGCGTTGATGATAGCCGCCGGTCCCGAACTGGCCTCCGGTCAGGAGAATCTGCCCTCCTCCGCCGTGGCTTCAGACGATGACCCTCCCCACGTCGGCCTCGTTCTGAGTGGCGGGGCCGCACGCGGGTTTGCCCACGTGGGCGTCATCGAAGCGCTCGAGGCGTACGGGATCCAGATCGACATCGTGACCGGAACCAGCATGGGCTCGATCATCGGCGGCCTGTATGCCATCGGATACTCTCCGGCGCGACTGCGCGGGGTGACCTCTGACCTCGACTGGCAACGGGTGCTCAGCGACACTCCCGAGCGGCGCAACCTGACGATCGAGCGGAAGTGGGAAGAGGGAAGACTGCTGTTCTCGATCCCGATGCGTGGCGTAGTGCCCGAACTGCCCACGAGTCTCATCGAGGGCCAACGGATTTCACAGGTGCTGACGGGGCTGACCTGGTCGGTACACGCGGAATCGGACTTCACGGCGTTTCCCCGGCCCTTCGGTGCCGTGGCCACGGAGCTGGAGACCGGCGAGGCCGTGCCGCTCCGCTCCGGATACCTGCCCCGGGCGATCCGCGCCAGTCTCTCGATTCCCGCCGCCTTCGCGCCGGTCGAGATCGACGGGCGTCTGCTGATCGACGGGGGCCTGGCACGGAATCTACCTGCGCAGGATGCTCTGGATCTCGGCGCCGACTGGTTGATCTGCAGCGACGTATCGGAGCCTCTGTCGTCACAGGACAGCCTCAGCAATCTCGCCGAGATCCTCAACCAGACGATCGCCTACCGGATGTGGGAGAGCACGGAAATCCAGCGCTCTCTGTGCGACGTACTGATCGTGCCGGATGTTCCGAGTTCGCTCTCCACGGGCTTCGACCGCTCGGAGGAGATCATCGAGTATGGGACCATGGCGGCCGAGGCAGTTCTGGATTCCCTGATCCGCCTCGGACTCCCCGTTGCGCCCGATACTGGAATCCGCGACCGGGTGAGTGCCCGGCTGGATCCACTGCCCGGCCCGGTCCGGATCGCGTCGATCGACGTCGTGGGACTCGAACGGGTCGATCGTGCGACGATCGACCGCACCCTGGAGGTCGAGCCGGGGGATCTGGTGTCGGCCGCCGAGATGGACCGGGACATCAGTCGCCTTTACGACACGCGGCTCTTCCGAAGCGTCTGGTACCGCCTGACGCCCGCGGCTGGCGCAGCCGGTGAATCCGATCTTATGGACCTGACCGTTGAAGTACGCGAACGGAATCGGAACAGTCTCGGAGTCTCGTACCGTTACGACAGCCGTTATAAGGCCTCTCTCCTGCTTGGCGCGGGATTCCGCAATCTGGTGTTCCCGGGTTCCTTCGCCCGGGGAGAGGTGCGTCTCGGGGAGCAGACCCGGTTCGCGGCCGAATTCGGCAAACGGTGGGGCTGGTCCGCGGCGCCGATTGCTGCCCTCCGCTTCGACAGTAGGCGAATGCCCTTTGACATCTTCGAGATGGGCCGGTCGGTGGCAGAGCCGGATGTCAGCTCCACCCTGATCCACGGCGTGGCCGGCTTCAGCTTCGGCTACAGCGCATTCGTCGGCGTGGAGGGCGGTTTCCAGAGCCTCGCCATCGACGAAGCGCCGGACGATCGAGACTGGCTTGCGGGCGACGAGGATTTCTGGACCGTCGCGGGTGTGGTTCGAGTGGATCGCTGGGACCGCGCGCGGTTTCCCCGACGTGGATGGGCGTTGCAGGGACAAGCTCTGTGGACAGCCGGCATTTCGAATGATGGGGACTTCTCCCAGCAGGTCGTCGATGCGCAGGGCATCATGCCGATCTCGGGTCAAATCGGAATTCTCGCGCGTCTGACGGCGGGTGCGACCGACGGCGATTCGATTCCGCTGAACTACCTCTACTTCGTCGGGGGCGCACAGCAGTACGACCTGTACCGAGATCATCAGTTCCCGTTCTACGGTCTGGGCGTCAACGAGAAACGGGGCCGTTACCTGCAGGCGGCCACTCTCGGACTGCAATGGGAATTCATGTCGGACTTCTTCGCCCAGGTTCGCGGGAACACGGCGGCTCTTCCGGAACAGTGGGATTGGGACGACGATGCGTTCTTCTGGGGCTGGGGCGTGACCCTCGGCGCCTGGACACGGTTCGGATCGGGCGCCCTCACCGTCGCGGGAGAGGACTTCTCCGAGTGGCCGCGGGTCGAGATCGACGTAGGATTTCCGTTCTGAGACGCCGTCCGGTGACCTCTGGTTGCGGCGCCCATGAGACCGGGACCGGCCGCGGGCGCCGGGTCAGTCTATGAGATTGCTCAGCACCACGCGGTAGGCAGGTGCGTGGGCCCTCGAATACTCCTCGGAGTGGTGTACGGCCGGATATCCCTCCTCCGCCTTCTCATCGAAGAATGAACCGAGTTCCCCCGGGGTGAGTCCGGCGGCTCCTGAAAGCGTTGTCTGGCAGGCGCGAATCTCGTCCATCCGGGCCCGGATGGAATCGCCGGGGGGAGCGATCACCTCTGCCGTGCGCAGGAAGGCATCGAAGACCTGCTCCTGGTCGCGACCCGCCGCCCGCCATGGACGCAGGTTCAGGCGCACCAGGCGCCCGTCTCCGGACAGCGGCTCCAGCACCTGCTCACCCTCGAGCGGCATGCCGAGAGAGTCCCATTCCCGCTCGAGCCAGCCGCGGGCCATGTCGGGATTCCGGATCGCGTGGCCCGGTCCGGCCACGGCCTGGTGCAGCAGCTTGTACACGTCTCTCGCCTTCAGCGAAGTGTAGTGCCGCGCGTGCCAGGCCAGCACCGGTTCGAATCGCGCGATGGTCTCCTCCAGGCATCCGGTGGTCGGATCCAGCCCGGCCGGCGCTCGCGACATGCCGAACGAGACGCCGATGATGCAGATGGCCGCCGCCAGAAGTCCGAAGCGAACAGAACGCAAAGCCGGCACCTCCTTCGATCCGGGACGACGTTGCTCGACGTCACCCCCACGCGTCTCCTCCGTGAAACAACTATCTCAGACCGCACTGAATCTGCCAGCGTCTCAAGGACGCCTGCAACGGACCGGCTCGTGCAGTCAAGGGCATGAGGGTCGGCCGGTGAGCCACCGTCAGCCGGGGGAAGGAACCTCGGGGGCAGCGACCTTCGCCGCCCGCGCCAGCTCCCGCACTTCGTCCCAGTCCACGTCGCGAAGGTTGTGCATGGGACAGAATTTCGGGCCACACATGGCGCAGAACTCGGCCGTCTTGAAGTAGTCGTCC